>WRBE01000010.1 GCA_009779845.1 Oscillospiraceae bacterium
ACAAATATTAATAAATGGGAGGCGATACCCAATGGAACAGACCACCTCTTTCTGCCACCTCTGCGGCGCACTTTTGAAACGCAGGACACGGCGGTGTTCTAGCTGTGGCTCGGCTGTCAACCGTTCTACAACAACACCGGAGCCGAAATCTGCGCCACAAGTTGCCCGACCAAGCTCCGGCGATGCCGCACTTTCTGAAAAACTACAGCCTTTGCAGGTGAAAAAGAACTGGTTCCAACTCGCTGGGGCAGTGATTATTATCCCTATGATTGTTGTCGTCTTTTACTTTCTCGCAATGGACTCCGATCTTAGTATCCTGTTCGGCATACTTGGCGCAGCAGCGGGCGGCACCTGCTTCTACAAAGGCACCTTGTACACCCGGAAAAAGAAAGAGCTCATCAGCACTTATGTGATTCAAGGCATGTTGGCGGATAACTTTGAACTTGTCCGATATGCCCCCAAAGAGACGTTTACAGAGGGACAACTACGCACATCTCAACTGCGGGGTTGGAATACGCACAAAGGAAATGATTGGTTCCAAGCAACATATAAAGGCGTCACATTCACCTTTTCAGATGTGGGAATTTATCGTCAAGGCCGCCACAGATACACGGTTCTCAAAGGGCAATGGCTCATCCTCCGCTTACACAAAGAAATTTCCGCTCCACTGATTATTTCTGAACTGGAGAAACGAGGTGCGCTGGGCAGACGTGCCAGAGTACAAATAGAGCAAAAACCGTTTGGTGATATATTTACTGTTCTGACAGAGTCACCTGCTGTCATTTCCCAAGTGCTCACCCCAGGCTTTATGGAATTTCTCTTAACAATGCGCCATTCAATTTCCTATGTCGAAACCCATTTGTTTTTTGGCGGCGAACAGGCACACATTGGCCTAAACACAAGAGAAGATTTATTTGAACCCTGTAACAACGTGCAAGACATCCCAGCACTCCGTGAGCGGGTACAGACAGAGATTGACCTCATCAAGCGAATTATAGACGGCTTTCTATTAACCGAAGGACTATTCCAAAACCAACCACAGCAAGACCCCACCCCTTACCCTAACGCTCTTGACCCTATATAGAGTTCATGAGCGCATTTCAATAGAACATCAATCCGACAACACCACCGCCCTTGACCATTGGGGTTGAGAGTACTATTACATCTGGCTAGAGGGTACCGGCACCAGTACAGAGTATAAGGTGCGAAACCGTCGTCACTCTGCCCTTGACCTTGGCGGGTACATAGGGGCGCAGCCCCTGTGTTGATTTTTTGTTTCTTTTTGTTCAACGACAAAAAGAAAGCCCGTCCGGCAGGACAAATGCCCTCGGCACCCGCCGAGATAGAATCGGCGGCAACGCCGAACAAAAAGAAAAGATCAAGGACACAGGACACGCAGGGGCACGCCCCCTACAGGAGATAAACACAACCCACCCGGCAAGACAAAAAACAAAGAACCCGACCAAAATAACAGTCGAGTTCTCCTATCAAAGCCAAAACCAAACAAAACTTAAATCTTCACCCGCCAACCATAAGGATCCACCAGCGCACCGCACTGAATCCCAGTCACCGTCTCATAAATCCTCTGGCTCAAGGGGCCGGTTTTGTTGTCGTTAATCACAAGCACATCCTCCCGATACCCCAGCTTACCCACAGGCGAGATAACTGCCGCTGTTCCGGTGCCGAATACCTCTTCTAACAACCCTTGACGGTTGGCATCTACCAACTCGTCAATAGAAACCAGCCGCTCTTCCACGGACAGGCCCCAACTACGGCATAGGGTGATAACGCTGTCCCGGGTGATACCGGGCAAGATACTGCCGGTGAGGGCGGGGGTGACAACCTTGCCACCGATTTTGAAGAAGATGTTCATCGCGCCCACCTCTTCCACATACTTCCGCTCAAGCCCATCGAGCCAAAGAACTTGGGCATAGCCCGCCTGTTTGGCGTTTGCTTGGGCGACCATGCTGGCGGCATAGTTCCCACCGGCTTTGGCAAACCCCATCCCGCCCCGGACGGCACGGACATATTCCTCTTCCACCCAGATGCTGACGGGCGCTTGCTCATCCTTTCCATAATAAGGGCCAGAGGGGGCCATGATAATGCAAAATAAAAATGTCTCCGATGGGGTCAGCCCGATAAACGGGTCTGTCCCGATGATAAAGGGCCGGATATACAAAGACGTGCCGGGTTCACCGGGTATCCAATCGGCGTCTAATTCCACCAAAGTACGGACGGCTTGGACGAAATCCTCCACCGGGATTTCCGGCATACAGAGCCGCTTGTTGGTCATATTCGTCCGCTCTCCGTTTTTCTCCGGGCGGAAGAGATAGATGTCATCGTCTTTACCCCGATAGGCTTTCATCCCCTCGAACATCTCTTGCCCATAGTGAAAAACCGTGGTGGCAGGCGACAGCGTCAGGTCGTGAAACGGCTCAATTTTGGGGTCATGCCAGCCTTGGTCAGGGCTGTACTTCATGAGGAACATGTGGTCGGTAAAAGCTTTGCCGATCCCGATTAAGGGATTGTTCGGCTTCTGCTTCGGGGTGGTGGTTCTGGTGATGTTGATGTTTAGCATAAGGGCCCTCCTGATGGTGATATTAAAACAAAGGCAACCCGTTGCGTGGGCTGCCTCTTGAGAAGCGTGCTCAAGACATTAGCCAGAAGCGCCTTGTAGGTTTTTTGCTTTTTTTGCAGTGACCTTTGATTTTGCTTTGGGTGTTGGGCAGAAGAAATATGGGATCAAGCAAATTACAATGAAACCAATAATCCGTGCAACATTGCTGGCCACAAGGATAACATAACCGCGCTCATAGCCTAGCCCAAGGGTACGGTAAAAACGGCTGTGGTCGGCGAATTCGCGGTAGTAGCCTAACCCAAGATGGATATCAAGCCCAAGGTTGTAATCAAGCCGGGCTAGTGTGGCATAGACAAATGCGCCAAAGGCAAACAGAAACGTACAGACGAAGAAAATCCAGAATGTGGAAACTTCTTTTTTATTCTTCTTCATGAAGGCACCCGCAAAGTGTAAGCCAAAAAAGCGTACATTACCCGTTGCCATGGCGTTGTTTATTTCTAAGTGGTACATTTTTCTGAAAAACCCAAGTGCCGCACCGGAGGCAAAGCCCAAAACGAAAAATGAAACGAATGGAGGTGCAACGTATTGTAGCACTAAGGGATAGAATAGCACCGGCAGAATAAATACGGTCCAGTTATAATAGAACTGTGTGGATTTGTTTTTGAAGCTGTTTTGCGTATAGAGCGCAAAGATTATCCCCACCACGAACCCGAAGAACAGGCCCAAATTCTCAAGGAAATAAACCCAATACCCCGCTGCGGCATTGAGCCCCAACCAGACCACATTGCCGGTTTGCGCCGTAATCATAGCACCCAAGTCTGCCGTATTGAGGGCATATCCATTTAGATAACCCATGATGAACAAAGATGCACCAGTCAAAAAAGCAACGCGAAACGTGGCTTTTTTGTCTAAGCTGTCTGCTGTTAACATGTTCTCACTCATCCTTCAATTATGATTTTAGTTTTATAGTCAAATCACTTGAAATAGTAGAATAGGCCGCAAGACAGATAAACGCCCTGCGGCCCAAACCGTATGTAAGCTTTCTTTTATTCTTATAGCCAAGTGACAACGCCTGTGGCTACATCGTACTCTGCGCCATAGACAGGGACACCGGATTCTTTGATGGCAGGATTGGTTTTCAAGGCATCCACTTGCGCCTGCACATTCAGGCCGACTGCATTCTCTACAGTGTCAGCGGGCTTGACAACAGTTGCGATATCGTCCAAAATCCCTTGCAACTCGCCGGGCAAACCGGAGGTTCCCATGTGGGCGTTGGCAACAGCGCCGCATTGGGTATGTCCGACAACCACAATGATTTGAGACTTCAAAACAGCAGCTGCAAATTGGAAAGAGCCGATGGCTTCTCTGTCAGCAAAGTTGCCTGCGTTTCTGACAACGAAAATGTTACCAATGCCTTGGTCAAAGTAGATTTCAGGAGCGCAACGACTGTCAGCGCAAGTCAGGATAGAAGCAAACGGGCTCTGTTGTGTTGCTGTTTTCCCAAGGGACTCGTCATAATTTGCAGCCACAAGATTGCTTGCGACAAATCTTGCGTTCCCTTCTTTGAGAAGCTTCAGTGCTTCTTCCGGGTTTGTTACCTTTACGGCTGGATCTTGATACTTGCTCATTTGTGATTCCTCCTAAAATTTATAGTGCCTTTTTGTGCTTAATGCCGAAACTAATGGCACTTTCCTTCCGCCATACTAGCAGATGTTTGAATGCTTGTCAATCTTTTTTTATCATACATCGTATCGCCCAACCACTTGAAAAATGCCTCAAGTGGTTGGGCGACGATATCTTATTTTTCTGGATAGAGCAAACTATCGCAACAGCGGCTCAAACACGGGGTCGAAATTAAACACCAGCACTTGCCCATCCGAGGTCGTCAGTACGATGAAAGGGGGCTGGTCTGTATGGAACAGGGCATAGGCCGAACCGATGCCATCGAACGAAAATGTACCTGCCCGCAAAGTTCCAATTGCTGTTCCGAAGGTACGGCTGCCGTGGGGCAGGGCATCTACTATCTCTGCCTCAAAATCCGTGCCCAAATCAAAGGTTCTAGAGCGAATTTGAGTGGCGGTGACCTCTGTGCCTTCTACGTGATAGGTGATAGGGGTAAATTCTTGCGCCACAGACCACACGCCGATGAGGGGCATGGCCAGTAAGAGCAAACCACTAAGCAACATGAGGCAAAGCCCCAGCGGACGACCTAAATTCATCCCCATGCTCATGCCCACCCGGTCTTTGATGAGCAGTCGCCGGTCGTTCCTGTTGTGGTAGAAAAAGCCCCAGAGCCAATAGGCGTCATCGTCTACAGCCAAAGTGTACCCTGCCATTTTGGTAAATTTCTCTTGTGTTCGCCGCACAGCAAACTCTGCCCGGAAGCTATAGGCCGCCACCACAATGGCGAGAGTGAGTACCACCGCCGGAAACCAAAATGCCAACATAATCGTTTGAAACCCAACCGCAAGGGCCGTGAGGGCCAGTAGCCACGCGCACAACGCCATACACCGCAGGTACTCCCGCCGCCGCACTCGGGTGAGGATTACGTTTAAGTCACTATCCGTCCCTACCACTTCAGCACCTTGGCGCCGGATGGCCTCGCCAAGAATAAGCAGGAGCGGGACGAAGAGGACAGTAATCAGGTACCCTGCGGCTTGCCCCCACTCCACAGTGCCGGTTAACATCTCGTGAATCAAAGGTATGAGTGGGATTGCCGCAATGAGGCAGGGCAGGATAAAGAATAAGCGAGGCAAGGGGCGGCGTTTCTCTTCCATCGCCCGAAAATCCGCAACGGCGGGCACGGTATGGGCCGACTCTGCCCAGTTGCTCTGCCGCTTGATTGCGGCCAAGGCCCGGTTGGCCCGGACGAAGATGACAAAGTCACCGGTGATAAATAGAAGCAGTAATGTCAGCATAATCAAAAGCTGAATTGACATAAAGGGCACGAGTAAAATAGGCAACCCTAAAATCCCGGCAACCACAGTCAGAATCCGAATCCGCCTGAGGTAGGTAATACCTACCGCCGTTACTGACGGCTCATCGTGGCGTGCATAAGGTATTGTGACACCTAACATAATGTTTTTCTTCGGCAACCGCAAATTAGCGGCGAACATGTAAGTGGGGATCATCGTACCGTAGAACACCAGTCCCATTATAAAGCGCATTATCATATCCATGTTGTCATGCTCCTTCCAGGTATAGTTTTTGTATGAGGGCTATCACGGTATCCGCTGTCACTCCAGCAACCCGTGCCTCTGCCACAATCAGGCGCAGAGAACCCTCTAGTCGTTCTAAGGCGGCAGAGCCATCTGACCGGGGGGCCACCCAAGCCCCATTGCGGCGGTCAGAGGCGATGTAACCCTCTTGCTTGAGGATTTGGTACGCTTTGGAAACGGTCATCATGTTGATGCCAAGTTCTTGCGCCAAAGCGCGGATGGTGGGTAACTTCTCTCCAGGCGTGAGGGTCCCGGAGGCGATACCCAATACGATTTGGTTCCTGAGCTGCTGATAAATTGGAATGTCGGACGTAAAATCCAGAGAGAGTAACATATCGCAGACCTCCTTTGCATGATTTATTATAATGCAAATAATGCAATATGTCAAGAGGGAAAATAAAAAAACCCTCTCCGTGAAAGGAGAGGGCTGTCAGCACTTACGTTATTTCAAGTTGAAAAACGCATCCATGCCCGGATACTGGGCCGCATCGAAGAGTTCTTCTTCGATTCTCAACAGTTGGTTGTACTTGGCAACCCGGTCACTTCTGGATGGTGCGCCAGTCTTGATTTGGCCGGTGTTGCAGGCCACAGCCAAGTCAGCGATGGTCACGTCCTCGGTCTCACCGGAACGGTGGGACATAACACAGGTGTAACCGGCACGGTTGGCCATTTGGATGGTGTCCAGCGTCTCGGTCAGGGTGCCGATTTGGTTTACTTTGATTAAGACAGAGTTTGCGATGCCCTCTTTGATACCACGGGACAAACGCTCAACATTGGTTACAAACAGGTCGTCGCCAACCAGTTGCACTTTATCGCCCAAGGCATCGGTAAGCAATTTCCAACCGGCCCAGTCGTCTTCGCCCATGCAGTCCTCTAGGGAGATGATGGGGTATTTGCCGCAGAAGTCTACCCACATGGCGCAAAGTTCTTCACGAGTCAGTTTTTGGCCAGATTTCGGCATAAGGTAATAGCCGCCGTCCTCTTCTTTGTACCACTCAGCCACAGCGGCATCAATAGCGATTTTGAAATCTTCGCCGGGCTTGTAACCAGCGGCTTCGATGGCTTCCATAACCAGCTTCAGGGCCTCTTCGTTGTCTTTCATGTCGGGGGCATAGCCGCCCTCGTCGCCCACAGCGGTAGAACCGCCGCGCTTGGAGATAACTTTTTTCAGGTGGTGGAACACTTCGCCGCCCATACGCAACGCCTGAGAGAAGCTCTCCGCGCTGACAGGCATGACCATGAACTCTTGGATATCCACGTTGTTAGAAGCGTGGGCACCGCCGTTGATGATGTTCATCATGGGTACAGGCAACATTTTGGCGTTCACGCCGCCCACATAGCTGTACAGAGATTGGCCGAGGTCAACCGCCGCCGCTTTGGCAACCGCCAAAGAACAGCCGAGAATCGCATTTGCACCCAAACGGCTCTTGTTGGGCGTGCCGTCTAAGGCGATGAGGGTTTGGTCGATGGAGGTTTGCTCTAGGGCGTTTAGGCCGATTAAAACCTCTGCGATTTCTTCGTTGACGTTTTTCACCGCTTGGATCACGCCTTTGCCCAGATAACGGTCTTTGTCGCCGTCACGGAGTTCACATGCTTCAAAGATACCGGTGGATGCACCAGACGGCACTGCCGCACGGCCCACAGCACCGCTGTCTAGGACGACTTCTACTTCTACGGTGGGGTTCCCTCTGGAATCCATGATCTCTCTGGCGACTACTTCTACGATTTCTAAATACTCTCTCATTGTTTGATTACTCCTTTTAAATTTGTTAGTTTATGATTTGTAGTGGCAGGCGCAAGGCCCGCCGCTGTGAACCCTAGATGAGCAAGCTGTTTCCGGTCATTTCCGGGGGCTTTTCCAAGCCCATTAAGGCAAGCATGGTGGGTGCGATATCCGACAGCCGACCAGACCCCAGCTTGACATCCGCCCCCACAACGGTAAAGGGCACTTTATTGGTGGTATGGGCCGTAGCGGGAGAGCCGTCCGGCTCTTTCATATACTCCGCATTCCCGTGGTCGGAGGTGACAACGGCGACACCACCCATATCCGTGGTGGCTTTGACCACTTCGGCCACGCACTGGTCTACAGTTTCTACAGCGGTCACGGCGGCTTGGAAGTCGCCGGTATGTCCCACCATATCGCAGTTGGCGAAGTTTAAGATGATCACATCATACTTGCCGCTTTTGATCCGCTCAATGCAGGTACTTGCCACCTCTTCAGCACTCATTTTCGGGCAGAGGTCGTACGTGGCGAACTCTTTGGGGCTGGGAATCAGCGCCCGATCCTCGCCCTGATACGGCTCTTCCACGCCGCCGTTGAAGAAGAAGGTCACATGGGCGTACTTCTCCGTCTCGGCGATACGCAATTGGGTGAGGCCACGGCTTGCGATATAAGCCCCGAAAGTACCGGTCAGTTTTTGCGGCGGGTAGGCCACAGTGACGTTCGGCATTTCTTCATCGTACTGGGTCATACACACATATTGGACAGGGAAATAACCGTTTTTGCGGACAAACCCATCAAAGGCGGGGTCTACGAAGGCTCTGGTAATCTCTCGTGCCCGGTCGGGGCGGTAGTTGAAGAAGATAATGCTATCGCCGGACTTAACCAGCCCGTCTTTGTCCACCACCACGGGGCGGACAAACTCATCGGTGACGTCATTGGCATAGCTCTCCTCCACTGCGGCCACAGGGTCTGTGTTTTGGATGCCTTCGCCGCACACGAGGGCGTTGTACGCTTCCTCCACCCGTTCCCATCGTTTGTCTCGATCCATAGCGTAGTAGCGGCCGGTGACGGTGGCGATGTTCCCCACGCCAATCTGGTTACACTTATCCCGGCAAGCCGCTAGGTACCCTGCACCGCTTTTCGGGGCCACGTCCCGCCCGTCTAAGAAGGCGTGGATATACACCTTGTCTAAGCCCTCTGCTTTCGCCATTTCCAGCAGGGCGTAGAGGTGGTTGATATGACTGTGGACCCCCCCGTCAGAGAGCAGACCGAAAAAGTGCAAGGCCCCGCCGTTGGCCTTAGCGGCAGTCATGGCGGATTTGAGGGCTGCGTTGTCAAATAGGCTACCGTCCCGAATGGCAGCGGTAATTTTGGGCAGGTCTTGATAGACCACCCGGCCTGCGCCCATGTTCACATGGCCCACCTCACTATTGCCCATCTGTCCGTCAGGCAGACCCACATCCTCACCGGAGGCTTCCAGCGTAGTGGTGGGGTATGTCTGGAACAGCCGGTCTAGGTACGGCGTTTTGGCGGCGTGGATGGCACTGACCGCACCGTTGTCGGTGAGGCCGTAGCCGTCCATGATAATCAAAGTAGTTGGAATTTTCAAGTTACGCTCCTTATTTTACCTAATCTTGGTTTGCGGCGTGGATGATTTGTGCAAACTCTTCCGGTTTTAAGGAAGCACCGCCCACCAAGCCGCCGTCAATGTCGGGTTGGGCCAGCAGTTCCATGGCGTTCTTGCCGTTCATGCTGCCGCCGTATTGGATGGTAACACTACGGGCGACCCGAGCACCGTACAATTTACGGATAACGGCACGGATGTGGGTGCAAACCTCACCCGCTTGCTCGGCGGTGGCGGTCTTACCGGTACCGATGGCCCAGACAGGCTCGTAAGCGATGATGACTTTGCGCATTTGCTCGGCAGGGATACCGGACAGGATGGTTTTGACTTGCAGGGTAATCAGCTCTAAGGTGATGCCCATTTCCCGCTGTTCTAAGGTCTCACCCACACAGGCAATGGGGATGAGTTTGTTGGCCAAAGCCGCTTTGGTCTTGGCGTTTATCATCTCATCGGTCTCGCCGTGGTATTGACGGCGCTCAGAGTGGCCCACGATGACATACTTGGTGCCCACATCCGCCAGTTGTGCGCCGGACACTTCGCCGGTGTATGCGCCGGAAGCGGCCGCAGAGAGGTCTTGGGCGCCCACGCCTACCTTATTATCTTTAAACGCACGAAGGGCGGCGGGGATCATGACACCGGGAACACAAATGCCCACGTCACACCACTTTGGCTTGTGGACGAATGGTTTCAACTCTGCGGCAAAGGCTTTGAGCTCACTAGGAAGCTTGTTCATTTTCCAGTTGCCTGCGATTACGGTTTTTCTGTATTTTCTGTTCATCTGTATGATTTCTCCTTTATTTGTCTTCTAAACATGCCACACCGGGCAAGACTTTACCTTCTAAGAACTCCAAAGATGCACCACCGCCGGTGGAGACGTGAGTCATTTGGTCAGCCACACCGAACTGGAGGACAGCCGCCGCACTGTCACCGCCGCCGATGATGGTCACTGCGTCACTTTTGGCCAATGCTTCTGCCACGGCTTTGGTGCCTGCGGCAAAGGCGGGGAACTCAAACACACCCATGGGGCCGTTCCAGACCACGGTGCCGGCATTTGCAATCTCTTTGGTGAATAGTTCAATGCTATCTTTGCCGATATCAAGACCCATCAGGTCATCAGGGATATCAAATGCAGAGCAGGGGACAGGGGTGGCATCTGCCGCGAACTCAGCCGCCGCTAAGGCATCCGAAGGAATCAGCAATTTCACGCCTTTTTTCTCGGCTAAGGTCATCATCTCACGGGCGTAGTCTAGCTTTTCGTCCTCACAGAGACTTTTGCCTACCTTGCCGCCTTGGGCCTTGTTAAAGGTATAGCTCATACCGCCGCCAATAATCAACACATCGGCTTTTTCCAGCAGATTCTGGATAACGCCCAATTTGTCGGACACTTTCGCCCCGCCTAAGATGGCGACGAAGGGCCGCTTGGGATTCGATAGACTGTCGCCTAGCATCTCTAACTCTCTGGCTACCAAGAAACCGCTGACCGCTGGAAGGAAATCCGCCACGCCGGCAGTAGAGGCATGGGCACGGTGGACGGTGCCAAAGGCATCTGACACGAACACGTCCGCCATATCGGCCAACGCCTTTGCAAATGCAGGATCGTTTTTCGTCTCTTCTTTATGGTAGCGGAGGTTTTCCAATAACATAATCTCACCGCCGCGAAGCTCGGATGCTAGCATCTTAGCATCGTCCCCGATGACATCTTTTGCCATTTTTACAGGTACACTAAGCAGCTCGGACAACCGCCGTGCCACTGGGGCAAGGCTCAACTCCGGCAGCCATTCACCCTTGGGGCGTCCTAAGTGAGAACAACAGATAAGGGCCGCACCTTGGTCTAACAAGTAGCGGATCGTGGGCAGACTGGCGACGATGCGCTTATCGTCTGTAATCTCTCCAGTTTGTTTGTCCAGCGGGACGTTAAAATCGCAACGGAGCAGAACTTTTTTCCCGGACATGTCCATGTCACGGATGGTCTTTTTGTTATATTGCATGAGTGGCCTCCCTTTTGTAGTGGGAATTGGGTCATATTGCCAATTCCTTGGATATTATGTGGGCATAAGATTCCATTTTTTGCGTTTCCCATTGTATACTGTCTTGGGAAATTTTGCAATCCCTATTTTGAAAAAAGATAAAAAAATAAAAGGTTGCCTAGCTATGATTTCTTCTTCGGCTTTTGTGGGGGCCGTGTCCCTGTGCATCCCGGCCCTTATCTCTATGCCCTTCGTAGGGGTGCCGTCCTCGGCGGCCCATGTCTTTGCCCTTTTCTTGGTTTGACGTATCACGTTTGCGCCTTGTAGGGGACGTGTCCCTGCGCGTCCCGGTCTTTGACCTTTTCTGTTCGGCGTGTCCGCCGAGGGTTTCTTGGCACAAGCCAAGAGCTTGTTATGTCCTGCCGGACGGGCCTTCTTTGCGGTTTCGCAAAGAAGCAAAGGAAACACAGGGGCTGCGCCCCTATGTACCCGCTAAGGGCAAGGGCTAAAATGACGACAGTTTTGCACCTTATACTCTGTACTGGTGCCGATACCCTCTAGCCAGATGTAATAGTACTCTCAACCCTAATGGTCAAGGGCAATGATGCCGCCGGATTGATGTTCTATTGAAATACGCTCATGAATGGATGGCATAGGGTCAAGATCAAAGGGCTGTGCCATCTGGCTTTTTTGTGTTTGGGTGCATGTTCTTCTCTCTTCGGCTGTATTTCGGGCCCCACTGTGGGTGGGAATAGAAGTGCAGTATGGGTGCTGTACCCATACTGCACGAAAAGGCAGTGGAACCTCATGCGCCATATATGCCCTTGGCCTTTTAACGTTCTGGCGTAATGCCCCAAATTTCTTCTGCGTACTTCCGAATTACCTCGTCCGCTGCAAATCGGCCGGCGTAGGCGATGTTCATGGCAGCCATGTGGGCCCAGCGGTCGTGGTTGCGGTAGAGGGTTTCCGCTTGCTTTTGCGCTTCCGTATAGGCATCAAAGTCCAGCATAACAAAAAAGTCGTCGTGGTGGGTGGTCAGTGAGTCATAGATGTGGGGGAACTGGGCATGGCCCGCTTCATTGGGATATTTGTTGATAAAATCATAGACAATGCGTTGCAGGCGGGGATGGCCGCTTAGAAATGCACGGCTGTTATAGCTCTGCTCCCGTTTAAGGGCCAGCACGTCCGGCACTTGCAGACCAAAGGGGATGAAGCTCCCTGCGCCTACGGCTTCAAAAATCTCGATATTGGCTCCGTCATAGGTGCCGATGGTCACAGCACCGTTCATCATGAACTTCATGTTACCGGTGCCGGAGGCCTCCATCCCCGCCGTGGAAATCTGCTCACTCAAATCCGCCGCTGGGAAAATGCGCTCTGCCAGAGAGACCCGGTAGTTTTCTAAGAATACAACCTTGAGCAAAC
Organism: Oscillospiraceae bacterium; assembly: GCA_009779845.1. Lineage (GTDB taxonomy): Bacteria > Bacillota > Clostridia > Oscillospirales > Oscillospiraceae > WRAB01. Next base: position 12,533 of record WRBE01000010.1, read on the forward strand.
CTCGCACCCGTGGGTCGTTATTCACCTGCTCGGCTACGGTGGCGATGAGTTTGATGACCTCTTTTGCGAAGTGATAGCTGGGTGCGGCTTTCCCCGCTAGGATAAACGTGCGGGGGGCGATGTCTAGGTTGGGGTTATCCAACAGGGCATAATACTGATCTAAGATATGCAAAATCAACAGCAACTGCCGTTTATAGGCGTGGATGCGCTTGATTTGCACATCGAAAATCGAGTCCGGGTCAATCAGGGTGCCGTTGGACTCCCCAATAAGCTCTGCCAGGTGTACCTTGTTGGCCCGTTTGATTTTCATGAGCCGGTCTAAAAAGGCAGGGTCGTTCACTGCACCCTCTGTGTCCAGTTTGGCGAGGGCGAGGGGTTCGTGTATCCATGTGGGCCCGATGGTGTCAGTAATCAGGTCGGCAAGAGACGGATTGGCTTTGAGCACCCAACGCCGATGAGCGATGCCGTTGGTTTTGTTGGTAAACCGCTCTGGGTAGAGTTCGTAGAAATTGCGGAACAATTCGCTTTTCAAAATCTCACTATGAACCCTTGCCACGCCGTTAATCTTATGGCTGCCCACAATGGCCAAGTACGCCATGGAAATCTCGCCGTTTGACACGATGGCCATTTGGGAGATTTTCTCCAAGTCCCCATCCAGTCGTTGCCAAAGCAGATGGCAAAACCGCTCGTTAATCTCCCGCACGATCATGTAAACCCGGGGCAGAAGTTTGGAGAACACATCCTCCGGCCAACGCTCCAGTGCTTCCGGTAGGATGGTGTGGTTGGTGTAGGAGATGGTTTTCACGGTAATATCCCACGCCTCGTCCCAGCCCAGACCCTCTTCGTCCATGAGAATCCGCATGAGTTCCGGGACGGCTAAGGCCGGATGGGTGTCGTTAATGTGGATGCCGGTGTAGTCTGCAAATGTCCGAATATCGCCGTAATGCTTTTTATGGTGGCTGACAATACTCTGAATCCCAGCGGACACAAAGAAATATTGCTGTTTGAGCCGGAGCAGTCGGTTTTGATAGTTGGAATCGTCGGGGTAGAGCACCTCAGAGATGGCCTCGGCGGAATATTTCCGGCCCACGGCGTTTAGGTAGTCGCCGCTGGAGAACAGGCCGTAGTCAAACTGCTCGGTAGACTGTGCGCTCCAAAGCCGGAGGGTATTCACAACACCGCCGTCATGGCCGGGGATGGGCACGTCGTAAGGCATGGCGATGACTGGTTCAAAGTTCTCGTGGTAAAACAGGTGCCGGCCGGTGGTGCGCTCTTCCCGGATATCGCCGAAAAACTTGACCAAGACTGCCTTGTCCGGCTTTTTCATCTCCCACACGGCCTCATTGCGGAGCCAGTTGTCCGGCAGCTCCACTTGATAGCCGTCTACAATCTTCTGCTCGAACAACCCATACTTATACCGAATACTACACCCGTGACCGGGCAGACCCAGAAAGGCCAACGAATCCAAGAAACAAGCCGCCAGCCGCCCAAGGCCGCCGTTGCCGAGGCCGGGGTCGAGTTCCACGCCATAGACCTCTTCCGGGTCAAAGCCCAGTTCTTCTAAGGCCGCAGTACAGACATCTCCCAACCCCAGAGATAGGATATTGCTCTCCAGCATTTTTCCCAAGAGAAATTCCAGCGAGAAGTAATAGACCTGTTTTTTCTGTTCCCGCTCATAGGTGCGGTTTGTTTGCACCCAGCGTTTCATAATCTGGTCTCGGATTAGATACGCCAAGGCGATATAGCAGTCCTCTGCCGTGGCTTCTTCTACGTCTACGCCCCTTGCCACCTCTAATTTTTCACGGAACAGCAAGGAAAATACGTGTTTGTCTTGTAGGTTCATTTAGCAATCCCTCCCGGAATGGATAATCAGTTGATTGTTCTTGTATATGGTCGCTTCGCAAGTGTTGTGATTCACTGTGACGCACAGTGCCTCGTCACCTGTGCCGCGGGTGAAGGCGAATACGCCGCCGTGGGCTTTTTGGAGCGCATAGGCACCCCTTGCGAGAACAGGGTGTTCTCGCCGGAGACCTCCCAACTTGCGGTAGTAGGTCAGTAGGTTTTGGTCCTCCTTGCCCCACGGATAACAGCGGCGGCAGAAGGGGTCGGCACCGCCTTCCATCCCGGCCTCATCCCCGTAATAGATACAAGGAGTACCGGGCAGGGTGTACTGGAGTGTGGCGGCTAATTTCAGGCGCGCTTTTGCCAATTGCATCTGGTCTGCTGTGAGCCGAAAGTGCTCCATCTCGTCCCTTGTGTGGGGGATGTTTTCTCCGCCGAGCACGGTTAAAATACGCATGGTGTCGTGGGTGCCGAGAATGTTCATCAGTTTATGGAGTACAGGGGCTGGATAGTTTTGCACGAGGGTAGCCATGCGAGCGGCCAGCCCCTCGGCGTTTCCTTCCCGCACGAAGGAGATGATGGCGTTTTTCAGCGGGTAGTTCATCACACTGTCCAGTTGTCCGCCTTGGAAGTACCGCCGTCTGTAGCCATAGGCGATTTTGTTTGATGCGTCCTCCCAGACTTCGCCGATAATCAGGGCTTCCGGGTCTTCTCGCTTCATGGCTTGACAGAGGGGGTCTAAGAAGATGTCCGGCAACTCGTCCACCACGTCTAACCGCCAGCCGGACACGCCGTGCTTGGCCCAGTGAGCGATGACACCATCGGGGCCTGTGATAAAGTCTCGGTAACTCTCGCTGGATTTGTTGATGGCGGGTAGCAGTTCAATGCCCCACCACGCCTCATAGTCGTCCGGCCATTCTTTGAAGTGGAACCAGTGGTGATAAGGCGAATCCAAGCTCTGATACGCCCCTACCTCTGGGTAGCGGCCGTAGCGGTTAAAATAGCGGCTGTCTATGCCCACATGACTAAACACACCGTCTAAAATAACCCGGATACCATGGGCTTTCGCCCTTTGGCAGAGCGTTTCTAACGCCTCATCCCCGCCGAAGGCATCATCGACTTTTTTATAATCACCGGTATCGTATTTGTGGTTCGAGGCCGCTTCAAACACAGGGCTGAGATAGATACAAGTAACCCCCAACTCCACCAGATAGGGCAGTTTCTCAACAACCCCGTACAAATCGCCACCGAAGAAGTCGTTGTTGTGCATGATGCCCTCTGCGTCCGGCTTGTAGTACGGTGTGCCGCCCCAATCGTCCCGTACCACAGCACCGGGCCGGGGAGTACACTTGCCGCTTTTGTAAAAGCGGTCTACGAACACATGGTAGAATAGGCCCCCCTCTATCCAGTCCGGCCCAGTCTCGGCAGGGGTATAGACGGTAATTTGATACTCTCCGTCAGAGAGTTGCCCCGGCACCGTGATTTCCTGCCCGCTCCCGGCCTCTACTCGGAAATGATACCAGTAAATCCCGGCGGTATCTAGGGGCAAGGTGGTCTCATACACATCAAAACTACCCATCACGCCGGTCTGTTCCATGGGGGTTAGGTGAGGCTCTGCCCCCTCCCGCCGCCAGTGGACGTGGGCGGTCTTTGTGCCTCGCTGACAGCGGAGCCGTAGAGTGAGGGTCTCACCTTGCGGAATCCCGCCCATGGGGGTGCGAAAGTGTGGGTCGAACTCGTCAAACAATACCATTCGTTCACAGCCCTTCATACAGTGCGACATATGCTCTGGCGGACACGTCCCAGCCGAAGTCGCTCTGCATGGCTTGCCCCATGAGATTTTCCCAGTCGGCGGGGTGGTTTTGGTAGAGGTCTAAGGCTTCCCGAATGGTGTCTAATAGCAGCATGGCATCATATTCTTCAAACACGAACCCGTTCCCGTCCCCTGTGCGGCAGTCGGTGATGGTGTCGCCTAATCCCCCGGTTTTGCGGACAATGGGGATGGCACCATAGCGACAGGCAATCATCTGGGTCAGACCGCAAGGCTCACTGCGGGACGGCATGAGCATCACATCGGCCCCGGCATAGATCAGCCCCGCCAACTCCGGGTGATAGGCGATGTTGACCCCCACTTGCCGGGGGTGGGCGATGGCCTGTTCTTCAAAGAAGAGTTCGTATTGCGTCTCCCCGGTGCCGAGGAGTAAAAACTGCACGTCCAGCTGCAACAGATCGTCCATGATATAGGTAATCAAGTCAATCCCCTTGTGGGACACCAAGCGGGACACGAGACAGAGGAGCATTTTATCGCTTTCTTGCGGTAATCCGAATACCTCTTGCAACTTTTTTTTGTTCACCGCCTTGCCGGCCAGACTTTTGGCGGTGTAATTTTTTGCAAGCAACGTGTCCGTCTCCGGGTTATAGGTTTTCGTGTCGATGCCGTTGATGATGCCGCTGAGTTTATAGGCGTTCTCTCGGATAATCGGCTCTAACCCGAACCCGCCGCCATGCTGGATTTCTTCGGCGTAGGAGGGGCTGACGGTGGTAATCTTGTCCGCCGTGACAATGGCACCTTTCATCAGATTGATGCAGTTGTCGTACTCCACCAAACCCGCATCGCTTGCGGGCAGGTCAAACACATCGGTCAAAATATCCGGGGCGAATTTGCCTTGATACTCCAGATTATGGATGGTAAACACCGTCCGCAGGGCCGGATGTTGTTCTGTAAACTTAGCCTTTAAGTAAATCGGCACCAGTGCCGTCTGCCAGTCATGGGCGTGAATCACATCGGGGACAAACTCGGTAAATTCCATCACCGCAAATACGGCTTTGGAGAAATAGGCAAACCGCTCTCCATCGTCAAAATGGCCATAGGCTTTCTCCCGATCGAAGTAACGGCGGTTGTCCACGAAATAGTAGGTGATACCGTCTTGCACCATCTCAAACACACCGCAATACTCCTGCCGCCAAGCTAGGGTCACGGTGGTCTCCCCCAGAAATGTCATGTTGGGTTCATTCCGCTCCCGAAACGCGCCATATAGCGGCAGTACCATGCGGATATCATAGTCCGGTTGCGCCTCATGCAGGGCCGCCGTGAGTGCCCCCGCCACTTGGCCCATACCTCCGGTGGCCAGAAACGGTACGGCTTCTGATACAGCAAACAGGATGTTTCGCCCTTGTTTTTTCTTGGTCACGATTGCTTTTACCATAGTGTCCTTCCCCCTCTAAATAATCCGTTCCGGCTCAATATAAACCGGGTAGGTGTCCGATCCCAGCATGTTGCGACTTTCCGAGATATAGCCCCCTCGGTCTACAATCATCCAATTCAGCTTTGCATGCCGCTCTACCACAGTACGGTCTTTGAGCACACAGTTCTCCACCACGGCACCGGGCCGGATGCGGACGTTTCTGCAAATAACGCTGTTGATGACCGTGCCCTCAATCTGGCACCCATCGGCGATGATAGAGTTTTCAATATGCGCCCGCTTGCCGTACTTGGTGGGCAGCGAGTCCCGGCGGCTGGTGAAAATCCGGCGGCCGCCGTAGTGGAACAGCTCATTCCGCTTTTCTGTGTCTAACATCTCCATATTATGCCGGAAAAAGGTCTCTACTGAGCTGATTTGGGCCGTATAGCCTCGGAACTCATACCCCCGCACCCGCAGTCGCCAGAGCTGGGGGGCCAAAATCTCCTTGGAAAATCGGAGCATCCCACAGTTTTTCTCTCGGCCCATTAACTGGAGGAATACCCGCTTATCCATAATGTATGCCCCTAACGAGACATTTTGCACCTCGTCTTTCGCGCCGGAGGCACCGCTGATGCCGGTAATACGCCCGTCCTCGTCAATGTCATAAGCCACGGCGTAACCCCGGCTGTCGGGCTGTACTTGTTTTTTTACATAAATGGCCATTACATCCGCCCCCGACAGGCGGTGGGCATCCATGGCGGGCCGGTAGTCGAGGTTACAAACCACAGACGAGTCCACCAACACCACATACTCACCGGAAATTTTGGCCACAGCCTGTACCGCACGGTGGAGCGGGCCGTCGATTTCATTGTTGACACTCTGTCGGGCATCGCTCAAATAAGGCGGGAAAAAGGTAAGACCTCCGCTTTTCCGGGCCAAATCCCATTCTTTCCCCATCCCGATATGGGCGATGAGGGACTGGTAATGGCTGTTTAGCACCATGCCAATGTGGTTGATGCCGGAATTGACCATGTTGGAGAGCATAAAGTCCACCAACCGATACCGCCCGGCAAACTGGGCGGCGGATAGAGTCCGCTTTGTACTGCCGTCACTGACGAAATCGGGATGCGGGTCAGATAAACTAAGTCCGATATACATGTGTTCAACCCCCTTTGCTTTCTGCTGTTGCGCCGTGTACCAACAGGGTCGGCCCACCGCCGTTGGGCGAGCGTTCCGTACCCACGGTTTGACCGGTTGCGACCACGGTGTTTTCCCCTAAGATGGCGTATTCCACTGTGGCGTTTTTCCGAATGCGGACGTTTCCCATGATGACGCTGTTTTTCACCACAGCCCCTTCCTCTACCACCACACCGGCGGAGAGGACACTGTGTTCCACGGTGCCGTAAATCTCGCACCCCTCTGTAATCAAGGTGTTTTGAATACTGCCGGTGGGGGCGATATAGTGGGGCGGCTGGCCGCCGGATTTCGACAAGATTTGCCAATTTTCAAACCCTAGGTGCATATCGTCTAACAAGTCCATGTTGGCCTGCCACAGGCTCTCTTCCGTGCCCACATCTTTCCAATAGCCGTCAAACCGGTAGGCGAACATGCCGCAACCGTCGGCTAACATGTTGGGCAAGATGTCCCCACCGAAATCGTTTTCCGAGTTGGGGTCTGCATCATCTTGGGCCAGATATTTGCGGAGCACGTTCCAATTGAAGATGTACACGCCCATAGAGGCCAGATTATTCTTCGGCACCTCCGGTTTTTCCTCGAATTCTACCACCCGGTCATGGGGGTCGGTGTTTAAGATACCGAAGCGGGACGCATCTTTCATGGGTACCTCAATAACGGCAATGGTGCAATCCGCCCCGATTTGCTTGTGGTGGTCGAGCATTTTGGAGTAATCCATCTTATACACATGATCCGCCGCCAGCACCAACAGATATTCCGGCTGGTAAGCATCGATGAAATCCACATTCTGATACACCGCATTGGCCGTGCCGCTGTACCACGCCGTGCTACCCGGTTTCGAGTGGGGCGGCAAGATGGACACACCGCCCACCAAGAGGTCTAAGTCCCAATCCTGTCCCCTGCCGATATAGCTGTGCAACAGCAACGGCTGGTACTGGGTCATGACCCCCACCGTGTCAATCCCAGAGCGGACACAGTTGGTCAGGGGAAAATCAATAATCCGATACTTCCCGCCAAAGGTGACGGCAGGTTTTGCGATCGCCTCCGTCAACGACCCCAGCCGAGAACCCCGCCCCCCAGCCAAGAGCATGGCGATGCACTCTTTGCCATAGTACATGTCTGACTTGCTCATAACAATCTCACACCTTTCTGATAGAATGCTTGCGTTTTATCGTTGCTCGTTCAAATTGGGCCGGCAGTATACATGAATCATGCATTCGTAACGTCTATTGATTTTGATTGTTCTCATCATGAGCCCCCTCCAACACAAAACAGAGGGTCGCCAGCGGCGGAATGGTCAGATTGAGGCCCTGTTCAAAACCATGCATCCCTATACCCTCGGTGTGTACCGTGCCGTTTTGGTGGCCTTGACCGCCGTATTCAATATAGTCAGAGTTTAACACCTCTGTATAAACCCCCGCCTCCGGCACGCCGATGCGGTAGTCTGTCCTTGTGACCGGGGCAAAGTTGCAGAGCACGACAACACACCGGCCCCGTTTATCCCGGCGCAGGAATACGATGATGTTCTGTTCATTGTCCGAGTCACTAATCCACTGGAACCCGTCCCAAGAATAATCAATCTCCCACAGGGCAGGGGTGTCTAAGTAGAATCGGTTGAGGGTCTGGATGTAGGTTTTCAACTTGGCGTGCATGGGGTAGTCGAGCAAAAACCAGTCTAAGGGCGTTTCATAGTCCCACTCTTTGAACTGGCCGAACTCGGCCCCCATGAAGGTGAGCTTTTTCCCCGGATGGGCCATCATATACCCCAAAAACGCCCGAAGCCCCGCAAATTTGGTCTCATAATCACCGGGCATTTTGTCTAACAGTGAGTGCTTTCCGTGTACCACCTCATCATGGGACAGGGGCAGGATAAAATTCTCGCTAAAGGCGTAGTGGAACGAGAAGGTGATTTTATTGTGAATCTCTTTCCGGTACAAGGGGTCTACACTGACGTATTCCAACATATCGTTCATCCAGCCCATGTTCCACTTGTAGTTAAACCCAAGCCCCCCATCGTGGTCGGGCTTGGTGACCATGGGCCATGCCGTGGCCTCTTCCGCAATCATCATGGCGTAGGGCTGTGCGTTGAACACGGCTTTGTTTAGCTTGCGTAGGAAAGAAATGGCCTCCAAATTCTCACTGCCGCCCCGGTGGTTGGGGAACCACTGCCCCGGCTTTCTGCCGTAGCTGAGATATAGCATGGAACTGACCGCATCCACCCGCAAACCGTCAGCGCGGAATTTTTCTAACCAGTATACGGCGTTGGATACCAGAAACGACTGCACTTCCGTCCGGCCATAGTCAAAGCACCGGGTGCCCCACTCGTCATGCTCCATCCGATCTTTGCCGTGACATTCGTACAGCGGCCCACCGTCAAATTCGTAGAGACCGTGGGCGTCCTTGGGAAAATGAGACGGTACCCAGTCTAAAATCACACCGATGTCCGCCTGATGGCACAGGTCAATGAACCGCATCAAGTCCTGCGGCGACCCATGCCGCGAGGTGGGCGCATAAAATCCGCAAATCTGATACCCCCACGAGCCGCCAAAGGGATGCTCCATCACGGGCATGAGTTCCACATGAGTATAGTGCATTTCTTTGATGTAAGGGATGAGCCGCTGGGCAATTTCAGTATAGTTCAGCAATTCTCCATTGTCCCCCTGTTGCCAAGAACCGAGGTGGAGTTCATAGATATTCATCGGCTTGTCGTACAGGTCGTCTTTTTTTGCCTGCCAAACCGCATCGCCCCAAGTATAGTCCTCTAAATCACAGACGATAGAGGCGGTTTTCTCGTTAGTTTCGGCGAAAAAAGCGTAGGGATCGGACTTCAACAATACGTCTCCGCCCTCGGTGACAATCCGAAACTTATACCGCTGGCCGGGTGCGATGCCGTTTCCAATCAACACCTCCCAAACACCACCATCGGAGATGCGGTTGAGCGGGGTTTGCTCCGGGGCCCAATCGTTCATGTCCCCCACGAGATAGACCGCAGCCGCAGCCGGTGCCCATGTCCGAAATGCTGCCGCACCCCGTACCGGGTCCAGGTGGCACCCAAGAAATTCATAGGCCCGATAGTTGGTGCCTTGATGGAACAGGTAGATGGGAAGGTCACTGGGTAGTCGCAGTTCACGCATGTCATTGCCCCCTCATATCACAGTGTCACCGAACTTGTCTAATTTTACCATGTTTTGGGTGAGGGTGCAAGGGGAATTATGGTAAAAAACCGATGATTGTTTTATGAATTGGCAGCATGTACGCCATGTAGGGGCGACTATCAATCGCCCGGCCCTTCGCCCCTGCGCATTCCATACCCATAAAAAACCCACCGCCGCATTCCCGGTATCGGGATGCGGCGGTGGGTTCTCATTCTGCAATTAATCCAGCATCGGAACAAAGCGCATGAGGATCGTAGCCGCCTGTGCCCGTGTAGCCGTGCCTGTCGGTATAAGCTGGCCGCCTGTGCCTTGGATGAGTTCGTTGTATACAGCCCAAGCCACGGCATCCTCCGCCCAAGAGCCGACACGGTCTGTATCCGGAAACGCAAGCGCAAAATCATCCGGGATGTTCACATCTATGTCCGCAAACTGTGCAAAGCGATATATCATGGTGGCAAATTCTTGCCGTGATACTGCGTTTTGCGGTCGGAATCTTGTTTCGCTTACCCCTTGAACAATGCCGTTTGAGTGTGCCCAAGCGATATAGGGTGCGTACCATCTGCCCTCGGCTACGTCATCAAACGGAGCTGCTGCCGGGTCACTGGTATCGGCAACCCTGTCGTGGTACATCCGAAACAGTGTGGTGACGACCATGGCCCGGCTAAAATCCATGGTCGGTGCGAATGTGGTTGCCGCTGTGCCTTGCATGATGCCGTTTTCGTGTACGAATACGACAGCGGGGTGATACCATCTGCCTGCTGCTACATCGGCAAACGGGAATGGGTCAGGGTCGGTGCCGTTACCGGAACCACCGTTGCCATTGCCACTTCCGTTGCCGGGTAGGTTTTCAATGCCCGGGCAGGGGCCCGGATCAAATACTGTGCCGCTGCCTCTGGTACGGAAGGCAATGTCGTTATTGTTGAGCGGATGGTTATGTATCGTTGCGCTGGTTGTGTTGATATTTGTAATTTCTGGATTTACCGGCGGGGGAAATGCCCCTTGGCCTGCAAAGTTATGAGCGAACACCACATCGGCCCCGATCGTAATGTTACGATAGTCTCTGGACTCTAGTGTGGATGAGGACAAACTACTGGTTTGGCGAACGCTCGTGTAGATTGCACCGCCCCAGCGAACCGCCCGATTACCGGTGAGGAAACCTGCATTGATGGTCAACTGGTGGTTCTGAATATTGATGCCACCGCCGTCAGTGGCCGCAATGTTATTGCGAATGATTCCATTGTTGATGACAACTTGGGCTGACGAGACAAATCCAACGCCGGGTCTGCGTTCGAACGTACCAATTCCGCCACCGCTAGTGCTTACCGCTACGTTGCCGATGATTTGTCCGCCATTCATGGTAAAGTAGCTTGGATTGCCATTCAGCGCAATGCCACCGCCACTAGGTGCTGTATTATTAGCGATCACACCGCCGTTCATGACAAAGGTAGCGTGGCTGACGATACGAACCCCGCCGCCATATAACGTGGAAACGTTGTTTCGAATCTCGCTGCCATCCTCCATGGTAAAGTAGCTGGTGCCACCGACTGGACCGCTGCCGAAGATGTTTACACCGGATCCGAAGCGGTAGCGGGAGTTTTCAATGATAGCGCCTGCTCTCATGACAAGCGTTCCGTTTGAACTAACGCCGCCGCTGTGATGTGTAATGGTGCCTGGTGTGCGCTCTCCACTGAGTACAATATTTTCCAAAGTCAAACTACTGCGGTACCCTCGGTGATCAGGGCCGGAGACCTCAAAATGCCGCCGATTTTCTAGTTCTTGATAAATTGTCCGGCGTGCACCAGCACTGGTGAGCACAATATTACGTCCCTGGCGGATATCAAGCCGCAACGTATTCGTGATCACGATGTCATTTGTCAACGCAATGGTCACTTGCGTCTCATCGGTGGGCGCATTTTGGATCGCCGCTCTGAGTTCGGCTTCTGTACTGACTTGCACTGCGTTTTCTGCACTGTCGGTGATAGCAAAGGCAACACCGGGTGTGCTGAACAGTAGTGCCAGCACCAAGACTAGGGCTAAGATTTTTTTTGCTTTTTGCATTGTTGTTTCGTGCCTCCTGATAGGGATTTCATAAGTCTTCTAAATAACATTACTTGTTTATTAAACCATGTTTTTATGAATTTGTCAAGTAATTATTGGATAAGCGTCAAATACCGTCCTCGCTTCGCCTTTTCCAACATAGTCACTCTTTCTTTCCATTTCAAATTTGGCCTCCGCAAAATAAGGGCGATGCTGTTTCCGCATCTCCCTTATAGGTTTTGAAGCGTATTACATTCGATTTGTATAAGCCCCTAAAAAAACACCCCTCGTTTTTTCCCTCTGCTGTCCCGCCCTGCATGACGGCGGGGTTCGCCCTCCATATCCACCAAGATAATATCCTCCCCGATTTTACTGATTTGCGCCCATGGGATGACGAAGTCATCTTCCCTGCCGAACAACCCAAAAAACCGGGCGGGGCCAGGTACCAATAGGGCCGTGACCTGCCCCTCGGGCAAGGATATGACTGCATCGTAGACAAACCCCAGCCGGTGACCCGTGTTGAGGTTGATGATTTCTTTGTACCGCAGTTCTGCCACCGTTGTTTGCATCATGGAATCACCTCTTCCCTTTTGGTACAGGATATTCCACAGATAGATTGTACTATGTCCCCCTTTGTGTTACCATAAGTGAAGTGTCTCAAGAACAGGAGAATCCCATGACAGACAAGAAACGCAACTATTTGATATTAGGCATCGTCTACCTCACCTTCATCGCACTGGGCATACAAGAGGTCGCTGGGGTGGCTTGGCCCGCCATCCGCTATGACTTGGGCCTGCCCCTAGAGTGGGCGGGGGCCATGATGATCGTAAACTCGACCCTGTTCGCCCTGACCAGCAGCCAACTGGGGCGGATATCCAAGCGGCTGGGACTAGAGCGTATTACACTATTAGGCACGGTGTGTATGGCACTGGGTCTCACGGGCATTGCCTTGGCCCCGTCTTTCCCTTTTATTATCGGTGCTACGACCTTTCTTGGAGTGGGTGCCGGGTTCGTTGACCCCAGTGTGAACTCGTATATGGCCCGCTCGTTTTCCACCAAACTCAACAACTGGCTCCACTGTTTTTGGGGCATGGGTGCCATGATTGGCCCCATTATCATGACCCGGATGATTCACGTCTCCGGCTGGCGGCCGGGGTATATTGCGGTGGCCGCATTCTTAGGCGTGACGGCCTTGGTGCTTCTTGTTAGCATTCTGCGCGGCGTTTGGAACAACACAGGTACCCTCGATCAAGCGGAACAGTCGAGCATAGACAACGAGGCCCATTATCTCACCAAAAAGCGATATTTGTTCACCGCCGTGTTCTTTTTCTTCCTCTTCGGCACGTTAGAGCATTCTATGGGCTTCTGGATCACCAGCGTCTTGATTGAGTCCCGCGGCATGTACATCGGCATTGCGGGTCTGTATCCGGCGGTCTATTTCGGCTTTATTATGGTGGGCCGAATTCTGTTCGGATTTGTGGCGGAAAAGATGCAGGATGCTGGAATTATTCGCATCGGCTTTTGCGTGGCCGCCGTTGGCGTGTTGATCCTGCTGTTCACCGGCCATATTGCAGGGATGGCGTTAACGGGCCTCGGTTTCGCCCCGATTTTCCCCTGTGTCATGCACGCCAACGCCGCTCGTTTCCACCCGGACGTGTTCACCAAACTGGTGGGCTACCAACTGGCCGCATTAGGGGCTGGGATTGCAATCTTGTCGTCTCTGACCGGACAAGTGTTGTCCCATATTTCTCTAGAGGCCCTGTTCCCTATCGCCCTTGGCCTCATCGCAATCACATGGGCCATTAATGAGAGTTTGGAACGGGCGTTGGTAAAAACCGCCGGAAAATAGCGAGAAATTAGCCGTATCAAAGCAAGCCCCCCCGGAGATACTAGGTGTATCAAAGGGGGGCTTTTTGTATGCAGGGCAAAGTTGAAATCTGCGGGGTCAATACGGCAAAGCTGAAAGTGCTCTCTAACGATGAGATTACAGACCTGCTCCGCCGCACCAAAGAGGGCGACTGGGAGGCACGGCAGGCGCTCATTTCCGGCAATCTTCGCTTGGTTCTCTCGGTGATTCAAAAATTCCTCAACCGAGGCGAGAATGTAGACGACCTGTTCCAAGTGGGTTGTATCGGGCTGATTAAGGCCATTGATAATTTTGATATTAGTCAAAACGTACGTTTTTCCACGTATGGGGTTCCGATGATTATCACTAGGGGAAAACCGGAGAAAGAAACCCCTTATGATGCGTACAAAACAAGGAAAACCAAGGCTTTGCAACTCTCAGTTCTACTATCACAAGACCAAAGAAGCGTGGCGGGAAAACTTTATTGAGCAATACCACGCCATCCGTGCCACCTCCGCCGCCATGTACAACCGAGAACGACAACCGGGCACCCCCGCTTGGGTATCTGTGGCGGGGATGTTTGCAATCACGAAGTGGTACGACTGGCTCACCTTCTGCGACATTGTGCCATACATAGCAAAACGAAACCCGGCGCGCGGGCGGGTCAAGACGGTAGATATTACACTGACACGAGAGGTGAACATTCCGGGTGATCCGAAGTTTTCTCGGTTTCTGGAAGAGAACGCGTGGCTGGGGAGCCAGGAAAAAACCGTGCGGCGGGTGCCGTGGGATTTTTAGGGTTGTTCTGTGGGCATGTAGTAATAGAGTAGCGCATTGAAAAGAGCGGTTTGTTCTGTTATAATTGTCGCAAAGGTCGAAATGTACGCTTTTATGGGGGTTATGGTAAGGCTTATAAAAATTGATTGGGAGGGTTTTTAGAATGAGCGAAAATCACGCAGGGACTTATGTGGGGAAAATTATTAAGGATCCACGCTATCAAGCTGGTTCTTTAAGCGGAGCATACTACTTCAAAATAGAAGATGGTACAATAATTGACGATGAAAGTATGATTTGTCTGAAGCGTGCGAAGGATTCCAAACAAAAAAAAATTTTAGATGGCCTTATAGGAAAATCCGTCAGTTTAATGATTATGGAAAATGCACTTAAAAAACCAGATGTATATATGCCCTCAAAAATTCAATGCACTTACTGGCTTGACCATCCAGAGTGGTTCGGAAAAAACCTTCTCAAAAACTTAGAGCAAGAACCTGACGCTGTGCCAGATACTAGTGCATCCAACCCAAAAGAAAAAAACCACCAAAACCAAAACATCATCCTCTACGGCGCACCCGGCACAGGAAAAACTTACAACTCCGTACACCGTGCATTGTCCATTATTGATGAGGAGTCGCTTGAAGAGCTAAATAGTGACCAAGATGTGTTTGAGCTTTACCGCACGCTTAATGTGAAGGTTAAATTTCTTAACTTGGAAAATCCCGACTTTGATTTTGTGAACCAATTATTCAAAACAGAGGGCTAGGGTTTTGCCCCGCTCTCCGCTCTTGACAAGCCGACTGTTTCCGTGTATAATTCATCAAATCAAGATTTGTAAAATCACGCTTTGAAAGTTGGTGTGTTCTATGTTCATAGGCCGTAAGCAAGAACTTGCATTTTTAGAAGACAAGTATACTGCCCCCGGCGGTCAGCTTGTCGTACTCTATGGGCGGCGGCGTGTCGGGAAGACGGCAATGTTACAGCATTTTTGTGCCAATAAGCCCCATGTGTTCTACTCTTGCCGTGAAATATCGGATAAAAAACAGCTTGCAGATTATTCCGAGCGCATTCTACAGGCAGGAATCCCGGCGGCACAGTATTTAGACGTTTTCCCCGATTGGGAGAAGGCACTTTCAGCCGTTTTAGAGTTGCCCGCCACCGGTGCAAAAAAACTGCTGGTTATTGATGAGTTCCCCTATATGTGCAAAGGCAATGCCTCCATCCCCTCCATTTTACAGATTCTTTGGGATGAGAAACTCAAAGACCAAAACGTGATGATCATCCTCTGCGGCAGTGCCATGAGCTTTATTGAAAAGAAACTCCTGTCTGAAAAGAACCCGCTCTATGGCCGGGCGACCGGTGTCTACAAGATGAAAGAGTTGCCCTTTGACGACGCAATCAAGTTCTTTCCCAACTATTCGGATGAGGACAAGATGCTGGCATACGCCGTGCTGGGCGGCATCCCCCACTATTTGCGGCAGTTTGAGCCTAGCTTATCTCTGAGTGAAAATATCATCAAACATGTGCTGACAAAAGGGTGTGCGCTGTATAGCGAAGTCGAATTTCTCATTCGGCAAGAGTTGCGGGAACCGGCACTCTACAACACCATCGTCGAAGCCGTGGCACTTGGCAATACAAAGCTCAATGACATCTACACAAAAACCGGGTTGGAGAAGGCAAAGATCAGCGTTTATCTGCGTAACTTGATGGAGCTTGAGATACTAGAGCGGGAGTTCTCCGTGACCTCTAGCACGAAAGAGCAGGCCACCTCCACACGGGGCCTGTATCGGATTACAGATAACTTCTTCCGCTTTTGGTTCCATTTTGTCTTTCCGCATCTATCTGACTTGGAGACCGGAGATGCCGCCGGGGTGTTTGAGCATGTTGTGCACCCCCAACTGAACCACTTCACATCTCCTGTTTTTGAGATTGTCTGCCGAGAATATCTCCGTAAGTTGAACCGGAAAAATGCACTCGGCTTTCGTGCCGCAAAACTGGGCAGATGGTGGGGCAAGCTGGGCGGCACACAGACAGAGGTCGATGTGGTAGCCATAGATGCCGTATCCAAGCACTATGTCTTAGGCGAATGCAAATTCCGAAATGCACCGATGGACACAGGCGATCTGGACGCACTAAAGGCAAAGGCCGGATTTGTCAAGCAAGGCGCAGCGGTGCAATATGCCCTGTTCTCAAAATCCGGGTTTTCAGAGGGTCTGGCTACTGTAGCCGAGCAGGGTGAAGGGCTACGTCTCTTCTCGCTTTCAGATATTGTGGTGCCATGATGGAAATAGAAAAAGAATGCAGAGACGCTATTTGGGTTTCTGCATCCTTTTGTTTTTTTCGAATTACATTATCTCCACACCCACAAGCTCCGCCTCGGCGTGTTCTTCCATGAAGCGGACGATCTCGTCCAATGACTGCCGTGCATAAGCAAACTCGCCCGACACAACGACAACCCCAATGGTCAGGGTCTGGTACATACCCTGTGTGTCCACCACAGACACGGCGGCGTTGAAGCGTCGCCGTGTTTTGTCGATCAGGCTACGGCAGACTTGGCGTTTGTCTTTGAGGGATGTGGCGTGGGGGATGTGAAAGGTTAGCTTTGCGGTTTGTGTGTGCATGACATTATCTCCTCTAACTAAAATATACCAGATTTCTACGCATCCCGCAAGGTTGTTATGCTTTGTAAAATTCAATTCAACAAAATGGTTGCTAGTAGCAAAAAACTATGATAAAATACAAAAAATGACAGATAGGGGGCGATCTATTGTCAGACTATATTGCACGTCGAGCAGAGGACAAGCGAGAGCAGGCGTTGTCCGAACACTTACACGGCACGGCCGAACGAGCTGCCGAGTTTGCCTCTGCCTTTGGGGCAAGAGAGTGGGGGTATTTGTGCGGACTGCTCCATGATATTGGAAAGTATAGCGAGGCGTTTCAAAATAGAGTCCGAGGATCAAATCAGCGTGTAGACCACGCCACAGCAGGCAGTCAAGAGCTTATCCGCAAGGGTGCGCCTTTGGCTGCCTTTTGTGTTGCGGGACATCACGGAGGCCTGCCGGATGGCGGAGACCCGAAAGATAACGAAGACCAAGCGACTCTTGTTGGACGCTCTAAGCGCAAACTGGAAGACTACTCTGCTTGGGAAACGGAAATCGCCCCGCCGCCGTTCTCGCAGCAGGAATGTCATGACCCGTTGCAAGATTCGTTTTTCACCCGAATGCTCTATTCCTGTCTTGTGGATGCAGACTACTTGGACACAGAAGCATTTATGTCCGGCGAGGCAGTTGACCGTACCGGCGGGGAGAGTATGTCTGTGTTGCTAGACAAATTAAACAATCACTTCGAGGAAAGAGGATTCCTCAACCCCCAAAGCGACTTAAACCGCAAACGAACACAGGTGTTGCACAATTGTATGGATGCGGCGGCCTCTACACCTGGCCTTTTCTCGCTGACAGTTCCCACGGGCGGCGGAAAAACGCTCGCTTCTTTGGCCTTTGCACTTAACCATGCCGTACATCATGGGAAAGAACGGGTGATCTATGTGATTCCGTATTGCTCTATTATCGACCAAACTGTAGAGGTATTCCGTAACATTTTGGGTGCGGATAATGTGTTAGAGCACCACAGTGGCGCTACATACGAGACCGGTGAGAAAGATTATGTCGGCGCAAAAGACAAGATGGTACTGGCCACTGAAAACTGGGACATGCCCATTGTGGTGACAACATCTGTACAATTTTTTGAGTCGCTTTACGCAAACCGTTCGTCTCGTTGTCGAAAGTTGCACAACATTGCAAACAGCGTGGTCATTTTTGATGAGGCACAAATGATTCCGCTCCCCAACTTAAAGCCTTGTGTATTGGCCATTGCCCAATTGGTCGAACACTTCAAGACTACAGCGGTCTTATGTACGGCCACGCAACCCTCACTGGATGGGTTATTTGAAGAATTGGCACCGCAACTCAAACAGCAAGAGATTTGTGCAGAACCGAAGGAACTTTATATGGCATTACGGCGGGTAAGTTTTCAGCGGGTAGGAAAACTTACCAACATAGAGTTGGCAGAGCGTCTTTCCGAGCATGAACAGGCTCTGTGTATTGTCAACAGTCGAAAGCAGGCACAAGAAGTATTTCATCTACTATCGGGCGAGGGGAACTATCACCTGTCTACACTAATGTACCCGAAGCACCGCAGCGGACTTTTAGAAGAAATCAGAGCAAGGCTCAAAGCGGGTGAGCCTTGCCGTGTGATCTCCACCTCTCTCATTGAGGCCGGTGTTGATGTGGACTTCCCCGCAGTATACCGGGCAGAGGCGGGCTTGGATTCGATTCTGCAAGCGGCAGGACGTTGCAACCGAGAGGGCAAACGTCCGGCAAAGGAAAGTATCGTCACTGTATTTGATTCGGAGGCCAAAGCACATCCTATGTTGGACACAAATATTGATGCCATGAACGAAGCCGCACGAAGCCACCAAGACCTTGGTGCATTTGAGGCCATCAGCACTTATTTTAAAGTGCTACTCCAATTCAGGGGCGACGATGCACTGGATTTATATGGGGTGCTAAACGCCTTTCAGAATGGGTTTGATGGGCGGCAACTTCCGTTCCGTACGGTTGCAGAAAACTTTCAAATGATTGCAACAACAGCAAAGACTGTCTACATCCCGGAAGGTGATGGAGAGCGATTAGTAGAAAAACTTCGAGCAGGAGAAGTAAGCCGTGGTTTGTTCCGCGCGTTAGGCCGATATGGCGTGACGGTGTATCCGGAACATTTTGAGGCATTGCGGAGAGCGGGGGATATTGAAGTGCTTCCAGAGTCAGAGGATATGGCGATTTTATTGAACATGGATTTATATGATAAGCGGACAGGGTTATCGTTTGAGGCGGAGGAGGGGAAGGGATTTATGGTGTAAATGATAAATAAGAGGCACATTCCCAACCACCAAACAGAAAGGAGTTGAACAACATAGCAATTCAATTAGAAGTATGGGGCGCAGATGCCTGTTTTAGTCGTCCGGAGTTTAAGGTTGAGCGGGTTTCTTACGATTTTATCACGCCATCGGCGGCCCGGGGGATTTTAGAGAGCGTGTTCTGGCATCCCGGGCTTAAGTGGCACATTGATCGGATTCATGTGCTGAGGCCGATTCAGTTTGCCAATATTCGCCGGAATGAAGTCAGTGCCAAAATATCCGCCCGCAACGTGCAAACGGCAATGAAATCAGGGACACCGGCGTATTTGGCCACCACAGAACACATCCAACAGCGGGCCACTACGGCCCTCAAACATGTGCGGTACATCATCGATGCACATTTCTCCATGACGGACAAGGCGGCCCCCGGTGATAATCCGGGGAAGTTTCAAGACATCATCAAACGGCGGATTCAGCGGGGGCAGTTTTATAGTATGCCCTATTTCGGAACAAGAGAATTCCCGGCCTTTTTTGCGGCACCAAAGGAAATTCCATCCTGCCCAAAGGAGCTAAAAGGGAAGCACGACTTTGGGTACATGCTCTATGACATGGACTACAGCAACCCGGAGGATATTCGACCGCAGTTTTTCCGTGCCATTATGCAAGACGGGGTTGTGGACTTGACCGATGTGGAGGTGAGAGGATGATTTTACACGCATTGGTGGAGCGGTATGAGGATTTGGCCAAACAGGGGAAAATTGCAAAACCCGGCTGGGGCCCGGCGAAGGTGTCGTATGCGTTGTCGCTGTCGCAAGATGGGGAGCTATTGGATGTTGTAGGGCTACCGCCAATAGAGACCCAGCAGGGAAAAAGGACAGTATCTCGCCCACAAGAGATGCAGGTGCCGGAGCCTGTCAAGCGTTCTTCCGGGGTTGCGGCAAACTTTCTCTGTGACACATCCTCATACTTTTTGGGGATGGATAACAAAGGAAAACCGGCACGCACGAAGGAGTGCTTTCAAGCGGCGAAAAATTTGCATGAAAAGGTGTTAGAGCAAGTTGACAGCCCTGTTGCAACAGCAATCTTGCGGTTCTTTCATTATTGGGCCACAGAGGGATGCGAAACACACCCCGCCCTTGTTGAAAAAGCAGAAGATGTGAAAGCCGGCAGTAATCTGATTTTTCGAGTGGATGGCGTATTCGCACAAGATGACCCGGAAATCGCCCGTGCATGGCAAGCTGTGTATGAGGAAAAAGAAGGCGACACGGCAACTTGTCTTGTTACAGGGGAAGAGGCGCATATTGCACGGCTTCACCCATCTATCAAAGGTGTGCGGGGAGCACAATCTTCCGGGGCGACGCTGGTTGGGTTTAACTCGGACTCGTTGTGCTCTTACGAGAAGAAACAGGGCGAGAACGCCCCGGTGGGGGAATATGCCGCATTTGCCTATGGAGCGGCCCTCAATGCCCTATTGGCAGACCGAGAACATACGCAGCTTTTGGGTGACATGACCTTGGTGTTTTGGGCGAAAGGCGGAGAGTCGGCCTATCAATCTTTCTTTGGCGCCATGCTTGGAAAAAATGAAGATGAGATGACCGACTCCAGCTTAAAAGCGGCAATGACGAGTTTGGCCAAAGGGGAAACCACAAAATGGGCAGGCGTAGAGATTAACCCTGCAACTCCCTTTTACATTCTGGGGCTTTCGCCCAATGCGGCTCGGCTATCTGTGCGGTTTTTTCTGCAAAACAGCTTTGGTGCAATTGCCCAGCGAATGAAAGCCCACCAAGAACGACTGGAAATTGCCCGCCCTGCTTACGACAGACATGAAGAGCTTCCATTTTGGGCATTGATTCGTGAAACGGTGAATCAAAAGTCACGGGACAAAAAAGCGTCTCCGGTTATGGAGGGGGAGTTGGTCAGAGCAGTTCTGACTGATGGGAAATATTCCGCAACCCTACTCAACGGTGTTATGCTCCGCATTCGGGCAGAAAAGGAAGTCACCAGAGGGCGTGCGGCAATTATCAAAGCGTATTATTTGAAAAATAAACACAAAGATTGTCCAAGGGAGGTATTGACAGTGGCATTAAATGAAAGCAAGCATACACCATATCTATTGGGACGGGCATTTTCAGTTTTAGAGGCAATTCAGCAGTCAGCAAATCCCGGCATCAACACAACAATCAAGGATAAGTATTTCAACTCAGCCTCAGCAACTCCAGCTACAATATTCCCAATCTTGATCAGCTTGACACAACACCATTTACGCAAACTGGAGAAAGGGCTGCATATCCACTATGAAAAAGAGTTGACGGCCATTTTAGGGGAAATTGCTGATTTTCCAAAACGCTTGACCCTGCCAGAACAGGGAGCATTCCAACTCGGCTACTACCATCAAACACAAAAACGTTACGAAAAGAAAAAGGAGGACTAGAGCTATGCGTGAATCTGCAATCAAAAATCGGTATGAATTTGTAGTGCTGTTCGACGTGGAGAACGGAAACCCCAACGGTGACCCGGACGGGGGCAATATGCCACGGATTGATCCGGAAACCGGACAAGGCCTTGTCACGGACGTCTGCTTGAAGCGGAAAATTCGGAATTTTGTAGAGATGGTGAAAGAGGGTGTGCCGGGGTACGATATCTATATCAAAGACGGCGTTCCGCTCAATACCAGCGACAAACGAGCCTATAAGGAATTAGAAATTGATGAAAAGAACCCTAAGGGAAAAGATGAAGAAATCCGTGACTTTATGTGCGACAATTTCTATGACATCCGCACATTTGGAGCGGTGATGACGACGTTTGTAAAAGCAAACCTCAACTGCGGACAAGTGCGTGGCCCGGTTCAATTGGGGTTTGCCCGCTCCATTGATCCCATTTTGCCTCAAGAGATGACCATCACCCGCATTGCGATTACGACAGAAGCAGATGCAGAGAGAAAGCACACCGAGATGGGACGTAAATACATCGTGCCTTACGGCCTCTATCGTGTCGAGGGATTCGTTTCTGCAAATTTGGCCCGGAAAACCACTGGGTTTTCGGAGGGGGATTTAGAACTACTTTGGCAGGCCATTTTCAACATGTTCGAGCATGACCGCTCTGCCGCTCGTGGAAAAATGACGGTACGAGAGCTTATTGTGTTCAAACATGATTCTGAGTTGGGCAATGCACCGGCACATAAGTTGTTTGACACTGTAACAGTCAAACGGTGGAATAAGGAGGACACAGACCCAGCGCAAGAAGATGAACTAGGTCCGCCCCGAACATTTTCTGATTATAAGGTTGTGGTGGACGAGGCGGCACTGCCGGATGGAATCACATGTATGAGAATGGGGTAATTCGTTCAGAAGACTTCCTCATGCTATCCGGCCTACAACACTTTGCATTCTGTCCCCGCCAATGGGCACTCATCCACCTAGAGGGCCAATGGGCAGAAAATGTAAAAACGGTGGAGGGCAACCTGCTGCACGAAAAATGTCACAGCGCAGAGCAGAGCGAGCGGCGGGGAGATGCGCTGATTTTGCGGGACTTGCGGATTTTTTCTAACACACTGGGACTCTCCGGGGCCTGTGATGTTGTGGAATTCTCCCGAGATGAAAACGGGGTCACCTTGCATGGGAGAGAGGGACGGTGGCATCCGTTCCCCATTGAGTACAAGCGTGGCAAACCAAAAGAACATAGAGCGGACGAGCTACAACTTTGTGCCCAAGCCATGTGTTTAGAAGAGATGCTATGCTGTACCATTTCCGAGGGAGCACTCTTTTATGGAGAGAGCCGCCGGCGGCAGGGTGTGCAGTTTGATACGGAGCTCCGAGAGCAGGTTGTGGCAATGACACAGGAAATGCACCAATACGCTCGGCGGGGACATACGCCCCATGTACGCCCACGGAAAGGGTGTCCGTCTTGCTCGTTAAAGGAACTTTGTCTGCCGAAATTGCTGAAAAAACGTTCGGCCTCTGACTGGGTGAAACAGCGCGTGGAGGAGGTGCAAATGCCGTGAGACGATTGTTAAATACACTGTTTGTTGTCAGTGATGACGCATATCTCTCCTTAGAGGGTGAGAATATCGTCGTCCAAAAAGACGATGGGCCCGCTCGATTTCCGCTACATACGCTGGAGAATATTCTCAGCTTTAGTTACAAAGGTGCGTCCCCTGCACTGATGGGGAAGTGTGCCAAAGATGGGATTGGGCTCTCCTTTTTCACACCCACCGGCCGGTTCCTTGCTCGTACTTATGGAGAGAGTCGTGGGAATGTGTTGCTCCGCAAAGAGCAGTATCGGCGTTCGGATGATTTACATTCCAGTTGTCTGATTGCAAAACAGTTCGTAACCGGCAAAGTCTACAATAGCCGTTGGGTGTTAGAGCGGGCCACACGGGATCATCCGCTTCGCTTGGATGTGCAGACGGTGAAGTATGTGTCGGACTTGTTGGCGCGCACGCTTTCCGATGTTGCGGAATGTGACACACTGGAGCGGTTGCGGGGGCTGGAGGGCGAGAGTGCGGCACGCTACTTTGGCGTGTTAGACCAGCTTTTGTTGCAGAACAAGGACGAATTTTCCTTCATCGGTCGTTCCCGCCGCCCACCGCTTGACCGATTCAATGCACTACTCTCTTTTATTTATGCCCTGTTGGCAAACCAATGTGCAGCGGCGTTGGAGGGTGTGGGCTTGGATAGCTATGTTGGCTTTATGCACCGAGATCGTGCTGGGCGAATCTCATTAGCATTGGATTTGATGGAAGAATTTCGCTCTATTTTAGGCGACCGATTGGCGTTGACCCTAATCAACAATCGTACCGTACGCCCGGAGCATTTTGAACTGCGTGAAAATGGGGCGGTACTCTTAACTGCGGATGGGCGTAAGGCTGTGCTGGCTGCATGGCAGGAGCGGAAACGTGAGGCGTTGACGCATCCGTTTCTGGAAGAGAAACTCGCGTGGGGCCTTGTACCCCATGTGCAGGCGCTTTTGCTGGCTCGATATTTGCGAGGAGATTTGGATGCGTACCCGCCTTTTCTTTGGAAGTGAGGACTGTATATGCTACTATTGATTACCTATGATGTCAGCACACAAGATGCCGCAGGGAGAAGGCGATTGCGGAAAGTGGCAAAATTGTGTGTGGATTACGGGCAACGTGTGCAGAACTCGGTGTTTGAGTGTGCCGTGGATGCCACAGAGGCGAGACTTCTGAAAGCAAGGCTTGCCGATTTAATTGACCCGGAACTGGACAGCCTTCGGTTTTATGAGTTGGGGAATCGGTATCGGGATAAGATTGAACATGTCGGAGCAAAGGCCGGTTATCAGCCCGAAGGGGTACTTATGGTATAAGTGCGAAGTGGAAGCGAGCAGTATTTTCCTAGGATGTTCGCACCGAGAAAAGGCAGGAATTACAGGATTGGAGGCTGATAGTGAGAATGATTTGAAGCGAAACGAAAAAATAGTTGCTATATTTTTAGTAAAAGAGCATGATTTTGCTTATGTTTTTTGTACTGTTCTACTGTCGCCCTCCGCACGGAGGGCGTGGATTGAAATTGTTAGCGGTCGGAAAATGGGCCGAAGACCAGTCGTCGCCCTCCGCACGGAGGGCGTGGATTGAAATACTAATTGGTCAGAAATAATTCCGCTCGCATCCGGGTCGCCCTCCGCACGGAGGGCGTGGATTGAAATATTCTCCTTGATCGCTTCTATCGCACCCTCAATCGTCGCCCTCCGCACGGAGGGCGTGGATTGAAATTTGCTGGGCAACATCGCACAAAACCAGCGACTCTCGTCGCCCTCCGCACGGAGGGCGTGGATTGAAATTCAGCGGGCAAAGTATCAGTTAACACGATGAGCAGTCGCCCTCCGCACGGAGGGCGTGGATTGAAATAGCTTGGCGGTAAAAAAGTCATTTACAACCGCTCGTCGCCCTCCGCACGGAGGGCGTGGATTGAAATCATAATAGTCTTGTCTAACATTGTCCTAAATAGATGGTCGCCCTCCGCACGGAGGGCGTGGATTGAAATAAATCGTCGATGCCTAGCCCATCACTTTCATTCCGTCGCCCTCCGCACGGAGGGCGTGGATTGAAATAGGAGGCCGTTTTGGATCATGCGATGAAGTACGGGTCGCCCTCCGCACGGAGGGCGTGGATTGAAATTTCCACTCTACCCAAAAGCCGATACAGCGTATTGGTCGCCCTCCGCACGGAGGGCGTGGATTGAAATTCGTTAACTGCATCACTATCGTCATCATTCTCACGTCGCCCTCCGCACGGAGGGCGTGGATTGAAATCAGCGATAAGATGCCAGATCGTAGTGGTGGCCCGTCGCCCTCCGCACGGAGGGCGTGGATTGAAATCCCATTTACTTCTGCCTGTTCTTGCGCTACCTTGTCGCCCTCCGCACGGAGGGCGTGGATTGAAATCTCTCTTTTATATAACTCTTTAATATATATGTAAAAGTCGCCCTCCGCACGGAGGGCGTGGATTGAAATATCGATTTCCAGCGCAGTAGAGCGTTACGATACCGTCGCCCTCCGCACGGAGGGCGTGGATTGAAATGAGCAAGGTATGCGATCGGCCACACAACTAGGAGGTCGCCCTCCGCACGGAGGGCGTGGATTGAAATGAGCAAGGTATGCAATCGGCCACACAACTAGGAGGTCGCCCTCCGCACGGAGGGCGTGGATTGAAATCAAGTTCGTCTGATGTTTTTCCGCTACCCCTCATGTCGCCCTCCGCACGGAGGGCGTGGATTGAAATCGGAAATATCAACCGAATCGGGCTACAAAACGCAGTCGCCCTCCGCACGGAGGGCGTGGATTGAAATCACAAGTTTGACGACGAGTATTACGAGGTCTGTCGTCGCCCTCCGCACGGAGGGCGTGGATTGAAATCTCTCCAGAATACCGATAACCGACTACCCCTTCCGTCGCCCTCCGCACGGAGGGCGTGGATTGAAATTTCTATATGTCACCATATAGCTCAGACTATATCAGTCGCCCTCCGCACGGAGGGCGTGGATTGAAATTCCAACATAGACCCCTCTGACAGCAAAAGCGAAAGTCGCCCTCCGCACGGAGGGCGTGGATTGAAATGATTACTGTGTTCATTCCCACCCTCCCTTAATGTGTCGCCCTCCGCACGGAGGGCGTGGATTGAAATCAACTGGTTTCTTCATCGATTTCTAGCGCAGTAGGTCGCCCTCCGCACGGAGGGCGTGGATTGAAATAATGCGATATTTAACAGTCAACGCCCGGAAGCAAGTCGCCCTCCGCACGGAGGGCGTGGATTGAAATACTAAATAGTATCAATAAAACCTCCCGCTTTTATGGTCGCCCTCCGCACGGAGGGCGTGGATTGAAATCGACAGGTGAAGTAGCTAGTATTTCTGGATCAACGTCGCCCTCCGCACGGAGGGCGTGGATTGAAATTTGACGGCCTCATGCACAATTACCCTCTCCACAAAGTCGCCCTCCGCACGGAGGGCGTGGATTGAAATGCAAGCCATAAAGAGGCATTAAATCACTTGCACGGTCGCCCTCCGCACGGAGGGCGTGGATTGAAATGTCTTCTGCAACTCTGGATTGAGCGATTCTATGCCGTCGCCCTCCGCACGGAGGGCGTGGATTGAAATGTTACTATAAATCTCGTTGGACATATAAAATCTGTGTCGCCCTCCGCACGGAGGGCGTGGATTGAAATTCAATCATGCATCCACTAGCAAATAGTAGCTGACGTCGCCCTCCGCACGGAGGGCGTGGATTGAAATATTTTGGTGTTAACATTGAGTACATAAAAAGTGTAGTCGCCCTCCGCACGGAGGGCGTGGATTGAAATGCTGTCTCTCGCCACCGATTTGACGATCTCACTTAGTCGCCCTCCGCACGGAGGGCGTGGATTGAAATCGTGAGGGTGTTATCTCTGATGATACTGGCAAAATGTCGCCCTCCGCACGGAGGGCGTGGATTGAAATCAAGATGCCTTACTGGCACACGAGGTTAAGTATGGTCGCCCTCCGCACGGAGGGCGTGGATTGAAATTTTCTGCGGCTCTCCCACGCTCAAACCAATTCCGTCGCCCTCCGCACGGAGGGCGTGGATTGAAATTTCTAGATGGCTCGTTAAAAGTTTGTCGACCTGAGTCGCCCTCCGCACGGAGGGCGTGGATTGAAATGCAACGTGATTTAAATAATGCCTCGTTATTCATGGGTCGCCCTCCGCACGGAGGGCGTGGATTGAAATCTAACAATTGATTTGCCACACCGTCTTCAAACATGTCGCCCTCCGCACGGAGGGCGTGGATTGAAATCACTATCACCGCTAAACACATTGTTGAAGGGTAGTCGCCCTCCGCACGGAGGGCGTGGATTGAAATCGACATACTAATGTTACTCATCATCGCCAACCTCGTCGCCCTCCGCACGGAGGGCGTGGATTGAAATTGCCTTAGTCGTGACCTTTAATCCTGTGTCGCCGGTCGCCCTCCGCACGGAGGGCGTGGATTGAAATGTCAACATTACTATTTTTTGCATCTCATCTACCGGTCGCCCTCCGCACGGAGGGCGTGGATTGAAATAAACTAGGTGGGTTGCAGAAGTCAGGGATTGTCGGTCGCCCTCCGCACGGAGGGCGTGGATTGAAATTTCCAAAACAGGCAACATTTCGATGCCCATTTCCGTCGCCCTCCGCACGGAGGGCGTGGATTGAAATTCGTTGGGGAACCGTGGCCGAAACCTTTTCACGGTCGCCCTCCGCACGGAGGGCGTGGATTGAAATGACCATCGGTCGATGTTTTTGCCGCATGGTTGAGTCGCCCTCCGCACGGAGGGCGTGGATTGAAATACATTGAGTACATAAAAAGTGTAGTATTTGCAAGGGTCGCCCTCCGCACGGAGGGCGTGGATTGAAATCTCTCATGGCAGAGGCTCCTAGTGTATTACCCCCGTCGCCCTCCGCACGGAGGGCGTGGATTGAAATCAGCGGTTTGTGTTTGACGTACTCGTTGGGCTACGTCGCCCTCCGCACGGAGGGCGTGGATTGAAATGTCCGTCATTTTACACAAACTTACTATCCTACTTGTCGCCCTCCGCACGGAGGGCGTGGATTGAAATATATTGCGTTAACAAAAAGTCCTGTATTTGCAAGTCGCCCTCCGCACGGAGGGCGTGGATTGAAATCATAAATTTGCAGGTGTATTTGTATGCCTTGAGTGGTCGCCCTCCGCACGGAGGGCGTGGATTGAAATGTGAAAAATGCAAAAAAAATGCAAAACCGCAAAAAGTCGCCCTCCGCACGGAGGGCGTGGATTGAAATCAGTTTGTCGTCTGGTTTACGTTGCCGAGCCGTGTCGCCCTCCGCACGGAGGGCGTGGATTGAAATGATGGTTTTTCCGCATATAGCGAAAGTTTCGTCTGTCGCCCTCCGCACGGAGGGCGTGGATTGAAATCGGATCCACTCTCTGTACCTCTCCGGGGCCGCCATGTCGCCCTCCGCACGGAGGGCGTGGATTGAAATATCTAAAACCTTATCGGCATTTTCTACCCCCTCCAAGTCGCCCTCCGCACGGAGGGCGTGGATTGAAATAAATATAAACCTCGCCAGTAGACACGTAAGCAGAGGTCGCCCTCCGCACGGAGGGCGTGGATTGAAATCGTCTGCTTTGCTTTTTGGCCCGGTCTATATGGCGTCGCCCTCCGCACGGAGGGCGTGGATTGAAATCGGCCAGATTATATGTCGAGTATTTTAACGGCAGTGTCGCCCTCCGCACGGAGGGCGTGGATTGAAATGTGAGAGTTCAATACCTCTGTGGTAAGCGCACTGGTCGCCCTCCGCACGGAGGGCGTGGATTGAAATAATCTTGATCCCAGTCTCAAATTCGGTAGCACATGTCGCCCTCCGCACGGAGGGCGTGGATTGAAATGTTACTATAAATCTCGTTTGACATGTAAAATCTGGTCGCCCTCCGCACGGAGGGCGTGGATTGAAATACATTGAGTACATAAAAAGTGTAGTATTTGCAAGGGGTCGCCCTCCGCACGGAGGGCGTGGATTGAAATTGCTAAAGTATATTTACCGTTGTTTGCGGCTCTGGTCGCCCTCCGCACGGAGGGCGTGGATTGAAATACATTCACACATCGCCAATTGATCTGCCATTTCCGTCGCCCTCCGCACGGAGGGCGTGGATTGAAATGCGTGCACTGTTGACTAAGTACTGTTCTGCGCTGGTCGCCCTCCGCACGGAGGGCGTGGATTGAAATCGGGGAGCTTGTCCCCTATCTACACCGTGAGTGGTCGCCCTCCGCACGGAGGGCGTGGATTGAAATTCAGGGTCGCCGTATTTTTCGTTGCCGAACATCGTCGCCCTCCGCACGGAGGGCGTGGATTGAAATGGCTGTCACGTCTCGTTTACGAGATGTTTTGTCGCGTCGCCCTCCGCACGGAGGGCGTGGATTGAAATCAGTCCACTAATGCTATGCCTCGGATCGGTGACAGTCGCCCTCCGCACGGAGGGCGTGGATTGAAATCGGACAAAAACAATTGGCGTTATATGACCCGGAGAGTCGCCCTCCGCACGGAGGGCGTGGATTGAAATCAAAACAGTCTATTTAGAGCAAGAGTTACCCTTTGTCGCCCTCCGCACGGAGGGCGTGGATTGAAATACTGTGGCCATACAGACCGGGTCAAAAAGCAAGTGTCGCCCTCCGCACGGAGGGCGTGGATTGAAATAGCTCGGCGGCAAAAAAGTCATTTACAATCGCTGTCGCCCTCCGCACGGAGGGCGTGGATTGAAATACGGAGTCGGCTCTAACACCGCAAACGGATACGCGTCGCCCTCCGCACGGAGGGCGTGGATTGAAATCAATAAATTGTTGTCTAAAATAGTTGGCTGTGCGGTCGCCCTCCGCACGGAGGGCGTGGATTGAAATCCGTTTTCATCCTTTTGCTGACGCATATTTTCCGCGTCGCCCTCCGCACGGAGGGCGTGGATTGAAATTCGCCGGGCAAAGTATCAGTTAACACGATGAGCATGTCGCCCTCCGCACGGAGGGCGTGGATTGAAATTTGGGTTTCTTGGCTAAAATTATTATACTCTTCCGTCGCCCTCCGCACGGAGGGCGTGGATTGAAATTATTTCCATTTCTATTACCGTCTTAACTATGTAGTGTCGCCCTCCGCACGGAGGGCGTGGATTGAAATATTCAGGGGTATCCGGACGGCACTGTGAAACCGGGGTCGCCCTCCGCACGGAGGGCGACCCATTAGACTTGCAGCAAGTGCAAGCCTATTCCGTGTCGGCAATGTCTGGCACACGCAGTTTTCCACCTTTTTCCAACATTTTCAACTGGTTAGTATCACTAACCAGTTCACTATCTTCAGTGCAGAATCCACCTACTACCGCTCACCGGCACCTTCCCTCCGTTCAAGCAACCGCTCCCGATACCCCGTATAAATCCGCTCTGTCGCCACTCTTGTTGCATCGCTGAACACTTCCATTGCTCGGTAGCGGCGTGAGGCGGCAATCGTTGCCCGAGACACTGCTTGCAGTCCATACTTTCGGAGCTGCTCATTTGTGTGCAGGGCGACTTGAAGAACTTCATCGCTCGGAATATCCTCCCACTCTTCTTCCTCAAAAAAGCGGCTCTCCAGATAGTCTCTGAGCATCAACTGCATCTCAAAAACAAACTTGTCAAAGCTCGCTTCCTCCATGAGGTATGAGAGAATTTTCGTCAATGCGAGGCAAGCACCCATCTCATCATAATTCGCCCAAAGTTGCAATTTCTCAATCACTTCATCGGAGAGCCCCAAGCTCTCCGTCAGTGCCATGTTTTCTCTGACTTTGCTATCCGTGTCGCCGTACAAATACTCCAACGGCACTTTGAAAAACTCCGCTATCTTTTTGAAACTGAAACAATCGGGAATCGTCTTGCCGTCTTTCCAGTGCGACACGGCCTGTCGGGTCACGCCAACATAGTCTGCGATCTCTTGCTGGCTGACTCTCGTTTCGTCAATCAACAGCCGTAGTCGTCTGGGAAATGGGGAAAGGTAAGAATTTTTGTCGTTCATGTCGTGTTATGCCCTCCGAGTTAATGTTGATTGCACATTTCTAATTTGCGTCAAAATCACTTGCCAAAGCATTGCGAGTGTGATATATTCTGATTATAGTAAAATAAATTGCACAAGTCAATACAAAGGTTGAATCGATTGACAAGCACCTTGACAACCAAATATCGCACAAGCCGCCACAATCGGTGAGTCCCGAACGAGATAGCCGGTTAGCAAACGTGTCGTTGAAAAAAGTCCTCGGGAAAGCAGAGGGCCGCCAAACAAGGTCGCATCACAGGAACCGGCTTGAGAGATAACTGACACCCCAAGAAGGCAAGGCGAAGCTGCCGCATGATTGGCCGGTGGAAGGAATGCCTACGGCACAAAAATCCAACACAAAGGAGAGATGATTATTCAAAATCTAAAACGTAGCATCAATCTCGGCTTCCGTGTGACGGAAGAGGAAAAGGCTCTGATCTATCGGCGCATGGAGGAGGTGGGCATTCGTAACCTGCGGGCGTATCTGTTAAAGATGGCACTCAATGGCATGTTGGTCACGCTTGACCTCAAAGATGTTCGGGAGTGCAATCGGCTACTCCGCAACCTGACCAACAACGTCAACCAGATTGCAAAGCGGGTCAACGGCGGCGGAAACGTCCATTCTGCGGATCTCGCGAAAGTCCAAAGCACCCTTAGTGCGGTGTGGAATCAGCAAGACAAGATTATCCGCAGTCTAACGAAAGTATTGGAGGTGGCGTAGTGGCGAAGTTGAAGATTATCACGATGGAAGATGTGCAAGCCGAGCCCGCTGAGTTCCTTTGGGAGCCGTATATCCCGCTTGGTAAGATCAGCATCGTCCAAGGCGACCCCGGTGACGGAAAAACCACTTTGCTCCTAGCCATCGCCGCCGCTGTGACGAGAGGTTTGCCTCTGCCCGGCGGCATACAGACTGCCCCTGTCCGTGTTATCTTCCGAACAGCGGAGGATGGGCTGGCGGACACCATCAAGCTTCGCTTGGAGCAATTGGGTGCGGACTGTGGGCGCATTCATGTGGTAGATGAAAAAGAGAAGTCGCTTTCTCTATCGGATGAACGGATTGAGGAAGCCATTATCAAAATGGATGCGAAGTTATTTATCCTCGACCCATTGCAAGCATATCTCAGCGGTGCGGGTATGCACAGTGCAAACGGCATCCGTCCACTGATGAAAGCCCTCGGTACAGTTGCAGACCGGACAGGCTGTGCCATCGTCATCATTGGTCACCTCAACAAGAAAGGCGGCAAGGCACAGTATCGTGGTTTAGGCAGCATCGACATCTACGCCGCCGCTCGGAGTGTGCTGACGGTGGGTAGGCTGACGGACAGTGTTCGGGCCGTGGTACAGGGAAAATCCAACCTCGCCCCGCCCGGCACACCGCAGGCATTCAGTTTCGACCCTGCAACCGGCTTTGTGTGGCACGGAGATTGTGATACGACTTTAGACGAACTGTTGGCAGAGCGGAAGCTCTCGCCCAAGCCAGAAAACCAGTTGGACAAGGCCAAGCGGTTTCTTGAGACTACGCTTTCCAAGGGTGCCGCTCCTGCTACGGAGCTTGTGGAACTGGCAAAGGAGCAAGGCATATCTACCAAGACCCTCAACCGTGCAAAGGAAGCACTGGGTGTCATCTCCGTCAAGCAGGGCGGGAAATGGCTTTGGCAGATTCCAATTACGGTGGACTATAAAGTGGGCCAAGGTGGTCAAGATGGCCAACCTACCCCTATGGCCGCCTTGACCATCTTGCCCTCTGTGGGAGCCTCTGCGTAATGGCAACAACATGGATGAAAGCCCTGCATCGAGGTAGTGGTATCTCCGCCGCTCTCGGTCGCTCGGTGGACTATATCAGAAATTCCGAAAAGACCGAGGACGGTGAGTTGGTATATGGGTACGAGTGTGACCCCTATACGGTGCAGTCAGAATTTCTGCTTTCCAAAAAGTTGTATGAGCAGAGAACGGGACGAGACCAAGGTCAGCGTGATGTAATCGCCTACCACATCCGTATGAGTTTCAAGCCCGGCGAAGTCACAGCAGAGCAGGCGTTGGAACTTGGTCGGGAGCTCGCCATGCGATGGACAAAGGGCAAGCATCAATTCATCGTGGCAACGCATACCAACACGAAGAGTCCTCATGTCCACATCATCTACAATTCTGTCAACCTAGACTGCACCGGAAAATATCAAGACTTCAAACGGTCAGCCATTGTCCTCCGCCGTGTGAGTGATCAGATTTGTTTGGAGCATGGGCTGTCGGTCATTAAAAAGCCGGGGCTGTCCAAGGGTTATAATCGCAAAGGATATCTTGCGAACAAGCCCAATATGCTCATTGACATCCAAGCCAAACTGCAACAGGGTTACGGGGCCGGGTTTGAGCATTGGGCAAGGATTCAGAATCTGAAAACCTCTGCCAAGACGCTCATCTTTTTGCAGGAGCGTGGGCTGGCCGATTACGACAAGCTGGTGGACGCAACACGCTCTGCAACGCAGAGGTTCAACACCATGTCCGGCCGTGTCAGCGAGATCAAAGCCAGACAGAAGGACATCGCCGAATTGCAAAAGCACATCGGCGCTTATCGCAAGACGAGAGAGGTCTATGTCCAGTATCGTCAGGCAAAGAACAAGCGGAAATTCTATGCTGAGAACGAATCCGCCCTCGTCAGACACAAGGCCGCAAAGGAGTATTTCAACGGCCTAAATCTCAAGAAACTACCCGCTATGAAATCACTTCAACAGAAGTACGCCATTCTTGAAGCTGAGAAGAGAAAACTCTACTCCGGCTACAAACCGGCACGAGAAGAAATGATCGC
Source organism: Oscillospiraceae bacterium (assembly GCA_009779845.1). Taxonomy (GTDB): domain Bacteria; phylum Bacillota; class Clostridia; order Oscillospirales; family Oscillospiraceae; genus WRAB01. The sequence continues at coordinate 46,335 of WRBE01000010.1, forward strand.
ACTCCTAACGGCGCAGCAGATCGTAGATACGCTACTAGGGAAAGTGCCGCAGCGGACAATGACACTCAACCGTGGCGCACGGTAATCGCTCGAAGCAGACGCCAACGGCGGCTTAACAAAAAAGCAAAACTTGCTTTTTTGACTTGGGCGGTGCAGAGCATTTCTCGAAAATGCACGCACCACCCCCTGCTTGCAAGGTCGTAAAACCAAAAAGAAAGGAACGTGATAGGTTGCAATCTCTTGACTGATCCCGCCCATCTATGGGCAGAATCTAACGAAACAACAGAGGGGGCTTGTCTATTGCACATTACGCTTACCACAAGCATAAATGGAATCCCGGTCAATCAAATCTCGAAGAAAGAACGTAGCTATACCTCAACCGTCATCAGCCAAGTGATCAGCGATGTAAACAGGCGATTGGAAAATTTTTCAACCAATGATAACAGTGCAAAATCGTAGGTTGAAATTTCATCCCACAGATGTTATACTAATCTCACTTCCCGCCTCTTGCGGGAAGGATACATAGAGCAAGGAGCATGACCATGCAAAACAAAACACACGCCGCCATTTATATTCGTGTTTCTACTGACCACCAGCGGGAAGAAGGATACTCCATTGATGCACAAAAAGAGATGCTGGAAGCCCATTGTGTATCAAAAGGAATTAAACACTATGAATACTATATCGACGGCGGATTTACAGGCTCGAACATTGAGCGACCTGAAATGCAGCGTCTTATCCGTGACGTGAAGTGCGGCAAAGTATCTCACGTTGTTGTTTATAAATTAGACCGCTTATCTCGAAGCCAGAAAGACACCCTGTATCTCATTGAAGATGTATTCAACCCCAACGGTGTGGATTTTATCTCTATGCAGGAGAGCATGGACACCTCTACCCCGCTGGGTCGCCTTATGCTCGGCATCCTGTCTGCGTTCGCCCAGCTTGAGCGTGAAAATATCATGGAGCGCACCCGCATGGGGATGCGGAAGCGGGTAGAGTCCGGCCTGTGGCCCGGCGGCGGCAACACACCGTATGGCTATGATTACGACAAAGAGCAAGGCATCTTAGTCCCCAACGCCGATGCAGAGAAAGTGCGGAAAATCTACGAACTCTATCTGGCGGGCCACTCCACCGGTAAGATTGCGGATATGTTGGGTTTTAAGTATGACCGTCTGGTGTATCAGATTCTCAGCCGAAAATCCAACGCCGGATATATCCAATACAATGGTGAGGAATACCGCGGCCGCCATGAACCGATTGTCAGCTTGGAAACATACGAAGAAGCCATGCAGTATAGGAAAGAGCGTTCCGTCAAGAAGGTGTCCGAGTCAAAACATCTGTTCACGGGACTGCTCTATTGCGGCAAGTGCGGTGCGAAAATGCGCTACCAGAAGTGGGGCAAAACAGATTCCAAAATCATCTGTTACTCACAGGACAACAAGCCACATCTCGTGAAAGACCCAAACTGCGACAACCAGCGGCTATGGGCAAGCGTTATGGAAGATGTAGTTGTGCGTGACTTGCTGGGGTTCTCTTTCGCCCTGTCCCAAAAGGAAAGCAAAGAGATTTCCAATATGAGCCTGCTGGATATGCTACATGACCAATACAACCACGCCACGGTAAAGCTCCGGCGGCTATATGACCTCTATAGCAGCGGCGGGGATGAAGTGCTGTTGCAGTCCATTGATGATGCAAAGAAAGAGATGGCAAAAATCCAAACCCAAATTGAGAGCGAGACAGAAAAAAGCAAAAGCCAAGACCGGATGCGAAGGATGCACAAAGAAGTTTCCAGCCTTACCGATGCGTGGGCATATATGACCACCAAGGAAAAAAAGTGCGTGGCAAACGCCTGTATCAATAAAATCACACTTCTCGACGGTGCGATTCACTTGGATTATAATCTGGATGCTGAAACCGACAGCAGTACAGTAGCATAGAAACTGAACCCTCCTTAATATGACAGTGTGTCATATTAAGGAGGGGTTTTTTGTGTGCTCTCTGACCACCTGCCCTGTATGCTCGTCTAAAACAGTGGTGTCCTCCTTTATTATTGCGCATACAGTTAGTCGCTAACGATGCCCTCAGCTTCTAGCCGCAGTTTGTAGAAAACCTGCAGCCATTCCGGCTGTTTCTCAACTTCGGACATAAGTTTCTCTAAACGTCTTTTCCCGACTCGTTTATCCAGTACAGCAAAAAGACGAACCATAGCATCAGGAGACGCAATGCTTTTATCAATGCTATTGTTGTGATAGGCATAAAAGGCATTATAAAAGTAGTGGGTTCCAACTTGACTTGTCGCAACAAGATTTGCCTGCTCATGACGCTCTTGATACATATGAGACCTTATTTTTTCTTCCCTTTCCCAGACAAATTCGTGCCACGCATTATAGTACTTTTCGCTGAAGTTAAAGTAGTCACACTGAAATATTTCTTTCCCATCAAGACGAATTGCTGCCCGCCCGGTTTGATCATGTGCACCTCGATAGTTCGTTTTGAAATATTGTATTCGCCCTTTGAGAGAATCGCAAATGTTCTCTTGCTCCAGTACTTTTCGCATCGCACTCCACGAAATGCCGGGGCGCGGATGATTTTTTCTTCCCATGACTTCTCCTATCTTAAGTATAAAGCACTACCGCCTACGCTGACGGCACAGCCTTTCGCTACCCAATCAGTCTAACACAAACATCCACCCTACACCTGCTTCATACTCAACCCAATCCGCTTCTTCTCCGGCTCTACTTGCAGCACCACCGCCTGCACCACATCCCCCACCGCGACCACCTCAGAGGGGTGGCGTACAAAGCGGTCTGCGAGTTCTGAGATGTGAACCAAGCCGTCTTGATGCACGCCGATGTCTACAAACGCACCGAAGTCAATCACATTCCGCACCGTGCCGGAGAGGGTCATGCCGGGGGTGAGGTCTTCCATGTGTAACACGTCCTGCCGCATGAGCGGGGGTGGCAGCTCATCTCTGGGGTCACGGCCCGGTTTTAAGAGGTTGGCCACAATGTCAGTCAGGGTCGGCACACCCACCCCACACGCTTGGGCGGCCTCGGCTGTGCCGATTGCTTGCAGGCGGCACTGCAACTCACCTAAGTTGCCGGATTTCACGTCTTCCGGCGTGTAGCCCAGCAGGGCGAGCAATGCCTTTGCCGCTTTATATGATTCCGGGTGGACAGAGGTGTTGTCCAAGATTTGCTTGGATTCCGACACCCGCAAAAATCCGGCACACTGTTCATACGCTTTCGGGCCCAGCTTTGGCACTTTGCGGAGGGTTTTTCTGTCCGGGAACGCACCATGTTCTTCCCGATAGGCGACAATGTTTTTTGCCGTGGTTGCGGTCAGTCCCGACACTTGCGTGAGCAGGGGGACGGACGCAATGTTCAAGTCAACGCCAACTTGGTTCACGCAGTCCTCCACCACGGCTTCTAATGCTTGATCCAACCGTGCCCCCGGCATGTCGTGTTGGTACTGCCCGACACCGATACTCTTGGGGTCAATTTTCACCAATTCTGCCAAGGGGTCTAACAATCTCCGTGCAATGGACACGGCAGAGCGGAGGGTTAGGTCTAGCTCGGGAAACTCGTCTGCCGCCAACTTGGAAGCGGAATAGACCGAAGCCCCGGCCTCGTTTACCACCATATAGCTGACCTTGCCGCCCATGTCACGGATTACGTCCGCCACAAACGCCTCCGCCTCACCGGAGGCCGTACCGTTGCCGATTGCAATACAACTGACACCATGGCGTGTGATTAGTTTACGCAGGATGTCCGCCGCTTTTTCTGTTTGGTTGAGCGGCGGGGTGGGGTAAATCACGTCCGTATCAAGCACACGCCCGGTTTCGTCTACCACCGCCAGCTTACAGCCGGTACGATACGCCGGGTCAAGCCCCAATGTCACCCGGCCTTTCACCGGCGGCTGCATGAGGAGCGGTTTGAGATTGAGTGCAAACATCGAAATAGCTTGCTCGTCTGCCCGGTCGGTAAGCTGACTACGCATCTCCCGCTCCACTGACGGAAAGAGTAAGCGTTTGAACGAATCTTCCGCCGCCTCTGCCACTAAGTCGGATGTAATGCTGCCCGGCCATACAAAGGCTTTGTGTAACATAGCGAGGGCTTCGGCCTCATCCACTTCGATAGAAACTTTGAGCAACTTCTCCCGCTCGCCCCGGTTTATCGCCAATATTTGGTGGCTGGAAAGCGATTTATACGCCGCATCAAAGGCATAGTACAACCGATAGACAGAGTCTTCTTCCGGGCTTACCGCACGGACAGCAACCCGACCAGTTCCGGCAACCAGCTCCCGCAGGGCTTGCCGCACACCGGCATCATCGGACATGTCCTCTGCGATAATGTCTTTTGCACCGGAGATGGCATCTTCTGTAGTCAGCACCCCTTGTGCTTCGTTGATGTATGGACGTGCAAGGTCAGAGATGGAACCGCTCTCCAACTCTTGCTCGAAAATCAGATGTGCCAACGGTTCCAGCCCCCGCTCTCTGGCTATAGTGGCACGAGTGCGCCGCTTGGGGCGATAGGGGCGGTAGAGGTCTTCCACCGCTGTCAGTGTTTCGGCGTTTTTAATGTCGGCTTCCAGTTCCGGTGTCAGCTTGCCAAGCTCTGTGATGACGGCGAGGACTTCTTGTTTCCTTGCTTCCAAGTTACGCAAATAGGCCAGCCGCTCTGCGATTTGACGCAGAACTTGGTCGTCTAGTGTTCCGTGCTGCTCTTTCCGATACCGAGCAATGAACGGAATGGTACAGCCCCCATCTAAGAGTTCTATGATGTTTTGAGCGAACAAGAGCTTGATGTCAAACTCTTGGCTCAGTACTTCGGCAAAATTCATGATTGCTTGCCCTCCATATCTTTCAAACGCTATCATACGCATTCCTTTCGAGATTGTCAACGATTCCCTTTTGAAGCTGGCTAAAATTGATTTCCTCGTCTGCATAGAAATTCCCTCTTGCAATTTCCCGCAATCCATTGTAAAATCAAGGAAAGCTCTATATTTTAACCATGTTTTCGCCTAGCGATAACCATTCCGATGATTATCGGCGAAATTCGGCGGTATCTCCGGGACAACAGCCCCATTCGGGTCAGCCGCAGTATGCGGGATTTGGCGTATAAAGTCCTGCAAGTCAAAGAACGGCTGATGGGCGAAAAACAAAAAGAACCCACCATCGACGAGATTGCCAAAGAATTAGACATTCGGCGAGAAGAGGTCGTCACCGCCTTAGACGCTATTATGGATCCTGTCAGCCTTCACGAACCGGTCTACACCGACGGCGGGGATGACATCTGCGTCATGGATCAAGTGGGGGACACGAAAAATACCGATGAATCCTGGATTGAGCAGATTGCCTTAAACGAGGCCATCGCCCGCCTTACAGACCGGGAAAAACACATTTTGGCCCTGCGGTTTTATGACGGGAAAACCCAGATGGAGGTTGCCGGAGAGGTTGGGATCAGCCAAGCGCAAGTCTCTCGGCTGGAAAAGAATGCCATTGGGCAGATTAAGAAAAATTTGTAGGTTTTGGGGGCCGGCGAATGCGCCCCTACACCCCCCCAAACTCCATCCGCACCTCAAACCGGAGCTTTCCGACTTCATCCATCCCCCGGACATGCCGGACATCTTCCGCTTTGCCGCAGTAGAGGGTGAGGGTTTCGCCGGGGAATCCCTCTTGCACATAGTTCATCTCCACCTGCGATATATATTGATCCCCGTACCGCTCATAATGCAGGGCATCACAGGCCATGTCGGCGTATTTGGTGTTGTTGACATGGCCGTTGATATCTGTGTCGCTGTAATAGATGGGTCGGATGAGGGCAAGCTCCATCTCCGGGGGTGCTTTGATTTTTGCGGGAATAATATCCTTGACAACCGTCGGTCTGGGGCTGTGGGCTAGGCTTGGGATTGTGGCGGGTTTTAGGATTTTCCGCTGAGTGATGTCTGCCAATACCCATGAAATCACCGCCTCACCGATGCACTCGCCTCCCACGAAAATATCAAAGTCCCGGAACACCGCCGCTGTTTTTCCCACACCCCGGTGCCATGTGATGATATCCAGCACATCCTCGTATCCGATGGGCCGGCTCAGAGTGAGATGCACCCGCACCATCATCCAGGCTGCGTTATGCTCTCTTGCCATCTGCTCGCCGCCGATGCCTAGGATAATGGCGTGTTCGGTGGACATGTCTTGTAAATACCCCAAAAGCGCAGACAGCTTGCATCGTTTGTGGATGTCAATATCCACAGGCCGAAGGTGGTATTTGCGTGCCAATATCTCGTTCATGTACGATACCCTCCCACTATGATTGTTCTCAAAAGTATATCACGATTTCCTTTGATCTGCAAAAGGGCGGCAAAGCCGCTAGAGGGGCTTCATACAGTTTCGACTATAGTCGAGTGTTTTCAGAAAATCTGTGGGCCCAGCGCAAATGCGCTGGGCCCATAGATTGTTTTAGATTGCTATTCTGGTAGCATCTCCTGCGGGGTATAGATGTACTTCCAGTTAATGGCACCATCACGGCCTCTGGTCAAATAGTGATAGTTAGCCGCACCCAGCACCGACGGGAAAAACCAATCTGTTTCCAGCACGTCTGGGAAGTCACGAATATAATCTTCATTCTCTATGTCCACTGCGTTCAAGGCTGCTCGGCTGTCTACACGGTCTAAAATCCGGTTGACCGCCGTTGCTACTTCGGCACGGGTGATGCTGGCACCGGGACGGAATCTGTTCTGATCGTCTCCTACCATCCAGCCCTCAGAGAAGACTGTGTACACATAGTTGTCCGCCCAGCGACTGATTTGGCCTACATCCACGAATGCCATCTCGCCGGCCTCTTCCGCATACTCCACAGTACGAGCCAACATGGCCGCCAGTTGCTCCCGAGTAATCGGGGCTGTCGGTAAGAATCTGCCGCGCTCGTCACCCTGCACCAGACCTTCCGTATAGGCCCAGGCTACATAGTGGTAGAACCAATTCGTCTCGCTCACGTCACTGAACACATCAAAGCTGTCCATATCTTCCGGTAGTGTCCCCGCCTCAAAGTCTTCTATCATTGTCCGGGCCAGAATGGCTGCCACTTGGGCTCGTGTAATGCTCGTGCGTGGCATGAACTCGCCCGCGGCGTTGCCAAACATGTACGCCGGGTGGAATTCTCGCACTACCGGCTCTGTCAGCGCCGCCATGGCTTCCTCCAGCGCAATTCTCGCCTCGGTGATTGCATCACGGGCTGCCGCTGGGTCGGCTTGCGCCAACACACGCTGGGCTTCTGCTAAGGCTTCTGCAAACGCTGCCCATGTTTCCGGGGTGTAGATTGCTTCATCTCTCTCTTCCGCCTGCTCAATTGCATCTTCCAGCGCGGCACGTCTGACTGCATCCAATACATCCAACAAGCTCTCTGTCGCTGTGTCCACTACCAATTGGTCAGGTGCCGTCAAAGCCGTGCGGGCGGCGGCAAGAACCGCTGCTTGCGATGCCGTTAGCGTGTAGTCTAGTTCCGCAAGCATATGCTCCGCTTCCGCTATCGCTTCTTCCAAGGCAGCTCTGTCTATGGGCACTGTTACCGTGATGACAAAGTTTTGTGTGAAATTACTTGTTTCCGTCAGGCCGTTTATAATGGTCGCACGGACAACAACCGTCCCCGGTGCTGTGGTGCGCAACGTGGTACCGCTGATGGTCGCACCGGTTGTGCCTGCATTGTACACGCTCCAAACAATGGTGCGATTTGTGGCGGTGGACGGAACCGCTGTGCCTGCCAAAGCTAGGTCTGTACCCACTGTGGCCGTTGTGGGCACACCGATGATGCTGGTCACCGGTCTGAATTCGCTGGTGTCAATCGCATCCCCGATTACAACGATGTGATTGATTGACGTGTTGCCATTTAGCCGATCCTCCATGGTGAAGTTATGGCCGAATATTCGCAGATAGACCGCCCCCTGATTTGCCACAGTGTCAGGCAGAGCAAATTCGACATACGTCCGGGTTAAGGGGTTTTCAAATACCTCAAAACTGTTATCGCTGGCCCGCAAGGGCTGGGCCACACTGTCCGGAATCATGATAAACGGTCCGTTCGGGCCGTTGAGGCTATAGGCCAGTGCAAACTCGTTCGGGCCGCTTCCGGTGGATTTTTGCTGGGTGCTAAACCGGATGTTTTCAAACCCGGTGGTTTCAAACCGAAGTTGCCAAGCAGTGGCTGTGTCAACGGTGATATCTGTGCCGCCCACGGTGTCCCCCACACTTTGCCAACCACGCTCGGTTGCACCATTGTTAAATACAATCGGTGTCCGTTCCTGTGTCCCCATCGAACCGATTGTGCGCTGTACATTATTGTCCCAAGCGGTCAGGTGCGATACATCCATGAAGTACCCGCCGGTGGCGTTAAATCGATTCCCCGCTTCCGCTTCAATATTCACGGGCTGGGTTAAGAGCACAAGGACTTCAGGCACTATGGTCGCCACTACAATCATGAGCTCTTGCTCGTCATGGCCCACATCGTTTGTGGCTCTCACGGTGAAGGTAAACGTCCCCTCTGTTGTGGGAGTGCCCGTGATTGCGCCGGTGTCTGTATTCAAAGTCAGGCCACCGGGTAGATTGCCCGCCGTCACTTCCCATGTAATCGGCGTGTCACCTGTCGCAGCCAGTGTTGCGTTGTAAACCCTGCTCACTGTGCCGCCAAGTAGTGCTGTGGTAATGATTGTCGGTTGCTCCGGAGCTGGGGCTATCACAATTGTCAACTCTTGCGTGGCAGAATAGCCCGCATCGTTTGTGGCTCTCACGGTGAAGGTAAACGTGCCCTCTTCTGTTGGGGTGCCGCTGATTGTGCCATTTTCTGCTAAGGTTAGGCCATCAGGCAGGGTACCCGTTGCCACTTCCCATGTAATCGGGTCGCCGCCGGTCGCTTCCAGTGTTGCGGTGTAGGAAACATCTATTGTGCCATCAGGTAGCGTTGCGGTGGTGATCGTCGGCGGTGCTGGTACCGGAGTTACCGTAATCGGGAAGTCTTGTGTGAACGGTATGCCCACTTCCGTGCCGTCTGTGATGGTTGCACGGACGATGACTGTACCCGGTGTTGTCGCATGTAGCGTGGTACCAGCGAGGGTTGCACCGGTGCCGCTTGGGTCGTGTATACTCCACACGATGTCTTGGTTTGTTGCGGTTCCCGGAGCCACTGTGCCGGTCAGGGTCAGGTCTGTATCCACAATGACTGTTGTCGGTACATTGATAATTTCACGAACCGGTACGAAGATGTCGGCGTCAACCGCATCACCGATTACAACAATGTGGTTGATCGACGTGTTGCCATTTCTCCGGTCAGCCAGTAGGTCTTCCCGCAAGTTCTCGTCATTGTTCAGGCTGAAATTGTAGCCGAATATCCGCAGATAGACCGCCCCTCGATCTGCCACAGTGTCAGGTAGAACAAATTCGATATACGTATGCGAGTCGGGGTTCTCAAAGACTTCAAAGGTGTTATCGCTGGCCCGCAAGGGCTGGGCCACACTGCCCGGAATCATGGTAAACGGTCCCATTGGGCCGTTGAGGCTGTAGGCCAGTGCAAACGAATTCGGGCCGCTTCCAGTGGATTTTTGCTGGGCACTAAACCGGATGTTTTCAAACCCGGTGGTTTCAAACCGAAGCTGCCAGGCGCTGGCTGTGTCAACGGTGATATCATAATCGATATCAGCCGGACCCACACTGCGCCAACCACGGTTTCTAGTGGTATCGTTATGAGGTGCAAGATAGGTTTCACTGTTGTTCCATACAATCGGCGTTCTCGGCGTTGCGATGGGGTCGGCAACTGCGCCAATTATTTGCTGTATGTTGTTGTCCCAAACGGTCAGGTGCGATACATCCATGAAATACCCGCCGGTGGCGTTGAATCGGTTCCCCGCTTCCGCTGGAGTGTTCTCCGGCTGGGTCAGGTATACGAGGACTTCATGTGTTACAGCAGGGGCGATCACTAATGTGAACGTCTCCGTGTCACTACCCGCCGCATTCGTTGCAGTGACCGTAACCGTCACCGTGCCAGACGCTGTCGGGGTGCCGCTGATTGTGCCACCGGTTAGGGACAAACCTGCAGGAAGACCCGCCGCTGTCCATGTAATCGGTGTGTCGCCGGTCGCTGTCAGCGTCACTGATGTAAACGCCTCGCCTACTACGCCACTGCCCAAGCTCGTGGTGGTAATCGTCGGCGGTACCGGTGCAGGGGC
>WRBE01000011.1 GCA_009779845.1 Oscillospiraceae bacterium
CGGAAAAACTGAGATAAAACGCCAATTTTAAAAACAGCTCCATCAGGGGCTCGCTTTGGCATGCCCATTTTCGCTGTGTGAAAATTCTTCCAAAAAACTCTTGACTTCTAATAGCTAGTCACCTCCCGATCATTCCTGTGCTCTGAATCTGCACCTGCACCTGCACCTGCGGTTCAATTTCGCTGTTTTGCAACCACTCTGCCGGATGTTCGGCCACTGTCCGCCAGAGAGTGGCGTCGTAGTGCCGGACTGTTTCTAATAATCCCAAGGTATCTTGCCCCTCATCATTGAGCCGCCGGGCCAAACTGCGCACTTGGTCTGTGAGTGCCTCTGCCGCTGCTGTTTCGATTCGCCGCAACTCTGTTTGGCCGATGGGACCCCAATCTCCCGGCAGCTCAACGACCTCCGCCTCCAGTGCAATATCCAGCCAAAATTGCAGTATCCCCGCTGTGTAGGCAAATCGCACATGAGCGTCACTGCGACGGCTGGCCAGTACCACCTGATGGGTTTTCCCATCAGGCCCCGCCACCTCTACCGGGAACACCCGATCTCGCAGTCCTGTGGTTGCCAGCAGATAGATTGGCATGTCCGCCTCCGGCAGTTGCCCTGTCATTTGGTCGCCGGTGAATAGAGCCAAGCCGTCTAACCGGAAGGGAATGTCCGCCGATTCTGACGCTGCCACCACAGGCAGTGCGAGGGTGCCGTTACCTGTGGCAAGGCGGTTGAATATCTCAAAGGCTTGGGGTGCCTCTGCCGCTGTAGACGTGCCCCGCTGGTGTTGGCGTAGGCTCTCCCCTAACGCCTTGGAGCGTACGATTTGCCGCGGCTCTTCCTCATCTTCGGCAGGGGTTAACAGTTCCTCTGCCGTGTCGGTTCCGGCTACGGCAATATGCAGGTTGCTTCGGGCATTCCGATCCCGCACCAGATATTCTACCAATGGCCCAACCCCCGCTTCCGCCACCTGTTGGCTTACCAACACCACGTCCATAATGCCCAAATACACGTTGCTGTGTAGCTTGGCGTAAGCATCAAACACCGCCGCAGAGATGGTGTCCCCTGTGGTAGTGAGCAACAGTGAGCCAAACTGCCCTTCATTGGCCCCGTTAACGTCCACAATTTCTAATGTGAGGGAATACCCCTCCCCTTCTTCCGCCATATCTACCGCCATGCCGGCCACCACGGTTTGCTCATGCAGGCCCCTGTAATCCCAACATCCGGTAAATATGACTGTGCTGAACATGATATACATGGATACACACAAACAACATGTCTTTGCCTGCCATTTTCTCATTTCTCACCTCCGGGCCGGGCGCGGACATGGTTGGTACTCAAGGGCGGAAGCCGGGTCAACACCTTCGGCCAAGGGGTGCGGATAAAGGTGTCGTTGACCTCTTGCATACTCAGCTTTCCCGTGGGCATCACCGACGGGACACCAAAACTTTGCAGACTAAAAATGTGGACAAACAAGATGCCTGCCGCTATGGCCAGACCTGTGAGGCCCAGTAAACTTGCCGCCAGTAACATGCCATAGCGGGCCACTAAACTCGCCATCGTCAGCCGTGGCACCACAATAATCGTGATCCCCGTGAGGGCCACCACAATGACTACCGGGGCGGCGATTAAGCTGGCCTCTACTGCGGCTTGACCGATGACGATACCGCCCACAAACCCCACGGCCTGCCCCACATAACCCGGTGTCCGCACCCCCGCCTCTCGGAGAAAATCGAAAAACATGAGCAATAGAAAACACTCAATTGCCGTGGGTAGCGGCACATTTTGCCGGGCGGTGGTGAACGCCAGCATCAGCCCCGTGGGTAGCAGCTCATGGTGATACGCCATCACCGCCACAAAGGCGGCGGGTACGAAGATGGTCACGAAAAAACTAATCAGCCGCAGTAACCGATTATAGCTGGCGTAGAGGTTCCCCATGTAGTAATCTTCACTACTGTGAAAATTCTCCACAAACAGATACGGTAAGGTCAGCACCACCGGTGACCCATCGGTGAAGATGGCAATCCGCCCCTCTAGCAACTTTCCCGCCACCACATCCGGCCGCTCGGTAGAGCCGATGGTATGAAACCCTAAGACCGACCGCTCGGCAATATATTCTGAGATATATCCCGCATCCAGCACGGCATCTATATCAATGGTCTCCAGCCGCCGCTCTAGCTCTTGGAGGATTTCTTTATTGACGATGTTATCCAGATAGGCAATGCAAATCCCGGTTTTGGATTCTCGTCCCAGAGAATCCATTTTCAGTTTTAACTGATGCGTCCGTAAGCGTCTTCGGAGCATGGAAAGGTTCGTCATCAACCCCTCTGTAAACCCCTCACGAGGGCCAAGTAGCACCTTCTCCCCCTCCGGCTCGGCGATGCCCCGCAGGTTGAAACCCTTGTTGTTGATAATCAGCCCCCGGTCAGAGCCTTCTACCAACAATAATGTATCGCCGTAGGTAATGGCGGCGATGATTTCTTCGATCTCTTGGGTCTCGGATATCTCTCCGGTGAGTTCCACATGATCCCGCGCGGCCTCATAGAGCAATTTGGGCGGGTGGGGCAGATTCTCCGCCAAAATCAGGGGTTTGATGACATGCTCTCCCAGCATCATAGAGTCGCTGACCCCATCACTGAAATAGATACAGAATTTTAAACTTTGCTCCTCTGCGTTGCAGAACTCACGGTGGAGCATAATGTCCACGTCTTGAAATAGCTCATCCAAAATTGCCCGGTTTTCGCTGATTGTGGATTTTAGTTTTCCGTGTTCTTCTGCCATCAATTTTGTTCCTCTCTGTTGCAATTGTCATATATTGTTTGCAGAGGTGGGGGATTTATGCAAGTTGGCATGGTCGAATAACAAAACCCCTAAGGACTAGCAAAACCCGCCATCCTATGCTATAATAACAAAAACGCAAACAAGGAGGCACCCCCATGGATGGACTCACGGCAATCTGGCAAGGCTTAGACTGGTCGATGCTACTCAATATGTTGCTCTCTGTGATTCCTATCCTGTTCTGCCTCACCATCCACGAACTGGCCCACGGTGCGGTGGCCTATGCACTGGGGGACGACACCGCCAAGCGAGCGGGGCGGTTGACCCTAAATCCCATCCGTCACATTGACCCCATGGGGTTTTTGATGATGCTGGTGGCCCGGTTCGGTTGGGCCAAGGCGGTACCGGTGGATATGCGGAACTTTAAGCGGCCTAAAGCAGGCATGGCGATTACGGCATTGGCGGGGCCTATGTCTAACTTTTTGTTGGCGGCACTGATATTTCTGTTCCAAATACCCATTGTGCGACTGTTGCAAGGGGATGGAATCGGGTTTATTGTAGGGGATTTACTCCGGCTGACGGGGATGATTAGCATCTTTCTTGGTGTCTTTAACCTACTGCCTATCCCGCCGTTGGACGGATCAAAGGTTTTGTTTTCTTTGTTACCGGACCGGCATTATCTGTGGCTGATGCGATATGAGCGATACGGTTTTTTCTTGCTACTCTTACTCATGTTCTTCGGGATGCGGGAAGACGGGGCAATACGGACATTTATGAATAGTGCTGTCACATGGTTCATTGAGATTACAGCAGGCCCATCGGCCTTTTTGTTCGGGTAAGGAGGCAGACAATGGAGAGAAACCCAACCTTTTTCATGGAGGCCGTCATCCAAGGCCGAGAGGATATGGAGGACTTCGAGGGGCCATTGACCCTACTGCTTCACCTGATATCTCGCAACAAAGTGACCATTGCCGACATTCAAATCGGAGACATTTGTGACCAATATATCGCCTATCTCGACCAGATGAAAGAAATGGATCTAGACGTGGCCTCCGAGTTCGTGCAAATGGCATCCCATTTGGTATATATCAAGGCACGGGCTATCCTAGCGGCAGATGAGGAGATTCCAGAGTTGGAACTGCTCATCCACTCTATGGAAGACCTGCAATGCAAAGTCCAATACACCCAAGTAAAAGGGGTGTTGGAAGCTTTGGAAGAGCGACTGATTCACGGCGGCATCTACACAGAAAAACCGCCGGAAGCCTTGCCGCAGATGGATGCGTATCAGTACGAGCACAGCGTGGTGGACTTGTTAGAGGCATTTTGCCGCCTGCGTTCTCAGGAAGAGATTGACCTGACGGAATTCACACCCCGCACCTTTGTTATGCCGCCGCCGATTACTTATTCGGTGACGGATAAGGCGGAAGAGATTTTGAGCCGGCTGGCAAGGCTCACCGCCATGGAGGTTCGCACCTTGTTTGAAGAGGCGAAAAGCCGCAGTGAGGTAGTGGCCACATTCATTGCGGTGTTGGAACTCTGCAAAATCGGCAACATCGCCTTAGAAGGCGAAGGGGCGGACATGCGGGTAAACTTCATACCCCCACAGCCGGGAGAAGAAATGGAGAAAGTGACGGATACATATGGCACACTTTGATATTACATCAGCCATTGAGGGGATACTCTTCGCAGCAGGAGAACCGGTGACGTTAGAGCGCCTAGGGCAGATTCTGGAAATTGACGACAAAGCGGTAGAGTATGCGGTGCTACAACTGGAAAAGCACTACAATGAAAACGAGCGCGGGATTCGATTGCTCCGTATCGAGGACAGCGCGCAACTCTGCTCTGCCCCGGAGTACGCCGATGTCATCCGCCGGGTATTGGAAAAACGGCGGGTACCGCAACTGGGGCCGACAGCGTTGGAGGTGCTGGCGATTATCGCCTATTTCCAACCGGTGACACGGGCCTATGTGGAACGGATTCGGGGCGTGGACTCCAGCTATACCGTAGGGGTCTTGCAGAGCCGGGGACTGATTGAACGGAGCGGGCAGTTGCAAGTACCGGGGCGGCCATCGTTGTTTCGGACGACAAAGACATTTCTCCGGGCCTTTGGGTTGACTAATCTTGCAGAGCTGCCGCCTCTGCCGGACGTAGATGAGGACAGCGAGGCCAAAACCCAGCTCAAGGCCGCCATTGAGGCCATCCAGCGTGAGCAAGAGGCAAGAAAATCGGAAGAAGCCATTGCCCTAGCGGGACAAGATTTGTTCACCGCAGAGGCGGGCGAGGAAGAGATGGAAGAAGTAACCACAGACGAAGTGTCCCCTGTGGACAAGCCTGATACAATCATAGAAGATGCGGAGCCTATCACCGAAGAATAGAGGGCAGGCCATGACCCGACTACCTATTGTGATCAAAATATTACTCCTCCTTGTGCTTGTGCCGCTGGGCTTGGCGTTGGCGCTGGTTGTTGTGTTGCTTCTGCTTGCAATACTGCTGTTGCTTGCGCCTGTGCGGATAGGGGCAGTGGGTCAGTATAGCAAAGCGGGGCTACAAGCTTGGAGCAAAGTCGGGCCGGTGCGGATTCGGGTTTTCCCAAGACCGCCCAGCGAAAAACCAAAAAAAGAGCCGAAGGACAAACCGGAAGAAGAACCGGAGGACAAGGACAAGTCGGAAGAGGGCGGGACAGTGGAACAGCTAAAGGCCGTGCTGTCTGAAATCGGCCCCATCTTGGGACAAGTACGGCGGCGGTTGGTGTTTTCAGAGATTATTCTCCACTACACCGCCAGCGCAGAGGATGCGGCGGTAACAGCTTTGGCCTACGGCGGGGCGCATGTGGCGGTGAATCATATATTGTCCATGATTCGCCATGGATTTCAGGTCAAACGGCAAGATGTGCAGATACATGCCAATTTTAATGGCGAGGGTGACACCGTGTTTTTACGGGTGGGACTCCGCATATCCGTGTGGGGGGCCATCTGTTTGGGTATATTTGTATTTCGGAGATTACGCAAGGCAGGTGTTATCAAACTGCCGAAATTGCGAAAAAACTAGCCAATCTATGCTGAATATTTCAGTGTTTAAATATGGAAAGGGGTAACAAAACATGGAAAACAAACATCCAATCAATGAATTTTCCGACAGCACCGTACAAAAAATTCGTGACATGATCGACGTGAACACCATCATCGGGGAACCCATCAAAACACCAGACGGGATACTGATTATCCCAGTGAGCCGTGTAAGCCTAGGCTTTCTCTCCGGCGGTGCCGACTGGACGAAAGAGGCGGCCAACAACAAAAACTTCAGCGCAGGCACCGGCACAGGCGTAACCATTAAGCCTGTAGCGTTTCTGGTGGTCAAAGAGGGGGACGTGAAGCTCATCAACGTCAACGCCCCCGCCAACTCCACCGCAGACCGAATTGTAGAGATCATACCTGAAGTCATGGACAAGGTATCAGAATGGACCGGGAAGAATAAGGAATAGTCCGTTAGGTTTACGCTCATAATAAGCACTGCCTGAATTTTGCAAAGGTGGTGCTTATTGCGTGAGACGAATATTCACGATTTTTTTCTGTGCCTACATGATATTGATGCTCTTGGTTCCGACAGCCCTAGCAGTACCGGGGGTTTCCGCACAGAGCTTCGTGCTCTTGGATGCAGGCACCCGGACGGTGCTGGCAGAGCACAATGCGGACACGCAGATGCTGATTGCCAGCACCACGAAAATTATGACCGCCGCATTGGTGCTGGAACATGCCAATATGGATGACGTGGTAGAGATATTGCCAGAGCATACAGGTATCGAGGGCTCGTCCATGTACCTCCGCACTGGAGAGAGCATGACTGTAGGGGATTTGCTCTACGGGTTAATGTTATCCTCCGGCAACGATGCCGCCGTGGCGTTGGCGTACCACGTAGCGGGGGGCATTGAAGAATTTGCGGCCCTTATGAACGAGAAAGCGGCAGCGCTGGGCATGACGAACTCCAGCTTTCAGAACCCCCATGGACTGGATGGTGACGCCCACTACTCCACTGCCCGGGATATGGCAATCCTCACGGCGTGGGCCATGGAGTCCGAGGACTTTGCCCAAGTGGCGGGCACCCGCAGTACCCAAGCGGCAGGGCGGTCATTGACAAACCACAACAAACTGCTCTGGCGATACCCAGATGCCGAGGGGGTCAAGACCGGCTTTACCAAGGCCGCAGGGCGCAGTCTGGTGTCCTCTGCCCAAAGAGACGGGACACGGCTGATTTGCGTAACCTTATCTGCCCCGAACGACTGGAACGACCACCGTGCCTTGTTGGATTGGGGATTCGCCAATTATAAGTACCATGAGATTTTGGTACAGGGTGCAGAGTTCGCCCAAGTACCTGTCATCTCCGGCGTAGAGAATCGTGCGGTGCTGACAGCAGAGCAAGGGCTTGCGCTGCTCTTGCACCCAGACGATACAGTTACCATCACGGCCCATGTGCCCCACCACGTCTTTGCCGGTGTGGCGGCGGGAAAACCGGGGGGCAAGATAGTGGTAGAAGTCAACGGCGAACAAGCTTTTGAAACCCGCCTGCTTTACAGCGAGGATGTGGCGTTAGACGAAACAAATCAATTGGGTTTCTGGGAAGAAATCCAGTGGAATTGGAATATGTTATGGAAGTAGGGACAATATGGAACGACTACAAAAAATCTTATCCGCCCGAGGCATCGCCTCCCGGCGGGAAGCGGAAGCGATGATACAAGCCGGGCGGGTGACCGTGGATGGGAAACCCGCCCACCTAGGCCAACAGGCAGACCCCCTCTACCAGATGATCCGGGTAGACGGGGTGCCCATCCCGGGGGCACTGACCGAGCGGGTGTACATCATGCTCTACAAGCCCCGCGGCTACGTCACCACCGTGCGGGACGACAAAGGCCGCCGGACGGTGATGGACTTATTAGGCAGAGACGGTCACGGTCTCTGGCCCGTGGGCCGCTTAGACTGGGACAGCCAGGGCCTATTACTTATGACCAACGACGGCGAAGTGACCCGCCGATTGACCCACCCATCTTTTCAAGTGGAAAAGGTCTACCGTGTCCGTGTCAAAGGCCAAGAGTTCGAGACAAAGACAGCGGCCATGGAGGGCCTTCAAAAAATCGACGGCGAACCCATCCAGCCCGCCAAAACCCGCCTGCTCTGGTCCGAGGACGATGCCGGGCTGGTCGAGGTGCGAATCCGCGAGGGCAAAAACCGCCAAGTCCGCAAGATGTGCGCCCTAGTGGGCCTCCAAGTCGTCCGCCTCACCCGCGTCGGCGAGGGGGAATTGAAACTAGGCGGACTAAAACCCGGCAAATGGCGACATCTGACGGCGCAAGAAGTAGAGTATTTGCGGGGCGTGTAAGGTTTTGCTTGCAAATTTGCGGTGTGAGGGGTAGAATGGTGTGGGGAGTAGCAATGAAAAGGCTTGACAATAACAGAAAGCTTATTTTGATAAAACTCGCTCATACAGCAATATGGAGTATTTTCGTAATTGCCATTTTATATGTACTCTACGCAGGAATGTTCAATCGAGTCAATATACTGGTTTGGTTTTGTATCGGATTCGTTTTCATCGAAGGTATTATCTTATTGATTTGCAAAGGGAAATGCCCATTTACTTTATTAGCTCATAAATATACAGACGACTCAAGCATTGGATTTGATATCTTTCTCCCTATGTGGTTGGCAAAAAATAATAAAACAATTTTTTCGATTTTGTTTTCTGTTGGTTTAGCTCTGGTGTTATGGCGTGTTTTAACTGCATAACAAAATGTCCTATACTATCCATTCATGAGCACAAGCCAATTCACACAGCAACCCGACAGCACCACCGCCCTTGTAGGTTTCGAGGACTACTACATCTGGCTAGAGAGTATCAGCGCCAAGACAGAGTATAAGGGGCGAAACTGTCGTCACTCTGCCCTTGACCTTAGCGGGTACTTAGGGGCGCAGCCCCTGAGTTGATTTTTTGTTTCTTTTTGTTCAACGACATACTACGAAACTGACCTTTGCGAGTGACCTTCTCACAAATGGTTAGTTGAGTTAATACCCCTAGGGTAAAAGAAAGCCCGCCCGGCAGGGCATGACCAGTTGGCGGTCTGCGCCAGGACAGAATCGGCGGAACGCCGAATAGGAAAGGTCAAGGGCGCGGGACGCGCAGGGGCACGTCCCCTACAAGCGGACTGCAATCCACCCGTGATTTGCGGGACGATCGCCATCGTCCCCTACAAAGGGCAAACACACAGCAACCAACCACAACATAAGGAAACCCAAACCATGGAACAAGACATCCTCTCCCGCATCGAACAAAAATCAAAAAAATTCTCCAAAGGCCAACGCCAAATCGCCGGTTTCATCCAAGAAAACTACGACAAGGCCGCCTTCATGAACGCCGTCAAGCTGGCCCACACCGTGGGGGTCAGCGAATCCACGGTGGTACGCTTTGCGTCCCAGTTGGGCTATGACGGCTACCCAGAAATGCGCCGGGCGTTGCAGGAGATGATCCGCAACCGCTTGACCTCCGTCCAGCGGATTGAGGTAGCCCGGGACACCATGGACAGCCAGGACATCTTAACCTCTGTCTTGACCGGCGATGCCGAAAAAATCCGCATGACCTTAGACGGCGTAGACAAACAGGCCTTTGAAACGGCAGTAAATACCCTGCTTGGCGCAAAACGGATTTTCATCCTCGGCCTCCGGGCGGCGGCAGTGCTGTCTAGTTTCATGGGCTTTTATCTGGGTCTGACACGGGAAAACGTCCGAGTGGTCAACGACACCTATGTCAATGAGGTCTTTGAGCAAATCTTAAACATCGGCCCCGGTGACGTGTTGTTCGCCATCAGCTTCCCCCGGTACTCCCGCCGGACAGTGCGGGCCATGAGCTACGCCAGAGACCGGGGGGCCACCACCATCGGCCTCACAGATGCGGCAGCATCCCCCATTGCGGGGATGGCGGACATCAAATTGCTGGCCAAAAGCGATATGGTGTCATACCTAGATTCTCTGGTGGCACCCCTTAGCGTAATTAACGCCCTCTTAGTCGCCATGGGCTGGCGGTCAGAGGCGGAGATATCCGAGACATTTCAGCGGCTTGAGCGCATCTGGGCCGAGTATGATGTATTTGAAACCAGCACCGGTCAAGCCAAACACCCCGCCGAAGGAGAACAACAATGAAACCATACAGCATCGCCATAGACGGGCCCTCCGGGTCAGGCAAAAGCACACTGGCCCGCATGTTAGCGGAACAATTGGGCTTTTTATACTTAGACACAGGGGCCATCTACCGTGCCGTGGGACTTTACGCCAGCCGTGCAGGGGCAGAGACCACGGACGAGGCGGCCGTAACGGCCCTATTGTCCCGTCTGCAAAAAATCACCTTCAGGCACGAGGACGGTGTCCAACGGGTCTATTTGGGGGACGAGGACGTATCCATTGCCATCCGCTCGCCGGAGGCATCCATTCACGCCTCCCATGTGGCCGCAAATCCCGGTGTGCGCTCTTTTTTGTTGGATATGCAGCGGGAGTTTGCCGAGAACCACAACGTGGTCATGGACGGGCGGGACATCGGCACCGTGGTGCTACCTGATGCCAGCTTGAAAGTGTTTCTCACCGCCACGGCAGAACGGCGGGCGGAGCGGCGGTATGCCGAACTGGTTGCCCGTGGTATCGAAGAAGATTTTAACCAAGTGCTCACGGATATCAAAGAGCGGGATCAGCGGGATATTGAGCGGGCCATATCACCCCTGCGCCCGGCGGCGGATGCAGTCATTTTGGACACCACAGAACTGGATTTAACGGGCAGCTTGGATGCCCTGTTAGACTTAGCCCATACGCGGCTGGGGCTAGGGGGTGGAGTGTAATGCGTGTGCTATATGCCATCCTCTGGTGTCTCAGTTGGCCTTTTGTGACTCTATTCTACCCCCGCCTGACCACAGGCCGTGAACATACGCCGGGGCCAGGGGCGTATTTGGTGTGCAGTAACCACAGCTCTATGATCGACCCGTTCTTGGTAGCCTACAGCTTAGGGCCTCAGTGCCGGATCCATTACATGGCAAAGGCCGAGCTGTTTCGGATTCCCATTATCGGCCCCATCCTCCGGGCGGTGGGCATGTTCCCGGTGGACAGAGCCGGCGGCGGCGCTATGGCCATTAAGGGTGCCATGAAGTTGTTAAAAGCCGGCGAAAAAGTGGGCATGTTCCCGGAGGGGACACGGATTCGGTCAGAAGATGCCAGTGAGGCCAAGACCGGTGCCGTGCGGCTGTCGGCCCGGATGGGGGTGCCGATTTTACCTGTATATATTCCGAGAGACAAGAAGCTGTTCCGTTTTAACCGCATGGTCATCGGTGCGGCTTATCAGGTGGAGTTGGACAAAAAAGCCACCCCGGAAGAGGTCGAACAGGCGGCAGAAACACTCATGGCAAAACTGCGGCGGTTAGGCGGCGTAGACCAGTGAGAGAGATCGTACTCGCCGAAACCGCCGGGTTTTGCTTCGGCGTCCGCCGGGCGGTGGAGCTGGCCGAACGCATCGCAAACGAGGGCGGCCGCGCCGTGACCTTAGGGCCAATTATCCACAACCACCATGTGGTAGAGCATCTGCGCACCCTCGGCGTGGACACCATTGACCGCCCGGAACAGGCCGAACCAGGCGATTGTGTGATTATCCGCAGTCACGGTGTGGGCCGTGCGGTGATAGCGGTATTAGAAGCCCAAGGGGCCGAGGTCATAGACGCCACTTGCCCCGATGTGAAAAAAATCCACCGGATTATCGAAGCCGCCCACCTAGCCGGACGGCAAGTCGTGGTGGTGGGCAAACGAGAACACCCGGAGGTCATTGCCGCCTGCGGATGGTGTGAAACCCCTGTGGTGGCGGAGTCGGCGCGGGAATTAGAAACGTGGATTTTGACTGATGAAAACCGTCGAAACCCCATGACTGTGGTGTTCCAAACCACATATAACCGAGAAAAAATGAAATCTATCAGAGAAATTCTAAAAAAGTGGTGTACAAGTGCCGAAATTTTTGATACAATATGCGATGCGACATCGAAACGGCAGGCAGAGGCGGCGGCCCTTGCAAAACGGCTGGATGCCATGGTGGTCATCGGCGACCAACAGAGTGCCAATAGCCGCAACTTAGCAGAGATTTGCATGGCACATTCTGACCGTGTGATTTTTCTGGAAAGTGCCGTAGAACTCTCCCCCGGCCAGTTCGATGAAATTGATACCGCAGGTATCATAGCAGGAGCGTCCACGCCTTTGTGGATTATTAAGGAGGTCTATCAGACGATGAATGACGAAATCATGAAAAACACAGAAGAGCCCGAAGTAACTCCCGTACAACCTGAACCGGAGGCGGTGGAAGAGGCGGTTGCGCCCATTGCGCCACTAGAGGAGCCTGTCGCTCCCGCACAGGAGGAGGAGTCGTTTGAGGCGATGCTGGAAAGATCCATCAAAACCCTGCACACGGGGGAGAAAGTCGTTGGCATCGTTGCGGCCATTACACCGACGGAAGTTACCGTTGATTTGGGCACTAAGCAATCCGGTTATATTCCGATTCACGAATTGACCGACGACCCGGAAGAAAAAATAGAAGACCTGATCCAAATCGGCGGCGAAGTGCAATGCTATGTCATGCGTGTCAACGACGTGGAGGGCATGGTAATGCTGTCCAAAAAACGCTTAGACACCGTCAAATACTGGGACGAGATTGAAGCGGCCCGGGCGAACCGTGTCGTCGTGGAAGGGACTGTTACGGAAGAGAACAAAGGCGGCGTTGTTGTCCGGGTCAAAGGTATCCGGGTGTTCGTGCCTGCATCCCAAACCGGGATTCCGAAAGATCAGCCTTTGACGGAACTGATCGGGCAAAAAGTGAAGCTTCGCATTACAGAAGTCAACCAATCCCGCCGCCGTGTGGTGGGTTCTATCCGCATGGTATCCTCTGAGGTTCGGCGGGAAGCGGCCCAAAAGACTTGGGAATCCATTGAAGAGGGCAAGCGCTACGAAGGAACTGTCAAGAGCCTAACACCTTATGGTGTGTTTGTAGACATCGGCGGCGTGGACGGGATGGTTCACGTATCCGAGTTGTCTTGGGGCAGAATCAAGTCCCCGGCTGACGTTGTGAAAGCTGGCGACCCCATTGAGGTATATGTCATCTCCTTCGACAAAGAGAAGGGCAAGATTTCCCTTGGACACAAAGACCCCACTAAAAACCCGTGGAAAATGTTCACGGACAAGCATGAAAAAGGCAGCATCGCAAAGGTCAGAGTGGTCAAGCTGATGCCCTTCGGTGCCTTTGCTGAGATTGTGCCCGGAGTGGACGGTCTCATCCACATCTCTCAAATCGCCGACCGGCGGATTGGCAAACCGGAAGAGTTTTTAAGCGAAGGCCAAGAGATTGACGTGCGGATTATCGACGTTGATTACGATAAGAAAAACGTATCTCTCAGCATCCGCGCTCTGGTGGAAGAAACCGCCCCGGAACCAGCCGCTGAAGCGGATGACGAGCATGATGACTACGACGGCGGCGATGATGCAGTTGTCTATGACACCGACATCAACAAACCCGAGTTGGAAGAGACTCTCGCAGAGGAAGCACCCGTCCAAGAAGCCCCGGCTGCTGTGGTAGAAGAGACCGTAGAAGCCGAAGAGCCGGAAGCCGCACCGGAAGAAGTTCCCGCCGAGCCTGTAGACGAGGCAGTACAAGAAGCGCCTGCGGCTGTGGTGGAAGAAACCGTGGAAGCCGAAGAGCCAGAAGCGGAATAAAGTTTGTTGTAATAAATACGATATACCGGTGCTGTACCTTGTTGGTATGGCACCGGTTTTTTTGTTTGAAAGGGCGGCTGTTACCTATTGGTAAACAGCCGCCCTTATTCTGTATTTTCGCCAAGTTTTTACAGATCACTAAATCTTGCTATCATATCTTCTGCAAGCTCAGGAGTATCCCCGCTGTATGTGATGGTAATTATCCGAGCGAATCCGTCCTGCACACTGATGAGGTAACGTCCTAGGAGTTCCATGCCGTGAATATCCATGACCGCCTCAAGTGAATACCAGTCAGAATTACCGAGTCTGGTTGTTTCGGAGAACTGATTGATTTCCATGCCCATGGTCACTAGCATGTCGCCTAACGCCTCAATGTATTCAGCGGCAGACATCCGGTTTGCGGGGAAAATCAACCGCTCATACGCAATCTGGATATTTGAGCCAGTAGCAGGGTCTGTGACCATGATATCATGAACCGTTGTAATGTCGAATACTTCAAAGAGCCTCGCCGTATCCACGCCTTCGCCAAAGAAGTCATCGCCCAAGAGCCCGTCATCTAATAAGCCCATCACTTGCATAATGTCCTCATCTGTGGCGACTACCCAATCTTCCGGTTTTTCAAACTGAAGGCCCAAATATTCGCTGGTGAAAATATCGCCATCCCAGACACCACGAACCGGGGCACCGTCAATCGGCTCTTCTTCGATCTCTTCCTCGGCCTCTTCTGGCTCTTCGGGCTCTTCTTCCACTTCGGCTTCCGGCTCAGGTGTGGCTTCTACCTCGGGGGTCTCTGTCACTTCCGGCCCTGCTGTATCTCCCCCGCCGCAAGCGGCAAACAAGAGCGCTACCATAAGGACCGCAATGAGCAGTGTTAACATCTTCTTTTTCATATTGTAATCCATCCTTTCCATAGATGTTTCGCCCATCATCCTACCATAGAAGCCAAAAAAATGCAAGTGTAATCTTAATGGTCAAGCCACTTGCAGCGAGGCCGAAAACAAAAAACAGGCCCCGCTGATAACAACCAGCAGGGCCTGACCAAACGCTAATTCTAATCCCGAATAATCAAAAACGAATCCACTACAATGGCATTCGCCCAACGAAACACCCCAAAATCAACTATATAATCCCCTATCTCCGCCACCACCCGATAACCGGCAGCGGCATTGTCAAAGGCCACCTGTACCTGGGTCTCACTGCCCAGCAGTCCCCGTAGCTCTTGCAGGTTTAGCACTTGCCGCTCCGGGAACCAGAGGTCAATGGTACCCATAATAGCAATAGGATATGTCGTTCGCGCTTGCGTGACATCAATCTCTGGCGGGAACAAGAGCAGTAACCCCTCCACCGATGGGTGCGCAAACACCGCACTGCCCAAATAATTTGCACTGGGCCGTGGCAACACACCATTTTGGTCTGCCAGCAAATTAAACATCGTCTCATGGAACTGGGCCACCAGCCGTAGCGGAATCCCCCCACCTGTCCCCGGTGGCGCAATAAAGAGGTTCCCCATCAGGCGCATAATCGTGGTGGCCCCCTGCGCCCGGTTCGGCGCACTCCGTGGCCCCAGTGTCGTGGCGGAGGTACCGGTAAGCAGTCCATTATATACCGCCCAGCGCATGGGTTCTATCGCCCAGTTAGGTAGCGTACCCAAATCAGTAAAATTGCGCAGATTAAAGTTTGCAGGCACCGTCATATTCGCCCCCACAGCCTGGGCGTACCGCCAAAGCATAGTGGCAAACTCTTGCCGGGGCAGGGGCGTGTTAGGCCCGAAGGTGGTCTCTGCCGTGCCGGATACCACACCGGCACTCACGGCCCACGTAACATAAGGGGCAAACCAAGCGGTTGCGGGCACATCGGTAAACTGTGACTGTCGAGCGTCCGCCGCTGTGGCCAGCCTGCTGTGATGGACGCGGAACAACGTAGCCGCCGCCATGGCCCGGGTAAAAGCCCCTTGGGGTTGGAATGTGTTGGCCCCGGTGCCGATCATGGTGTTGTGGCTTTGCACGTACCAGACGATGTTATGGAACCAGCTATCTGCCGCCACGTCGTCAAAAGGCAACTTCTGTTGTGATTTCACCGAAGTCGAGGCCATAGCAACGCTGCTCCCCAGCAGGCAGACTGCCAAGAGGAACGCCAACCCTTTTTTGTGCCATTTTCTCATTGCGCCACCCCTTCCCTAGTCACTTTTAGTATAACATGCTGTGGGATGGAAAGTCAAATGAAAGAGACTTGCCGCTTCCCTTTCACATCCCCAAATAGATGCTCGATTCGCTTTAAATCGTTTATTGCACTTAGCATACAAGTTTGGTCAATTTCCATCTGAAAAACCAATTTATTCGGCACATGCAAATACTCTTGAAACATCCGTCCTCACCCTACACAATGCTATTCAACAACGCCGCATAACACGGCACAGGCCAGTGCTGTTTGGCGACCAAAGTCTCCAGCTCGTCCACAATTGTGCGTAACTCTCCCATAGCAGAACAAATATGGTCACGGCAGAACATGGCATGGAGCAAAACGCCCTCTTTGGTCTTGGCCTCTGCCAGTGCTTCTTCTAACCGGCCCAGTGCTTTGAGTAAATTGCCGGACAAGGCCGAAATATTGGACAAGAGGTAATCCTCCAACGTCTGGTCATACCCCCGGCCCACTTCCATCTTCCGGGCGAACAGTGTCGCCAAGTCATTTTGATATGCAATCACCGCCGGGATAATCTGCCGCCGTACCATGTCCACCATGGTATAGCCCTCAATTTGGCTCGCTTTGGAGTACCCCGCCATCAAAATCTCGTACCGGGAATTGAGCTCCGTCTTCGAGAGAACATGGTGGCTCTCAAATAGTGCCACGCTTTCTGCGCCGATGAAGGCGGGCAGTGCCTCCGGCGTGGTTTTTAGGTTGGACAGCTCCCGGCGGGCGGCCTCTTCCGTCCACTCATTAGAATAATTATCGCCATTGAACACCACCCGGCGGTGGATCCGGAAGGTGTCTTTGATTAAGGTGGCAAGGTCGGCCTTAAAGTCCTCTGACCCCTCTAAGCGATCCGCAAACCGGCGCAGAGACTCTGCCACCACTGTGTTTAATATAATATTCGGCCCGGCAATAGAGAAGGCGGAACCCGGCATCCGAAACTCGAACTTATTACCGGTAAACGCAAAGGGGCTTGTCCGGTTGCGGTCAGTGACATCTTTCGGAAAATGAGGTAGTACCGAAACACCGATTTCCATCTGGATTTTCTCTCTGTTCTCATAATCCGTCCCGGCATCGATGGCCTCTAAAATCTCCGTGAGCTCGTCCCCTAAGAAAATGGAAATAATGGCCGGCGGTGCCTCGGCGGCACCCAGCCTGTGGTCGTTACCCGCAGAGGCGGCAGTGAGACGAAGCAGGTCTTGATACTTGTCTACCGCTTGGATAACCGCCACCAAAAACAGCAAAAACTGTGCGTTTTCGTAAGGGGTCTCTCCCGGCTCTAGCAGATTACTGCCCGTGTCCGTGGCAATGGACCAGTTGTTATGTTTCCCACTGCCGCTAATCCCAGCAAAGGGTTTCTCGTGGAGCAAACAGGCAAGCCCGTGCCGATCCGCCACGTTTTTGAGCAGTTCCATGGTAATCTGATTGTGATCCGTGGCCACGTTAGTGGTGGTGTAGATGGGGGCAAGCTCAAACTGGCCGGGGGCCGCCTCGTTGTGCTTGGTCTTAGCGTAGACGCCCAGTTTCCAGAGCTCTTCCTCCAACTCTTTCATAAACGCCGAAATCCGGGGCTTTAAACTGCCGAAATAGTGATCCTCCAGCTCCTGCCCCTTAGGCGGTCTGGCACCGAACAGGGTGCGGCCCGTGTGAACCAAATCCGGGCGTTGCAAGTACATCTCTTTGTCCACCAGAAAATATTCCTGCTCCGGCCCGGCGTAGGAGATAACCCGAGTGGCGGCAGTGTTTCCAAACAATTTTAATATCCGCATGGCCTCTTTGTTCAGTGTCTCCATAGAGCGGAGCAGGGGTGTCTTTTTATCCAGCACCTCACCACTGTAAGAGCAAAACGCCGTGGGGATATATAGGCTGTCGTCTTTGATAAAGGCGTAGCTGGTGGTGTCCCAAATGGTATAGCCCCGCGCCTCAAAACTGGCCCGCAGACCGCCGGAGGGGAAGCTGGACGCATCCGGCTCGCCCTGAACCAGTTCTTTGCCAGAAAACTCCATGATAATCTTCCCGTCACCGGCAGGCGAGATAAAGCTATCGTGCTTCTCTGCTGTCACCCCGGTCATGGGCTGGAACCAGTGGGTATAGTGGGTCACACCTTTTTCAATGGCCCAATCCTTCATGGCGGTAGCCACCACGTTTGCCACATCTAATTCTAAGGGCGTGCCCTGTGACATGGTTTTTTTCAGTGCGCGATATGTATCTCGCGGTAGCCGCTCTCGCATAACTGCGTCATGGAACACGGCACTGCCGAATAGGCTGGGTACGTTTTTCATAGGTTTTCCCTACTCTCTTGCTTTGGGTTTTGGTTGGATTAGTGTATCATATTATGGGGGTTGTGTAAAGGTGGTGGGGGTGTTTGCTTTTTGCGTGGGGGGTTATTGATTGTTTGGTCTTTGGCTCTTTCCTACTCGGCGTTCCGCCGAGGGTTTTCTTGGCGGGCACCGCCAACTGGTTATGTCCTGCCGGACGGGCCTTCTTTTTGTCGTTGAACAAAAAGAAGCAAAAAATCAACACAGGGGCTGCGCCCCTATGTACCCGCCAAGGTCAAGGGCAGAGTGACGACGGTTTCGCCCCTTATACCCTGCACTGGTGCCAAAACTCTCACGCCAGATGTAATAGTACTCTCAACTCCAATGGTCAAGGGCGGTATCACCGCCCTTGTAGGTTCCGAGGCAACCGGACTTCTGGTAGGGGACTCTTGTCGCCAGCACAGAGTATAACATGAAAACGGTCTCTACATTTGCCCTTGACCCTTGCGGGTACATAGGGGCGCAGCCCCTGTGTTGACTTTTTGTTTCTTTTTGTTCAACGACATACTACGAAACTTCCGTTTGCGGGTGCCCTTCCCGCAAATGGTTAGTTGAGTTAACACCCGTAGGGTGAAAAGAAAGCCCGTCCGGCAGGACAAAACCAGTTGGCGGTGCCCGCCAAGAAACCCTCGGCGGACACGCCGAACAGGAAGACCAAAGGCCGGGCGATTAATAATCGCCCCTACAAAGAGCAAATCACACCAAAAACTACATCACATATAAAATCTCGCCGTCTGCTCCAAACGCTCAGAAACCGTCACGGCAAGCACCGGGAACTGCGCCGCAATCTTCTGGGCAAGAGGTGCCGACACCAGATTTTCCGTACAAAAATGGTCTGCCTCAATGAGATTTAAACCCTGCTCTTTGGCCGCTAAGAAGGCGCTATACTTGGCCTCCCCCAGCACATAGGTGTCGCATCCGGCTGCCAGTGCGTACTCTAATGCGTCACTACCGCTGCCACCCATGACCGCCACTCGGCGTACAGGCCGCCCAGCATCGTGATAGCGGAGGCCGGTTGCACCCACTGCCTGTTTCACATGGGCCAAAAACTCCGGCATGGACTGGGACGCAGCTATGTCTCCCGCTCGCCCTAGGCCGTAAGGTGCCCCATCCATCTCTCCCACATTCCAGAGGATTTTAGGGTCAATTAGCCCAATGGTCTCGGCCAATACATCGTTGACCCCGCCTACGGCGGCGTCTAGGTTTGTGTGCATACAGATGGCCCCGATATCATGACGGATAAGCTGAATTAGCTTTTGTCCCGTCCTGTCGGCATCCGTCACATGGGCACAAGGCTTAAAAATCAGCGGATGATGGGCCACAATGAGCCCTGCCCCCAGTTCGATGGCCTCTGCAATCACATCGTCTGTGATATCTAACGCCACCAGCACCCGGTTCACCTCTGCCTCTTGGCGACCCACCAAATGGCCCACGTTGTCAAACTCCAGCTTCATCCCCACAGGGGCGATGCTGTCCAGATAGGCGAACATGTCTTTTGTGCGTATACTACTCATGATTGTTTTGCTCCTCTCCATTTCTCTAAATCGTGTAAGGCCGCCATTGCCTCGGCCAACTTCTCTTCATTCCCCGCCTGCTTTAAACCGGCTGTAACCCGGCGAAGCTTGGTAATCCGTTCTGCTAAATATGTTTCTAACAACGGGTCACCCCGCTCCACTAGTTTTCGGCTGACATAACACTTACCGCCTTGCGGTGATTCCATATGCCCAGCGGTAACCTCTAATATGGTGTAGAGCCGCCCGCTGTCCTCTGTCAAATGCTGGTCTTGCACCTGATAGCCGTTTCGGGCCAAAAAGTCCATCAGCTCCGGCATCTTGGACTGGGGTTGTAGAAACAGACGATGACCGCCATCTGTAAGCCACGGCGCACCCAGCAAAATCCCCAGTATGGTCTCTCCGCCCATCCCGGCAATCACCACCGTGTCCACCTCGTCCGGCTCCACCGCATCTAAGCCGTCCGCCAAGCGGAACGAAATCCCCGAAGTAACGCCTGCACGCACAGCACTCCGCCGCGCCGCCTCTAAGGGCTGTGCCGCCACATCCGTTGCAATCACAAGGAGGCATCCCCCCTGCTGCCGCAACCAGACTGCCAAATACCCATGGTCACACCCCACATCCACCACCCGACTACCGGGTGGTATGAGCTGGGCGATTGCATGTAAGCGTGATGGCAACGGCATCAACCTCACCTCCTAAGACTAACTGTAGAACAAAACCCTGCTACACCGATTGGTATGGCAGGGTTTTCCCTTGGTACGCCCGACACGATTCGAACGTGCGACCTACAGAGTCGGAGTCTGTCACTCTATCCAACTGAGCTACGGGCGCATATTAATAACCTCCGCATTATAGCAGAGAATCAGGCAAATGTAAAGGGGCATTTTGCAATATTGCTCCCCCAATGAAATTTTGTTGCCAAATACTGGACGGCGATATGCTCTTTGTCCAGCAAGAAAAACAACGCAGTTTGGCGGCAACATAACCGTCAAGACGTTGCAAGACTTCATTGGGGGAGCAATTCCCCTATTTTCTATACACTTTCACCCGCTTTGGCCGATCCGGCGGCGGGTATGGCACAGCAAGGCCGGGCTTGGCCGCCGGCGTAGGCGGTGCCGCTGGCGGCACGGGTTCAGGGTCTGGTTTTGGCTCTTCCGCAGGCACCGGAACAGAAACCACAGGCTCAGGCTCCGAGGTTGGTTCCGGCACGGGCAGAGACACGGCGGGTTCCGGCACAGGGGCGAACTCTGATACAGGTTCGGGCGTGGCGGGTACAGGCGCCGAGACCTCTGCTTCCGGCGTCTCTTCTTCCTGTGCTTCCGGCCCTGCTTCTGGCCCTGCTTCTGGTGTCTCAGCTTGGGTATGCGCTTCTTCCTCCGGCTCTCTGGCTACATCGTCATGTAACAGTTCTATTAACTCCGGATCCATCTCTAGCTGGCCTTCCATTTCTGGCGGGGGTGAAAGCTCCACGCCCGCAAGGATGCCTGCCCCTTGGCCTGAAAATTTCTCTAAATTTTGCAATAGGTTTTCCAATTCCTCACACCGCACCCGCAGGGCTTCTTTTTCCAAATCCGCCTGATCAATCCTGCCGTAGAGCGTTGCCATATAGTTTAACACGTCCCGGCGATGAAACCCGCCGAATACTTGTCCACGGAACCGTCCCGCTTCTTTCTTGTCCATGTACCCACACCTCTTTCGAGTGTTTTTTCAGTATTCTACCACGTTTTGTAACAGACTGCAATATCTATGGCCGAATCTCTACCACTTCCAGCCCAGATTTTTTGGCATAGTTCACCGTCTGCATGGTGCCACCGAACAGTCCGTCATAGACCGCCACGAGCACCGCACTGTGGTCTACCATATAAAAATTGCGCCGTTTCATACAGTCGTCCGAGTACGCCCGCTGGAGCAAACTCTCATAATCGCATCGGCTCACCAGATGAAAATACCGGTTCCTGTCTTGTTCCGGCCAACGGCCCGCTTGTCCCTCAAAAGGTACTGCGGCCTCTAGCGTAATATCCGGCCGCTCTTCTTTAAGCCGGAGCACGGCCTCGGCGAAATAAAAATCACACCCTCTGGCCATGCCACAGATGTAATGGGTGAGGCCGGACTGATACAACGCCTCCACCACATCAAAGATTTTTTCTTTGAGGGCAATGGCACGGGGATTCTCTTCGTCGTGTTTCCACGGCAGCTTTTCCGGCCTGTGCCCGGTAAAACAACAACTCTGCTGACGCAACGGCTGCATCATAGTCCACCCCCTCTTTCCTTGTTAGTGTACCTCTTTTTGCCCGAATAGTCAACAAACAAAAAGCCCGGAAGTGTTCAACACTTCCGGGCTTCAACCATTTACTCTTCATCCTCGTCAAACTCAAGCTCTAACGCCTCTCCGCAATTCGGGCAATCAATGGTACCCAGCTTGAGGACTTCTTCGTCAATGGTAATCTCCTTTTGACAGCCGGGGCAACAGACGGTATAAAACGTGGGGGTGCGGCCCTTGTCGTGGTGGGCATGGTCATGGCGGTGACTGCCACAGCCACAGCCGCAGTCGTTGTCCGTTTCAACCAGACGTTCCAGCTCTTCGGCTAGAATCATGATATCATCGTCTAACTGCTCTACTGTCTTTTCGATCTCCTCCATCTCTGTCGAGATATCGCCCAAAATATCAATGATGGCGTGGAGAATCTTCTCCTCCTTGGTGCTGGAGCCGAGGCTGAGACCTTCTACAAGGCCCTTGAGATAGGTCACACGTTTTCCAATGGACATGCCAATACCTCCTTTTATCCTTTTGCGCGCTCTACGTAATCGCCGGTGCGGGTATCTACTTTGATTTTCTCGCCGGGATTGATGAACAGGGGTACTTTGACCTCTGCGCCGGATTCTAACTTGGCGGGCTTTGTTACGTTGGTGGCCGTGTCACCTTTGAGACCAGGGTCAGACTCGGTGACTTCTAACTCTACAAAATTCGGCGGATCCACGGCGAACACTTTCCCCTTGTAGCTAGACACAGTACAAGGCATGTTCTCTAACACAAACCGGAAACTGGGGCCTAGAATGCTGCCGTCAATGGGTTCTAGTTCGTAAGTCTCGTTGTTCATGAAGTAGTACAAACCGCCGTCCTCATAGCTGTACTCCATCTCCCGTCGCTCAACGAAGGCGGTTTCAAACTTTTCGTTGGGGTTAAAGCTGGTTTCCACAACTGTGCCTGTAATAACGTTTCTGATCTTGGTGCGGACAAAGGCCGCCCCTTTTCCGGGCTTAACGTGTTGGAACTCAACGACTTGCATGACCTTTCCGTCATGCTCAAAGGTGACGCCGTTTCTAAAATCACCGGCTGAAATCATAGGTGTGTCCTCCAATATGGTTTTCTCTTGTTTGATTTTACCTTATCTCGTCGGCATTTGCAACTATTTTCCAAATTTTTTCATCCAATGATGGTCAGTTCTTTCGGTGTGGCGGTCAAATTCTCACATCCGGTTCCCGTGAGACATACCACATCCTCAATCCGCACCCCGAATTGGCCGGGGAGATAAATGCCGGGTTCAATGGAGATAATGGCACCCTTCGGTATTGGTCTGCCCTCGATTGGCGAAGCTTTCAGGGACTCATGAACCTCTAACCCCAGGCTATGCCCCAGACCATGTCCGAAGTAGTCCCCATACCCGGCGGCCTCAATCACATCTCTGGCGGCTTTGTCAATATCACGGCCAATCATCCCGGCTTTTGCGGCACTAATCCCCGCCAGTTGCGCCCGGAGGACGGTTTCATACACGATTCTCATCTCTTCTGTTGGTTCACCGATGGATATGGTGCGGGTCATATCCGAGCAATACCCCTGATACACGGCACCGAAGTCTATCGTGACAAACCCCTCTAACTTATACGGTCCCGGCTTGCCGTGGGGCATACTGGAACGGGGGCCGCCCACCACGATGGGGTCAAAGGACGGTTTTTCACCGCCGTGTTTCATCAGGTGGTAAACCAGTTCTGCGGCTACTTCTTGCTCTGTCATGTTCGGCGAGATGTTTGACAACACGTCCGCAAAGGCCTTATCCGTAATCACCTGTGCTTGCCGCATGATGGCGTATTCTTCCGCACTTTTCACCTCCCGCAAATCGGCAACCAACGCCTCGGCGGGTACCAGCTCGGCAGAAAGTTTTTCGCTATAATCGGCATAGGTGCTCTGGCTCATGACGTGCTGTTCAAAACCCAGACGGCGTACCCCTTGCTTGGTCAAAAACTTCTCTACCATCCCGGGATAGCTCTCGCCTACACCGATTTGGGCCACGGTTGCGCCCTGAACCTTCGCCTCGGCACTCTCAATATAGCGGCTGTCGGTGATGAACAAACTCTCCCCTCGGGTTACCACCAAGACCCCTGCTGAGGCGTAAAATCCCGTGGCCCAGCGGCGGTTGACGGGGCCTGTGAGCAAGATACCGTCTAGGTTGTATTGCTGTAGTTGATCTTTGATTGCGCCTAAGTTGTTCATGTGAGTTTCTCCTTTGCCAGTAGTCGGAATGGTTGTTCTAAGATATATCGCAGACCGAACCAGCCCTTCATCTCCAGCGGTTTAATCACAATAGATACCGCCCCTGCCCGGTTAGCGGCTAGGCCATCGGTGAAAATCTGATCCCCCATGAGGGCGGTTTGCTCCGGCTGTCTGCCCAACTCTTTCATCGCCGCATGGAGGGCCTTCGGGCTGGGTTTCTTGGCTCTTGCCACATGGGATATGCCGCAGGCCTCGGCGTATCGGCGGATTCGCTCACGGCTTCTGTTATTCGATATGATGTACAATGTCACCCCCGCCCCTTGCAGGGCCTCCATCCACGCCAAGAGCCGTGAAGGGGGCAAGTCCTCTGAATAGGGCGACAGGGTATTGTCTAAATCCAGCATCAACAGTGTCACCCCTTTGTCTGTCAACAGTTGGGGCGTCACGCTGAACACGTCCGGGGCGGTGATATCCGGAATCAGTGAAACGCTCATAATAGGCTCCTGAATTTCATAGTCTTAATCGTGCGATATCCTAGTATATCAAAGCTTCATGCTATTGTCTACCAATTCCAAGGAGGAATGGCCTTTGGACACCCATGTTATCTTATCTGCCGCCCCGGAAGACCTTGCTCGCGTATCCGTCCACAACTTGCCTGTGGCCCATATGGCGTATCAAATTGGGCAAGGGTTTCACCTGTTCCGTGCCAATATCCCTCTCGGCCTCCGGGGCGGGCTGATGATGTTAGGCGACGGCGGTACCGATGTTGACCCCACCTCCGGCTCCCCTGAAACCTTGGCCTCTGAGATCATGCGTGAATGCATCCAACGTGGATTTCATGGTGTGGTGCTGGCGTTTACCCACACCTCTCCCGCCCTCCACACAACAGCGGCCATGCTCTCCGGGCGGCTAAGGCGGCAGGGGGGTACGCTCTACCTGCCGGAAGTGTATGCCGCTGACAGCGACTGGGCACGGATACTGATTCCTACCGCCATCTCCGGCGGAAGCCTCACGGCACGGCTTCAAGAGGTGTCGGGCCATTACGGGGCGGAGCGGATTTGTCTCGATATTGAGCGCATCCGAACCGATTTCTGCCTGCCCTCCAGCGAGGGCCAAGGTAAAAAACTCGCCGGACGAGAGTTTTATGCCCTGATGCAAGAGAAACAGCCGGAACCCTATTTCTCTCAAGACCTCTGCGCCTATTATTTTACTTACCAAGACGACCACGGCTCTCACTTCGTCCTCTACGATGATGTGGGCAGTATCCGCAAAAAGCTGTTTCTGGCAAACAAGCTGGGCATTGACCATGCCATGCTCTTTTATCCAGAGGTGGAGGATTTGTTGCCCTTTTGACGTGTTTTGTGTGTGGTCGGCTGCAAGTCAAATAACCTCGCATTATGGGTGCGGGGTTATTTGATGCCACCCTTTACTCTGCAAAGTAATTCGTGGTATAATAATTGTTATACGGCCACTATAAACCAAAAGGAGAAATCAATCATGTGTAATATCACCCCCTACATCCAGAAACTAAACAGCCTCACCTTCCCCGACATGTACTTGAGCGACTTCTTACTGACTTGGGAAAAAACCGACCAAGAGTTACAAGCGATTTTCACAGTGGCCGATGCCCTGCGGCATCTGCGGGAACATAATGCCGCCACGCAGGTGTTCCAAAGCGGTCTCGCCATCTCCAATTTCCGTGACAACTCCACCAGAACCCGCTTTTCTTACACTTCGGCGGCAAATATGCTGGGTCTCACAGTGGCAGACTTAGACGAGGGGAAAAGCCAAATCGCCCACGGTGAAACCGTGCGGGAAACCGCCAATATGGTTAGCTTTATGGCGGATGTCATTGGTATTCGAGACGACATGTATATCGGCAAAGGCAACGCCTACATGCGGGAAGTGGCAAAGAGCGTGCAAGAGGGGTACGACGAGGGGGTGCTGGAACAGCGGCCTACTCTAGTCAACCTTCAATGCGACATCGACCACCCCACCCAGAGCATGGCGGACATGTTACACATCATCCACCATTTCGGCGGGTTAGAGAACCTAAAAGGCAAAAAACTAGCCATGACTTGGGCCTATTCCCCGTCTTACGGCAAGCCCTTGTCCGTTCCCCAAGGGGTGATTGGACTTATGACCCGGTTCGGTATGGAGGTCACGCTGGCTCATCCAGAGGGGTATGAGGTTATGAGCGAGGTGGAGCAAGTAGCGACAGCCAATGCGGCACAAAGCGGCGGCAAATTTACCAAAACCAATTGTATGAAAGAAGCGTTTCAAAACGCCGACATTGTCTACCCAAAAAGCTGGGCTCCCTTTGCGGCCATGGAGCAACGCACCGACCTCTACGGCAAAGGCGACATGGCCGGGATTAACGCATTAGAGCAAGATCTGTTGGCACAAAACGCCCGGCACAAAGACTGGGAGTGTACGGAAGAAATGATGGCCCTCACCAAGGGGGGCGAGGCCCTTTACATGCACTGTCTGCCAGCGGATATCACTGGCGTGTCTTGTAAAGAGGGCGAGGTGGCCGCATCGGTGTTTGACCGCTATCGAGTACCGCTGTATCAAGAAGCAGGGTACAAGCCCTACATCATCGCCGCCATGATGCTCATGGCCCGGTGTGAAAACCCGCAACAGGTGCTAGAGCAGTTTGCAAGCAAAGGAATGCAACGCTGGATGAGATAGCGCCACTGCTTGCTGCGTCCGACTTTTTCCCCTTGCCGACATCTGTTTGATACATCTGTCTGTTTTCTCGCTTTCTTGCATTATGTTTAGAATATAACCAAACCACCGCCGCATTCCAACAATCGGAACGCGGCGGTGGTTATTGTTTCGGTCAAGGGCCGAGGCGGTCCAATGGCCCCGTAGGATGTAGTCGAATCAAAAAAGATTCAAATAAAAAAGCCCTTATCTCCCAATCCCCAATGCCGGGACAATTAGCTCTTCTGCTAACGGCAGTCCTTCAATCCAATCACAGACCACATGCCAATCCGGCAGTTTGTGTCGGCGGCGTTGTTCATAGATGTTCCGCAGACAGCGGTAGTTGGTGGTCATCCCAGCCATGATCTCAAACCCCGCCGGAAGGCTCATGAGCAGTTCCAAATACGCCTCTTTCTTGCGCTCTGGCTGGGTGGTGCCATCGATGTCGTGATATGCTTGTTGCATGGCCTCTGCGGCGGCGATGGCATCTTGGCTAGTATGGGGGCTGCAACATTCTCTAATCTTGAAAAACGCCACCCGGTGCATGGTACTCATAGACGAGATAAAGGTCAAAAACCGATACCGCTCGGCCTCTACCCAGGCTTTGTTGGTGAGGGTCATATCAAAATTTACGATGATGCCGCTGAGAAACTGGTCATGACCGCCACCTTTGGCGTTGGCTAGTTTACCGGCCCGTTTGATATGGATATTTTCTTTGTCCCCTGCCTCTAGGGCGGTGCCTATCTCTGCCACCTCTTGCAAAAACTCTTCCTCGGTGGGTGCCGCTTTGCGGAGGGGATAGCCACTACGGAAGATGGACTCCGCCAGTCCGTAAATTTGTACGTGTTCAATTTTAGCCATTGTATGTGCTCCTTTCTAAGACAATTCTAAAATAATCATGGGCCACGATGCGGGCCGAGTGAGTTTCTAGCACGGTGAGCCATCCTGTCATCTGCTGGGCGTGATTATATGGCACTGTATCCGGGTCTATGTGGGGGTGGGGCGTGAAGCTGCCCGCATGGGAATTAAACCGCCCATACTGGGACACCCAACTGCGGCTGGCAAAGCGGACAAAGGGGCCCGTCCCGGACAAAATATCCGTGCCGATAACCAGCCGTGAGTCAAAGGGCAACCCAAACAGGTTGGCTACGGTGGGCATGACGTCATAAAACGAGCTGTAGGTCTCAATCACCATTTGCTCTTCCATGGCGTAATTCCAGATGAGCAGCGGACTATGGTGGACATCAATCAGCGGGTCTCGTATCGGCACCCCGCCCAACTCTTCCATCTCGGCATGACTAAGCCCATAGGGGTAGTGGTCGCCGGAGAGGACAAGCACCGTGTCCGCTAACCGCCCTGCTTCGTCTAAGCGCTGGATTAAATACTCAATGGCCAAGTCCAACTCAATCTGTGTCGCCAAAAAGGCACGGGGCCCGGTGGAATAGGGCAGGTCGGCTACGGTCTCTTGGTGCCGCGCCGCCATGGCATTGCCGAAAAAATTATACTCTAAATGGCCACTGACGGTGATGTAATAGACGTGAAATTGTTCCGCATTGATAAAATAGTCCACCGTGGCCTGCATCATATCCAAATCCGAGGCGGGCCAGTGACGGGGAATGTCCAGCCCATTGCCGATGGCGATAAATTCATAGCCCAAATTCGGGTGGGTATGGTGTCGGCTATTGAAGGTGTGGTTATGGTTGTGAAACGCCCAAGTTTCGTACCCTTTGGCACGGAATTGGTTGCCAAAGGCAAAGGGCATGTAGTTATGCGCCGTCTGTGGGAAGGCGTTTCGATTCCCCGGAATCATGCCCAGCATGGTTCCAAACTCGCCGCCAGCGGTAGAAAAACCCGTATCCGGGGTGTAGAAGTTGGAGAAATACATCCCCTCATTGCGAAGCCGATACAACGTCGGCGTAATCTCTGGGTGAATGGCAAGGCCGTGAAACGCCTCTCCCACGATCCAGATGAGATTCTTGCCCTCAAACATGCCGGTGAACTCGGTTCTGGGCGTGGCAGGGCGGTGCATGAAAAATTCGTGCATCTCTCGAATCTCCTGCCGGGTTTCTTCTGCCAACAGGGCCTCGAAGTCGATGTCTAAGATGTTGTAGCCGAAGTCGATGATCTCTTCTTCCTTCGGCTCATATTCGTCCTCAGGGACAATCGGCCTCGGCGTGGGGGGC
Source organism: Oscillospiraceae bacterium (assembly GCA_009779845.1). GTDB lineage: Bacteria > Bacillota > Clostridia > Oscillospirales > Oscillospiraceae > WRAB01. The sequence goes on from WRBE01000011.1 coordinate 28,933, forward strand.
GGCGGGGTTGGCTGTTCGATGGCCACCATGACCTCTGCCAAATCCGGCTCTGGTTGTCCGAGTACCATGTACTGGGCATCGAGGCGCATCCCTGTGACCATACCGAAATTCTGGGTAGCTAAATTCAAAGTAAAATGCTCTCGATAGATAGAGCGGAGCGGCAGATATCCGCCTTGGTTGCCCATGATTGCCCCCACCGTAACTGCGTGTAGCATCACCGCCACAGCCGCTGCGGATAACAGCCCCTTTGTGCAAACAATGGGGCGGTGCTTCCAAAGATGCAAGGCTTGGAATAGGGCCAAGGGTAACAGCAATAACAGCACCGGCAAAATCGCCGTACCAATAACCCGTATGGTCTCTAAAAAGAAGTCGTCAATCGCCGCACCAGCAATCGCCATCGTGTCCAGTTCTGCATAGCCCCGAAAAATCGTATAGAACACAGTCTGCACAATGAAAAGCAGGGTAAACAGCGACAACAACGCCCAGTGAACCACCCGCCGTGCCCGCTCTGGGAACAGACTGGCTAGTACATTACAGAAAGACCCCGCCGCCGCAGAAAATAGGGCAATATACAAAAGACCCATGCCCCAAAACGGCCGATTGCTCCAAAGGCGAAGAACCAGCTCCATATATAAAATCGCTCCAGGGAAGAAGGCAATCCGCTTACCCGCTTCCTTTGCGTCCGGACTCAATCGAAAGCGGGTACAGAACTGTTTTAAATTGTCGATTCGCTTTTCCATAGGTTCCTCGTTCTAAAACATTTGCTATCTATATCTCTATCTAACCGCCGCTTGGAGCACGGTATTCGCCACACTGCCTGCCGCCGCCAGTCCGCCGCCGCCGTGTTCCACCAGCACCACGAAAGCCAAGGGGTTGCGGGGGTCATCCAAGAACCCGGCAAACCACGCATGGGGTGTGCGCCCCTGGCCCACCTCGGCGGTACCGGTTTTTCCCGCTACGAGCAAGGTGCCAAATGCCCCGCCGTAATAGCCGATGGCAGTTTCACGGAGCAGGTTGGATAGCGTGTTGGCGACACCTGTTGGTAATATCCGCTCCCCCTCTACCGGGTCTTGCCCGAAAAGTGTGGGAAGCCCCCGGTCAATGCCAGCAATCAACCTTGGCTCTATCGGCACCCCGCCCCGGGCGATGGCACCTAACAAACGGGTCATACTAAGAGGGTTCACCAGATTTTCCCCCTGCCCCGCCCCGGACCAAGCCAAGGCCGCCGACCCGTCTGCGCCCGCCACAAAGTTACCGGCACCAGAAGGTAAGCCGTCTACATCAATGGAGTCTAACAGCCCGAACTGCTCCGTATACCGGCGCAGTAGCGGCCCGCCTAAGTCTAAGGCCAACTGGGCGAAATAAGGGTTACAAGAATGCCCCATAGCTTGCAGCAAATTGATTCTGCCGTGGTTGCCTGTACAAGTGACCCGGTGCCCGGCAACCGTGACATAGCCCGTGCAGAGATACTCTCGATTCCAAGCGTCCGGGAAGGTGTCTAAGGCCGCCCCAGCGGTGACAATTTTGAAAATGGATCCCGGCACAAAGGCTGACGAGAGTACCCGGTTGATAAACACCCCGTCAAACGCCGGGTCGCCGGGAGTGATTTGCGGCGGGTTCTGCGGGTCAAAAGTAGGGGCCGAAACCGAGGCCAATATCTCCCCCGTCTCATAATTCATCACCACCACCGCCCCATGCCGACCGTTTAAGGCCCCATAAGCCACGGTGTTTAAGTCTGCGTCAATGGTAAGCCGGATGGTGTTCCCCTCGCCGCCTAAAGAGTATACACCAGTGAAAAAATTATAGCCAATCAGCGTCCCGGCGTAAGCGTTTAATATCCCGGTGCCAATGTTGCCCGCCCTGTCCCCCATGATATGGAGGGTTGCACGGCGGATGGTCACATCATCGTTGTACCGCATCCTGCGCTCCACAGGATGGGCCAAGGGTACATCGTTTCTGTCCAAGACCGCACCCACAGACAGTTGCCCATCTCGGAAAATATTCGTATTGGTGGGAAATGTGGCCCACGCCTCCCCGTCTGACGCCAGTCGGAACAAAAATATGGTAGAAAGCACCACAATGGCCAAGATTAGGGCCAAGATGGAATATGTACGACGATTTACTTTTTTCATCTCGTCCCATCCTCCCATTCATCGTCTAAGTATCGTAAATCCGGCCCATCGTCCCAGTATTCCACGGGGGCATGTTGCGGCCCTGCGTCAAAATAGGATGGGGCTAGGCCACCTTCTAAGGGCTCTGGGTGTTCTTCGTGCTCCATTTCATAGCCGTGGTCGTATTCATCATAGTCCGCTTCTTCATCATAATATTCCGACTCTTCCTCGTCCCAGTCCATGGACTTGGCCTCTCGGATATCCCGGCGGTTTAGCTTCACGGCGAGACTTGCGTTCTGCCGATTATCGGCGGCCTTGATAAACGCCAGCATCCCCCAGCTGGCCAGCATACTCGACCCGCCACGGGATAGAAACGGAAACGTCAGTCCAGTAAAGGGGATCACGTCTAACGACCCGAACACATTTAATACCACTTGGGTCAAAAACATGGTCACCGTGGCCCCGGCGGCAATGACATAGAAACTGCTCCGCGCTGTCCCGGAAGTGCGGATGGCAAACACCGCCAGCGTCACAATGGCGGCAACGCAGATAAAGGCCAGAATCAGCCCCAGCTCTTCCGCTACGATGCCGAATACCATGTCGGCATCTGCGGCAAATACCCGGTGCAGCACACCCTCTCCAGCCCCCAGCCCGAACAGTCCGCCGGAGGCAGTAGACGACATGGTGCGCACCTGTTGCATCCCCACACCATAGGCATCTGACCAAGCGTTGCCCCACGTCGCAAACCGCTGGGCCACATGGGGCCGTATCTGAAGCACCATAAACGCCGCAAACCCAAGAGATGACAGGCTTAATGCAATGGTCGCCACGTCCCCGGAGCGCAAATACGCAATCACCAAGAACGCCGCGAAGAACACAGCGGCAGAACCAAAGTCGTTCATCAGGGCCAAAATACCCACACACATCCCGGAATAGGCGATGAACAAAATCAGGTTTTTCCGGGCAAACAATCGATCTAAGGACGCGGCCCCAGCGAAAATGAATGCAATTTTCACGAGCTCAGACGGCTGGATAGTGAAGGTTCCGATTCTAATCCATCGGTAAGCACCGTTGATTTCTTCAGCAAAAAAATACCCTAGTGCCAAAAACAACACACCGCCGATAGCAATGGGATACCGCCACCGTTTGGCCCAGCGGAGATCCCGCAGGATAATACAAGTGACCACAAAAAGAACCAGCCCCAAGAAAATAAATGCCGCCGTCTGTAACATCTCGTCCGGCGCTGATGTTGCAATGACACTCATGGCCACACTACAGATTAAAAACGCCAATGCCTCCACCTCAAACCCGGTGCGGCCCAAACTGCGGACAAAGAAGAAATAGCCCCACATCATCCCCGTCAATGCAATAAAGCCCAGCGGGATTTGAATATTAAAGTCGCCCAAGCTGGAAATTGTAAGCTGCACTGCCAACAATATCTGAAACACGGTCAAAAACAAAAACGTACCCGATGGGGTCAGCCATCGCCCTGGCTTGGTGCGGGACATGCTCTGTGCGCCCAACTCCGCCGGGTGCAAATCTAACAGTGCCACCTCAACCCCGCCGAGGCTTAACACGTCTCCTTTTTCCACAGGTGCACTACCCTCTACCCGTCGTCCATTGATGGTGACCCCGGCCTTGGAACCCAAGTCAATGGCCGACCACCGGGCCTTATCGTCCCGGATTAAGGCCGCATGGTTGCGGCTGAGTGTGGGATAGTTGAGCACCACATCGGCATTTTGCGCTCGACCAATGATGTTTTCCCAGTGATACAACGCCACTCGGGTGGCGTTGGGCAAGCTTAAATAGCCCCAAATCTCCGGCTCGTACGTCTCCCGCAAGAGACTACGCACACACCGCACCAGCACAATCAGCGCCAGAGCCGGTAAAAAAAAGCGGGACAGGAATGTAAAATAAGGAAAAAAACCGCCCATTGCGCCAGCGGCGTCAGCCCCCTGTCCTCCAAGAGATTGGAGGAGATTTCCAAGGTCTTGATCCATCGTATGTCCTCCCTGTTATGGGGATGGTGTTTGTTATAGTATATCATGATTTCGTTTCCAACGCAAAGGGGCGGGTGATTATGGTTTAAAGGTGTCACAATTAAACTCTTCACACTTCCGGGGAAGCAATCTCCAAGCTTGGTGACCAATATAAGCGTCAAATAGAATGACGACAAAAACAAACCAGCCGATTGCTCTTTCGAGCAGCCAAGCTGGTTTGGATGTATTTGTTATCTTTGGCTATCAATTATTTTACTGCATAACCCGAACCCACATCCAATATTTGGAAGCGGGCTTGTGGGAGCTAAGGCAAAAACGGCAAGGGATCCACCGGAACGCCATCAATGCGAATTTCAAAATGGAGATGAACCCCAGAGGCAGTGCCCGTCATGCCCATGCCGCCGAGGAATTGGCCCCGATAGACCCGCTCCCCGACAGAGACCGCCATGCTGCTCAGGTGGGCGTAGTAGGTCACATGGCCGTTGTCGTGGCGGATTTTAATCAGGTTTCCGAACCCGCCGGATGCGCCCACGAAGAAAACTTCTCCGCCGTCTGCGGCGATAATCGGCGTACCATGGGGGGCGGCGATATCAATGCCTTGATGGTTTGACGACCCGATAACCACCCGCCGGGGGCCGAACAGAGAGGTCACCGTACCCGCGGCAGGCCAGATGTATTCTCCGAAAGATGCGGTGCGGGGCCGCTCTAACGTACCGACCACATGAATTTCTGACAGGGCCTCTGTCACCACTTTGGTCTGTAAGATTTGATGCTGAACCTCTTGACCGTCTATGTAGGTGACACGGGCTAGGATTTCCGTTTCGCCATCCATGCCTGTTTGTATCAGCTCGTGCTCGTCTTCAAACCGCTCATTGTCATAGATAATCGTAACGAGGAAGGGTACGGGTTCTCGGTAGGTGTGGTGCTCTACGGTCTCCACAGGCAGGGTTTCAATAAAGGCATCAAAGTCGTCTACAATCATCTCGTCGCCAGAGTCTACCAGTTCCAGCTCCGCTCCGAAGTCCATGTCAGGCAGGAACTCTGCCGAAAGGGCGCCATCGTCGATGAGTGCGTCTAAGTGATCGTCTTTGACCGTTTGAAAATACGCAATGGAGGGAACGTAGGCAGCCACCTCTCCATCGATTTTGACCGCATAGTGCATGTCAACGCCGTCAATGTGAGAAAAAATGTTGTGCTCTACCGGCTGGATGTCTAAGTCTGCTGCGACTGTGGTGCTGGCCAAGCGCAAGGTATAGGTCACCCGCTCTGCTACCTGATACTCGCGGCCGAGAACCGTTTCTACAGATTCAGAAGTCGTGTCGATGAGGGTTTCTAACACATCCGTGTCCGCCACGGCACCCACCACTTCACCATCTACTTTCACATCTATGATGAAGGTGTATCGGCCAAAAAACAGGGTGGCGAAGCTAAGTAGTAAGGTAAGTAGTGTAGCCGCAGGGAGCAGGGTTTTTCGCTCATGCTTTTGTTTTCCCAGCTCTAAGATGGGTGGTGCCAATTGTGTGACCTTTGGTGTATCCATAGGGAGAATCTCCTTTCAGGCGGTTACAGAATGGGACACAAAAGAAACAAATTGGTTACAACGCGGTACACAATACTATGGAAACTTGTGTCTGTCAAGTCATACGTCAAAAGTAGAAGTTTTATGCCAAAAGGTTGAACACTCCGACAGCGGGAATCCCACGGTTTCCCTATTTTCTAGGGAATATCTTTCCCCCCTTATAGGGGGCGGCGTCCTAGCTTTTGACCTTCCTTTTGCCGCTATATTATCTTGATGAAAATTCAGTAACACCAGATTACTTCGGCATTCTTGCACAAAAAAATTTGTCAAATTTTATATGAATGGTGCATAGACATCCTTTACCCTTCTATGATACAATCATGCCCATTAACGGAATAAACCCCAGCTTCATCCGACCACGCATCGTATAAAAAGAATTTTGGGAGCGGCCGCACCTAAAAGATATATATTTATACTAAGAGGAGTGGGCAAAGGATGGGTGTCCCACCTGCAATATACAGCTATCTCACCAATGGGAATGCTTCTGCATGGAATGTCCCACGGGAACACTACCTGCGCCTGTCATTTCACCAGATTTTCCCAACGCAATACGTAACGTGCCTTTCAGCAGGCGCATCTATGCGGATGCCTCAAACAGTATATTGCCGCTCACATGGCGACTGATATCAGGCACCCTGCCGCCTGGGTTGACTTTTTCCAATGGGCTTATCTCTGGTACACCGACGACCATGGGGAGCTTTACCTTTACCGTTATGGCACAAGGCTCGGGGCTCAACGCGCCCGCCGCCGCCCAACAGTTCACCATGTCGATAACCCCAAGCATCACATGGAATGGAAATGGCGGAGTGGGGCCGCAACCTTGGGCACGTATACCGGGTACGCCCTTGGGCACGCTACCTATACCAATGCGGGACGGATTTGCGTTTGTCGGCTGGTTTACGGCGCAGACCGGCGGCACACAAATTACCCCGGCGACACTTGCACCTTCGGCGAACACTACATATTGGGCAAGATGGACAGCTCCAACACTTAGCATAAACCAGTCCACTTGGAATCCGGCACCGACAGCAGACAATATGATTGTCAACGTGACCTCCAACACACAATGGAGCGTAAGTAGTAGTAATACAAGTTGGCTGACCATCTTGGACATTACGCCCGCAAACCGCATGGGAAATGGTAGTTTCCGAATTCGTGTCTCTCCCAATACGAGTATCAACAGCAGAACAGGCAGGGTGACGATTACGGGAAGCGGGATTACGCATACCATAACCGTGACGCAAGTGGCGCCGAATCTTACCGTGAGCTCGTCTCTATGGCTTCCAACACCGATAGCAAGCGACATCACTATCCCTGTAACATCCAATATCACATGGAATGCGCCCACCAGCGATGTGAATTGGCTGGAAATCTCGAACATTACGCCCGCAAACCGTATGGGAAATGGTAGTTTCCGGATTAGTGCCACTGCCAATACAGGTACATCCAGCAGAACAGGCAGGGTGACGATTACAGGAGGTGGGGTTACGCGAACGATAGCGGTGACGCAAGCGGCACCACTCCTTACAATAAGCCCATCCACATGGAATCCGGCACCGGCAGCAAGCAATGTAACCGTCAACGTGACATCCAACATACAGTGGAGTGTAAGTAGCAGTAATACAAGCTGGCTAACCATCTCGGACATTGCGCCCGCAAACCGTACAGGAAGCGGTAGTTTCCGGCTCAACACCACTTTCAATACCGGAATGAGCAGCCGAACGGGAACGGTAACAATAACAGGCGGCGGTCTTACTCGTACAATGACGATAACCCAGCCGCCGGCACCGCCCGGCATCCCCATAATGGTGCCGCCCCGAGAAATCACAACATCAAGCCTAACCCTTCAATGGATTGGGGTACCAAATGTGAACCGATACTGGGTCTATCAACAAAACGCCGCCGGCATCTTTGTATCACTGGGAAGTACAACGGAAAACCATTTCCGGGTAGGCAACCTTGCCGCAGGTGCAACCTACACATTCCGGGTGTTTGCAGAATGTGATAGCCGTGGCCGCTCAAATCATTCGGAAGGTCGGTTCACAACTTGGGTGCCGCTCGCCGCCCCTGTGATGCAGCCGTCGGAAAATGTCACCACATCCAGTTTGACTCTCAGATGGAACAATGTGTTAAGCGCAAGCCGATACGTGGTCTACCAACAAAATGCTGCCGGTACCTTTGTATTTTTGGGAACGACAGTATTGAGCACCACCCATTTTACGGTCAATAACCTTGCCCCGAATACGTACCACACCTTCCGCATATTTGCAGAATGTTCCCGCCGCGAGCGTTCGCCCCACGCTGAAATTCGGGTCAGAACCCAGCCTGCAACGCTCACGGTGTCACCGACCGCATGGAGTCCGGGGTCAGGGGGCGGAAACACTACCATCAGCGTAACATCCAACATCACATGGAACGCACCCACCAGCAATGTGAACTGGTTGACCGCCACGAATGTGTCACCCACAAATCGCACAGGAAATGGCAGTTTCCGGATTAACGCCGTCGCCAATCCCAGTACCAGCAGCCGGACAGGAACCATAACCGTGACCGGCGGCGGACTGACCCGCACGATATCTGTGACACAGGCAGGCGCACCTGCGAATGTGACAATTACGTGGAACGCCAATGACGGAAGTGCCGTAGCACCGTGGAGCAGGGCACCGGGGACAGCGTTGGGAACATTGCCGAGGTCATATCCTAGAACCGATGATCGTGCCCTGATTGGCTGGTTTACCACAACGGCCCAGACAGGCGGCACACGAGTTTTGCCTACCACTGTTGTACCAAGCACAAGCACAACATATCATGCCAGATGGAGTAATCCGAATCGCCATTTTGAATTTTGGTGGCCGCGCGGTAGAAACATTTCGTTTGGATTTAATGCGACTGACGCAACTTGGCTGCCGCTGATGCGTCAGGGCATGACCAACTGGAACTATGCCGGAAACAGACCACCACACATGCCCAGATTTAACGAAGCTCCCAGCTCTGCAAATAGGGTAATTGCAAGAGCATTCCCGCAATACCATTTTTTGGGGCGTGTTGATTTTGCGCTTGAAACTCCACCCGGTAGCGGTCGTGTATATGCACGTGGCCCAACAGAGCAGCAATTTAACATTCGTATGAACCAGCATCGCATAGCACTTGAATTCCCAAACCAAGCCACACAAAGAGAGGTCATCACCAGTGTGTTTGTCCACGAACTAGGGCATGTCCTTGGGTTAGAGCACCCAAGTGGCGCACACGCAAACGTAAACAGTGTGATGCAACCGGGTGGCTCTCCCAATCGAAGAACACCAACAGCATTTGACATTGATAGTGTCCGTATGTTGTTTGAATAATTAAAAGGAGTCAAAATATCATGAAAAAATTACTATGGGTCATAGCAATTCTTGCCCTGCTTGCCTTTACCGCCTGTACAGGTGAGTCCCAAGATGAAACCATCATAGAGGATACAACTACTATAACTGATACCGTCATCTTTGATGACCATGAGCCGACTGATCTACCAGAGGATTCAAACACTTCAGATAAGGCCGAGACCATTGACACCCCAGCCACGCCCCCACCTCATCATGGTGAAATCATTGAGATGGGCGGCGGTCACTCTAACTGGATGATTTATGACGATGTGGCGCATATGACTTCGCATAATTGGGTGAGCGTTTTTCGTGGTGAAGTGTTAGACGAAAGGCCGGAATGGTTCGGTTCATACGGTTCTATCGTTGACGACCCACCCCCGGGTACCACTGCTGAGGAGATACGAGCCATGTTTCATAGTATCTTTACAGTGTACCGTGTTCGCGTGACAGACGTATTCCAAGGTGACATGCAACCGGGCGATATTGTAGAAGTAATGCAGGAAGGGGGCGAACGGGGCGGTTTCCGCTTTGGTAACCGTGAAGAAATTCCTATCGCTGTGGGGGATGACCTAGTATTCTTTGCTGCGCTTTTTCCAGAATTCCCAGCCCTTCCGGGTGGCTTGATGAACCCCTACCAAACCGTGTATCGGTTTGTAGGTTCGAATGAACTGGCACTGTCCGGGCGCATTATGATTGAGGAATTGGAAAGCGTCTATTACAGCCACCACAACATTCCCGTCACTTTAGGCGACCTGCTTGAACTCAAAGTCAAAAACTTCAGCCTAGAAGCGGCGTTTGCGATGGACTGGGTGGATGAAACCGAGCTACAGGAGTATTTGGCTCGGCGGTAATAGGTAAATGGGCGAGAAGAGAACTGTTGCGCTCTGCAACGGTTCTCTTCCTAGGATGAGGAGTTGAAAAATTATGAAAAGAATCCTTTTAATTGCATTCATCGCTCTCACCTTGCTGTCTTTAACGGCTTGCTTGGGATATCATGAAACCGAAACAACTTATGAAGAACAAGCGGCGGTGTATGACGTGGAAGGTGCAGAAAAACCTGAAATCCTAGAGGTTCAGGAAACGCCGGAAGTGGTTGAAACACCCGAGATTTTGGATGTTCCAGCAACTTGGGAATGGCTAGACGTATCAGACACTCCGCGTGTGCCAATTATTTGGGCTGATATGGACAGAGAAGGGCTGGATGTGTCTTATGTGCCGCATCGTTCCTTCTTTGAGTATGGCGATGCGATGTCATTATATTACGATGCAACCGATGTGATTCGTGGACAAGTGCTGGACATAAGGACTGACTGGCTCAACCGAAATTATCCGCCAGACATTCCGCTTTATGAAGGTGTGGAACGCTATGAGGTATTTACCGTTTTTCATGTCAGGGTGTGGGAAGTGTTCAAAGGCGAACATCAACCGGGCGAAATCGTAGAGGTGGCGCAAGCAGGCGGGATGATTGATGGTCAACTGGTTATCAACCGTAATCAAATCCCCATAGCAGCCGGTGATGATCTGGTATTCTTTTTGTTGAACAATATCCGCAGTACACCTGCCGGTGTTCTATCGCCAATACAGGCTACATACCACTTTACGCCACTGGGTTCAAGTGATAGAGCAAGGGAAAGGGGATTCCATGAAGTTTTAGAATGTGTAAGCAACCCAGACCACAACCTCGTGACGCTTACCATAGCCGATATGATTGAGATGAAGATACACAGCTTCGGCTACGAGGCGGCACTGGAACTTGACTGGGTGGATGAAACCGAGCTACAGGAGTATTTGGCTCGGCGGTAGCGAACAGCCAAACCACCGCCGCATTCCAGCAACAGGAATGCGGCGGTGTTGCATTGTGGCGGAAAAGTCCAAACGCATGTCCCCCGGCAGGTATATTTGTCCCAGCGGGCAAATATACTTGTACAAAACTATAGCCGAGGGAGGACACACAAGTGGCATACGAAACAAAAACACAGGTTGACACACCCCACAATATTATTCTAGAAGGCAGAGAACGGCTCAGTATCTCTGGGGTGCAAGATGTAGAGCGGTTTGACGAAGAGGCCGTTGTCGTTGACACATCCAAAGGGATGCTCATTATCAAAGGCAGTGAGTTGCATGTAGAAAAATTGAGCCTAGACAGCGGGGACTTATCGGTACAAGGCCAGATACAAAGTCTGCACTATGAAGAAGAGTTGAGAGAAAAGGGCAGTTTGCTCTCCAGACTGTTTAAATAGCGCATGGAGATTTTCATCTCCACACAACTTGCTCAGGTCGGTGCCGCCCTGCTGGTTGGTTTTACAGCGGGGCTTTATTATGATGTGCTCCGCGCTGTCCGTTACCGAGCCGACGGGTCTGGCATGACGATTTTTCTGGACATTCTCTTCTGGATTGGGCTACTGGCCCTATTATTTGTGCAAACCATGGTGGCAGGGGCAGGGGTCGCACGGATATTTATGCTGACGGTAAATGCGGGTGGTTTTGTGCTTTATTTCCTCTCTTTCAGTCGCCCCGTGCTATATTTCGCCGGAAAATGTATTGACTTTTTCATTGGAATTGTACGGCGTATCGTCTCCCCTATTCGTTGGTTTTGGGCCAAATGGAAATTTTTTTGGGAAAAACGAAAAAAAAGCTTCCAAAAACTGGGCAAGTGTTATATAATACAAAGAAAAGATTGGCTCATTATACGAAAACGACTGAGAAGAGCAAAACAAGAAGGGGGAATTGGGCGAGATGAAACGAAAGGCAAGCATTTTTACGAAGCTGGTGGTATTGGCACTGGTGGTCTACGCCTCCGTCACCCTCATCGGTCTCCACGGTCAACTGGAGAGCACACGGGCGGCACAGCTAGAGTTACAACAAAGCGTGGAAGAACAGGCACTAGAAAACGCAGTGCTGGAATACGAGGTCGAAAACCGCAACGATCCGGAGATGATTGAACGCATCGCCCGGGCTCGCTTTGGGCTAATCATGCCCGGTGAGCGGATATTTTACGGGAATACAGACTAGCGCCTCGCCGTTTTGGCGATGCGTGTCAATATTATTAGGTAAGGGTACATAGTCAATGGGGTTTGATGTGGGCAGTGTTGTGACCGGCAAGGTCACAGGGATTAAAAAATTCGGTGCTTTTGTCACGTTAGAGGACAAGAGAAGTGGTTTGGTGCATATTTCTGAGGTGGCCAACACCTATGTAGACGATGTATCCGCCCATCTCACCGAAGGGCAAGAGGTCAAAGTCAAGATTGTCAGCATTGACGACACCGGTCGGATGAACCTGTCCATCAAAAAAGCCATGGAGCCAGAGCCGGCGAAAGCTTCGCCCCGTCCCCCAAGGCCCCAAACCCACCGTGCCCCACCGCCGCCGAAGGCCCCTGCTACTTTCGAGGATCGTCTCAAGCAGTTTATGCAAGAGTCGAACAGCAAAATGTCCGGGTTGGAGATGTATGCCAGCCAGAAGTCCCGGCGCAGAACAAAAGGATAATGCATCAAAAAACAGTCCCCACCCGATTCATCATCTGGGTGGGGATTTTTATTTGCCGCAACAGTATTATGTGTGCGAGACAGCACGTTTCCGATCAAACGCCGGGTTAAACATATATACATTCTTCTGATTCAGCCGCTCTCTGGCGAGTTCTACGGCTTCGCCGAAGCGCTGGAAGTGGACAATTTCCCGTTCCCGCAGGAATCGGATGACGTTGTTGACATCCGGGTCATCGGAGAGGCGGAGGATGTTGTCGTAGGTAGTTCTGGCCTTTTGTTCGGCGGCCATGTCTTCGACTAGGTCGGTGATCACATCGCCCTTGACCTGAAATGTGGCCGCAGTCCACGGGGTGCCGGAGGCGAATTGAGGGTAGACTCCTGCTGTGTGGTCTACAAAGTAGGCTTCTAGCCCTGCTCGTTTCACCTCTTCTTCCGTCATATTCCGGGTCAACTGATGGACGATGGTGGCAACCATCTCTAAATGCCCCAGCTCCTCTGTCCCGATATCTGTCAGTAGGCCCTTGAGTTCAGGATAAGGCATGGCATATCGCTGGGATAGATAACGGAGCGATGCACCCAACTCGCCGTCGGGGCCGCCATACTGACTTATAATAAACTTCGCCAGTGCCGGGTTGGGGTTTTTAATACGGACAGGATACTGCAACTTCTTCTCATAAATAAACATGGGCTACACCGTCCTTTCCTGATAATCCCAAGGCCATGGGTCTTGGAGCCATGCGTATTTTCCGTCCTGCACGGCATCCGTGAGGGTCAGGGGGCCGTTGGTTTCCACGTAACGTTTTCTGCTCTGAGCCAGACGTTGGTTGTATTCTTCAAAAATCCGAATCACGTCATGGTCATGGGGATGGGTGTCTAAGTAGAGGTGCAGGTCGGTTAAGGCGAAGCTGAGACTTTGCATCTCGCCTAACAGCGTCCCTGCGTTGGGGTTAGACTCATTGACTGTGTTATGGAAAGGCAAGTCTAAGCCGGGAAAGATCGTACCCCGGGTAAAGCCTTCTTCCGGGCTGTACTGGGGCGGGTTGTCGCTCTGGAAGGGAACAAAGGGGACAGCCAAGGGTGCCGAGCGGGGCAGTCTGCCAACTTTGTAGTCCGGCAGGGCTTCCGGCTCCTTGTGGTGCATATGGTCATGGTGCATTGCGGTTTCCTCCTATATACTAAAGTTCTGGCTTATCTTATGAAAGGATTGCTTCAAATGTGTGTTCATGATAAGATATAGCTTGTTCTACTCCCATTCTATACTTCATACAGTGAAGGCATAGGGGGGATTGTATGAAGCGAGTGATAGTCGGAAGCTTGGCGGTCATCATGCTGTTTATGGCCTTGGGCGGTGCTTATTTCTTTTTCCGGGGGCAAGCGTTTATAGGTGCCATAGCGGAAGCGTGCGAACAACGGCTGCTCATCATTGACCCCGGTCACGGCGGTGCGGATGGCGGTGCCGTTGGCGTTACCGGCATCCACGAGAGTGAGATTAACCTAGCCGTCGGCCTGCGGCTAGAGGCTCTAGCCGCCCTCTACGGCATCCCCACAGAGATGACCCGGCGGACGGCGGAACTAGACTACCCAGAGAGTGCCACCACCATCCGGGCAAAAAAAGTAGCCGACACCAGAGCGCGGGTAGAGCTAATCAACAACGCCGCAAATGCCGTGGTGATCAGCATCCACCAGAACACATACGACGGCCCCGGTGCATCCGGCCCCCAAGTGCTGTTTGCCGCCACAGAAGGCAGCGAGGCTTTTGCAGAACAGATGCAAGCGGCACTCACTATAGGACTTGGTCTAGAGCGGCCACGGATCCCAGCACGGGTTCCCAGCGGCGTATATGTCATGAACCACATCAACACCACCGCCATTTTGGTCGAGTGCGGATTTTTGTCCAATCCGGCGGAAGAGGCGCTGTTACGTACAGAAGGCTATCAACTGCGCCTAGCGGCCATACTGCTGGCTGGATATGTGCAGTCCATAGATTTGTTTGAAGGGAGCGGAACCTAAAAGATGGCAAAAGGAAAAGAAAAAGTCGTATTTTTCTGTAGCGACTGCGGTAACGAGACCGCCAAGTGGGACGGGCAATGCCGTGCCTGCGGTGCATGGAACACGTTAGTAGAAGAGACAGTGGTGGCAAAGCCGAAAACCAAGGGCAAAACCGCCATGACCAGAGGTTCAGAGGTCATTACGCGCGCCAAGACCTTAGATGAGGTAGAAAATGTCGCCGAAATTCGGTTCGACACCGGGATGGGAGAATTAAACCGTGTCTTAGGCGGCGGTGCGGTACGGGGGTCATTAGTCCTCATCGGCGGTGCCCCCGGCGTGGGGAAATCTACCCTAATGCTGCAAATCTGCGGCCAACTCAGTGAGTTCGGACGGGTGCTTTATGTATCCGGGGAGGAATCCCAACGGCAGATTAAAATGCGGGCCGAACGGTTGGGGGTAGAGGCAAAGGACTTATTCTTGCTCCCGGAGACCAACTTAGAGCAAATTTGTGATGCCGTGGGTGAAATCAAACCCGACACACTGATTGTGGACTCTATCCAGACCCTGTACACGGATGAGTCCCCCTCCGTTCCCGGCAGTGTGACACAGGTCAAGCAATGTACCATGCGGCTCATGAACTTAGCCAAAGGCCAAGGGCTTACGGTCTTTGTCATCGGGCATGTGAATAAAGAGGGCGATATCGCCGGGCCTCGGGTGCTAGAACATATGGTGGACTGTGTATTGTATGTAGAGGGCGGCTCGAACTTGTCTTATAAAATCCTGCGGGCGGCGAAGAACCGCTTTGGTTCCACCAACGAAATCGGCGTGTTTGAGATGACAGGCACGGGCCTCCGTGAAGTGCCGAATCCATCGGAACTGCTACTCTCCGGCCGGCCGGAAAACGCCCCCGGCACCTGTGTCACCAGCGTCATGGAAGGTACCCGGCCTGTGCTGGCAGAGATTCAGGCACTCTTAGTCCCCAACCCCGCCAAACATCCCCGGCGTAACGCAAACGGCATAGATTTTGGCAGGGCAGCCCTGCTCCTAGCTGTGGCGGAAAAGCGGGGCGGGCTCGCCATTGGCGGGTGTGATGCCTACATCAATGTCATCGGCGGGCTGGAGATTGACGAACCGGCGGCAGATTTAGCGGCGATTTTGGCCATTGCATCCAGCTACCGCAGCAAGCCCATTGACAGTTCTGTGGTTGCCATTGGCGAGGTGGGACTTACTGGAGAGATCCGGACAGTAACAGGAATTAACCAGCGCCTCGCCGAGATTGCCCGGTTAGGTTTTGCCCGGTGTGTGTTGCCGGTACAGGATCAGGAAAAGCTGGTGAAACCGGAAGGACTTCGACTGACCATGGTGAAGACCATCCGGGACGCATTTATGGCAGTGGGGATTTAATTGCCTGATATAAAAAACCGAGCACCCTTGCGGCGGAGATGCTCGGTTTTTTTATGCTTATCGTCATCTTCTAATCAAGCCCTAATGAAAACCTCGTTTCATTCCAACCATGTCCTGCTATTCTATCCTCACAAACATGATGGAGCGGGTGGAGTTAGGCCACTATAAAAGGCTTTCTCGACTAATTATTCCCCTTCTCAAAAAAACTTCTTGCTCATGACGTTACGTAATGAGTTATAATAGCAACAGGAGGTGATTTTACTATGGAACAACATCGAGCCATACCGAAGGGCTACATGACCGTGGGCGAGGTGGCGAAGAAAATGGGCACCACTGTCCGCACGTTGCAATACTACGACAAAGAGGGGCTGCTCTCTCCTTCTGCGGAGAGTGAGGGAGGGCGGCGGCTGTATACGGACAAGGATGTGATACAGCTTCACCAGATTTTGTCGCTGAAATCTTTGGGATTTTCTCTGGCTGATATCAAAAACCGACTTATCACGCTGGACACACCGGCGGCGGTGGCAAATGTGCTCACCGAACAAGCCACCGCCATTCGGGAGAAAATGGAAACCCTATCGGAATCTTTGACGGCCATCGAAGGTCTCAAAGCAGAAGTGGTGCAAATGCAGTCGGTGAATTTTAAGAAATACGCCGACATCATCGTAAATTTGCAGATGAAAAACGACATGTACTGGGTCATCAAACATTTCGACGACCGGTTCTTAGACCATGTCCGAACGCGTTTTCTCGAACTCGGGCACGACATGGGGATTATGGATACCATGGAACTCCTACAAGATGAGGCGATCCGGCTTCATACCGAGGGCGTACCGCCGGAGAGTGAACAGGGACAGGACTTCGCCCGGCGATTCTGGGACATGATCACCCTGTTCACCGATGGAGACATGTCACTACTTTCCTCCATGCTGGCAATGGAGGAAAGCATAAGCACCACAGGCGGCTGGGACGAACATTGGAGAAACAGGCACCAACAAGCCCAGCTCTTTATAGAACCGGCAATCAACGCCTATTTTACAAACTTGGGCTACGACCCATTTGAGGAGGTACAATCATGATTAGCGTAAGCATGAAGAATGTAGGGAAATCCTTCGGCACGAACACCGTGCTGAAAGATGTGACCTTTGAGACCAAAACGGGAGAGATTTTCGGGATGCTTGGCCCCTCCGGGGCGGGCAAAACCACGATTATCAACATCCTGACCAAGCAGTTGACCGTAGACAGTGGCGAATGTTACGTCAGTGTGGGCAGTGATGAAATCGGCTTAATGCTGGAGCATGACGGGCTGTTTTCTAAACTTTCCGCCCTAGACAACCTGATTGTATTTGAGGACATCTACGGCATGTCCCGCAAGCAGACATTGGAAGCATTAGAGCGAGTGGGGCTAAGCGATGCGGCAAAAACGAAGGTGGATGCCCTCTCCAAAGGGATGCGCCAGCGATTGGTCTTAGCCCGGGCGGTGTTGCACAAACCAAAGGTACTCTTTCTCGACGAGCCCACCAGCGCACTCGACCCCTTGACGGCACGGGGTATCCATACACTGATTCAAGAATTGCGTGACAGCGGATCTACCATCTTTTTGACCACCCACAACATGGAAGAAGCGACAGCCCTCTGCGACCAGGTCGTCCTGCTCCACAAAGGAACGATTATTGAGCAAGGCACACCGAAAGAAATTTGCGAGCGTTACAACGCAGTCAAAACCACAATGGATTTAGAATCCGTATTCGTACAACTGACAGGAGGTGGACTGGAATGAGAAGTCTAAAAGCAGTGTTTAAAAAGCAGTTCAAGGGGACTGTACAAAACCCAGAGATACTGATTCAATTTATCATCTTTCCCCTCATCGCATTCCTTATGAATTTGATGATGGTCACGGACTTTGAGGGTATCCCCCAAGACATCGCAGACATGCTGACGGCAAATATGCCCAATATGGTAACCATGCAGGCAACTATTTTTGCGGGGATGGGTCTCATCACTGTGATGTCCGGCATCGTCGCAGAGGATATTGAAAAGAAAAGCCTGCGCTTTTTGACGATGGCGGGCGTAAAGCCCCCCGCATATCTGCTGGGCGTCAGCGGTGTCATATTCGTTGTCAGCTTTTTCACATCAGCGGCGTTTGGTTTGATCGGTGAGTTTTCCGGGCTGGATTTTTGGATTTTCACGGGAGCCATGATGTCCGGTGTGGCGGGCTCAATCGTATTGGGCGCAACCATCGGCATCTTATCGGGAGGCCACCAATCCGCTTCAGGGCTTGCCTTGCCTGTCGCACTCGTATTGGGATTCGGCCCCATGATGGCACAATTTAATGATACCCTTGCAAGAATACTCCACCCCTTCTACACACAGCAACTCAACGTGGTCGCAAACTATTTGACAATGGGCGGGGCGGACACACCCCTTTGGCACGCTTTCGCTATCATGTGGGCAAACGTCGCAGTTTTGGGGATTTTGTTTGCGATTGTTTACGCCAAAAAGGGCTTGAAGGGGTAAGGGTGCTTTCCCTTCTCTGTACAGGGGAACATGTCCCTGACATTGTCCCTTGGTTTCCATTTCGGTGCAAACTCGAGAGACAGGGCATCAAGAGCGCCGCCCCCTACGCAGAAAAGGTCCCGGTTTCACAGATGTGAAACCGGGACTTCTTATACTTCGCCAAGGTCATATCGCTTTAAAAGTTCATCTTGAAGTGCAAGGGATTTGTCCAATAAGGCGTTGGCTCTGATATCAAGATAAATCGTCATAGGGGAATAGCCACGAGATATCACATCGTCCCAAGGAAAGGAATCCTCTCCAAATTCGCAAGGCGGTATATTCCCTTGCCTTGAAAGAATGGCCATTATCTTGTTTCCGGCCTCCTGTAGCTTTCTGCACGATTCGCAATCGGTTCTCCGGTCTTTGGTGACGACAGTGTTTGATATCAGATGCTCTAGGGCATCAAGCAAATCTTGCGGACATTTTTGTTGAATAACAACAGGGGCACGGTCATCAATCAGAAAATTAGCAGGTGCAGAAAAGCGTTCGCTTATCTTTGTTATCTTGAGACGATCCGGCACCCTTTTTCCCGACTCATAATGAGAATATGTCGTTTTCTGTACGCCAAGATAATCAGCCATTTCCTGTTGTGTGAAACCTTCCGCCGTGCGGAGGAACTTTAATTTTAGATTTAATCTCATAATAGAATACTCCAATTCAAAGTAAGGATGTTGGCGTTTTGTCAACCTTTTTTGAATATATTCTCTCAGATGCGATTCGTTCCCTGCTACGACCACTCACGGTAGGTCTTCTGTGTATCCGGTGCCGCTTCTTCTACCTGCGGCGACACATCTTGCGCCGGGGCTTCCCGCTCTGTCTTTTGCCGGGGTGGACTGTCGCCCTTTTTGATGCGGTCATATGCCACAAATACCCGGCGGTTTGGGTCGGTACCGGAGGAGTAGGTGGTCACATGTTCCACATCCTGTAACGCCGTATGGATGACATGCCGCTCATAGGCGTTCATAGGCTCTAAGCCCATATTCTTGCGGTAGCGCACCACCTTGTCCGCTACCTTATTGGCTAGGCGCACCAAAGTCTCTTCCCGCTTTTTGCGGTAGTTTTCCGCATCCAAGTAAATCCGGGTTCGCTGGCTGGAGGATGCGCCACGATTCACGGCATAGTTGGTTAGGTGCTGGATGGCATCCAAGGTCTCTCCCCGCCGTCCAATGACAGAGCCCATGCTGTTGCCTACAAGCTCAATGTACAGGGTACCGTCCTCTTCCCTGCACACTGGCGTGGCGGCAACGTCCATTTTTTCTAACAGGCCGATCAAGAACTGTTCTGCCTGTACCGCCGTGTCTCCTGTCGCTTGGGAGGGCTTGGCCGCTTTGGCCGGGGCCGCTGCCGGGACGCTTTTGGGTGGCTCTACCGGTGTCTCTTCCACTACCGGCTCTGGCGTATCTGTCATGTAGGTCACTTTCACCACCGCCGGGGTGGCACCGATCCCAAGCAGACCCGCCTTGGCTCGTTTCACAATCTCTACAGATACCTCGTCCCGATCTAGGCCGATTTGAGCCAATGCCTTTGAGATGGCATCCTCTTCTGACTTTCCGGACATTTCTATGCTGGTTTCACGCATCATAACGCGCCCCTTCTCTGTCCCTTTGCACACTAGGCCGCCGAGGGTCCTGTCGAGACAGCACCGCCTTTCAAACGGCCGGCGGCTGGCCGAACTGTGCTTTATTTCTCGTCGTCGTCCCAATCGTCCTCATCGTCGTAGTCATCTGCATCGTATGCATCATCGCCATCATCCGCAGCTTCTACCGGCGGCTCATACTCCGGCGTATCGGGTTCGTCTGTGTCTAAATCTGTATCCGGCTGTTCTTCGTCTTCTTCCCGCTCATAGCGTTCCGGGTTGTAGGCACGGCCTCGGGCAAATTTCCGATGGGCCACACGGGACGGGTTAAGGTTCTCTTCTTCATCGTCCTCTCGCTCTTCGGCCCGCTTGGCGGCGAGGCGTTGCCGCTCTTTTTCTCTCTCCTGTTGCTGCTTTTTCTTCTTTGAGGTGCCTTTGTTTTCTTCTGTAAGACCAAGGGCTTTGCGCTCTTGGGTCTTACGGCGTTTTTCTTCTAAGACGGCCTGTTTTTGCCGGTCTCTTTCTTCCATCTCTGCCTGCATGGTTTGATATACCTTCTTAAAGTGCAAGTTGGTGAAAATGCTAACCAAGGTTAGAGACAATCCTGACGCAATCCAGTAAACACTCATGGCCGCCGGGAAACTAAACCCGATAAACAGGCTGAAAATCGGCATAATAAACATCATGGTCTTCATCATTTGTGCCTGTTGGGCCATTTGCTGATAGCTGGTGGCTTGTGTAATCTTCTGTTGGAAGAACAGGCTCACCGCAGAGAAGACAGGGAGCAAGAACAACACCAAATCCTGTATGCCCCAATCTGGCTGATTGAAGAACAACGGTTCCGGTGTCCGACCGATGTTCAGGCCCAGGAAGTTCATGTTGATATCAAAAATCTCAGGCACCAACGAGTGTAGGTATTCAAAGTTACCCCGGATATACCCGGCCATCTGCACCTGATAAAACCCGCCTGACTGGATTTCATAACCCATTCCCTCTAAGGCGGCACGGAGGGTTTCTACCTGTGCCTCGTCTAAACTCATGAGATGGGTCAAAGGCTCCCGCACAATCCAGAACAGCATTAGGATAATGACCATGGGCAACAGGTTCCAAATACAGCCGCCCATGGGCTTTACGCCTTCTTCTTTGTAAAGCTTCTGTGTCTCTGCGTGGAGCTTCATTTTATCGTCAGCATATTTCTCTTGCAACGCCTTAACCTTCGGCTGGATAAGGGCAGTCCCAATTCCACCCCGCTTGCTTTTGATATCAAAGGGAACACGGATTAAGGTGATAATCAGGGCAAAGGCAAGCAAAGCAAAGCCATAGCTGTCCATCCACTCAGCAAGAGTACGGAGTAGCAGTGAAAATGGTGCGGTGATCATGTCTATCATAATGAAAAACGGCTCCCTAATATAAAATTTATGGTACAGGGTCGTATTCGACGCTCTTTTGTCTGTTGAACGGATGGCACTTAGACAGTCGCCGCAGAGTAAGTCCGCTGCCCCGCCATGCGCCGTGTTTTTCCAGCGCCTCTTCCGCATAAGCCGAACAGGTGGGGATAAATCGGCAAGACGGCTTTGTGCCGCTGGAGATATGTTTACGGTAAAAGCGCACCAAAGCAATTAAGACCCGCTTCATGGCTTGCCCGCCCCGGATATCTCCCACAAGCCCAGCTTGTCCATCATCCGGCAAAAATCCCGCTCTAGCTCAGAGTAGGCGGCGTATCGGCTTTTCACCCGGGCCACGATGACAATGTCTTGACCCCGGCGGATACTACTCTCACAATGACGGTAAATTTCCCGCAGTCTTCGCCGCACTTTGTTGCGTACTACCGCTTTGCCCACCTTGGTACCGACAGTAATACCCAATCGGCTCATCCCACGGCGGTTTTTCCGGCAGTAGACGGCAATGAGTCCTGTAGCAACGCTTTTCCCGTTGTTATATACCCTACGGAATTCATAATTTTGTTTGATGGAGGTGGTACAGATCACAAAGCTCACCTCAAAAAATTTTTGAACCAGAAAGGCCACAAGGGGGTTTCTTCAAACCCAACGTGACTGTATTCTCAAGTGATTTTTCCGCAGGACAAGGCAAATTTCCGCAGGAATCATTGCTTTATTGCAAGGAAATTCAACGCAGTCAGGCGGGAAAAGCACCGAAAAGACGGTTGCGTTGGGTTTAAAGATACCCCCAAGGGCGGTTAGCCGTAACCGCCCGAGCTTATCGGTTCATTCGTGTGTGTAAGGCGCACCTACAGCGTCAATCTGCTGCGACCCTTTGCACGGCGGCGGGCCAATACGTTGCGGCCGCTTCTTGTCCGCATCCGCTTGCGAAACCCATGCTCTTTCGAGCGGTGTCTTTTTTTCGGCTGATAAGTCCGAAGCATCTTCCCAGCACCTCCTATCAGGCAATTCTCGTGAGGGTATATTATACATGACAACCTACAGGCTGTCAATCATTTTCGAGGTAGCGGTGATATGGCTCCCCTTCCTTGCGCCCCTACCCAAATTCTGCTATACTATCACAGACCATTAAATCGTGGGGGAACGTGATGTTTCCACTTATCATATAGGAGATGCGTATCATGAAAAAACTAACCATTCTCTTCCTGCTTCTTCTACTGGCCCTCTCCGTTATATTGGGCGGCTGCACAGGTGCCGGACAGACAACGGGAGAGGATAACCTTGCCGTTACAGGCAACGCACCGCCCACAGGAACGCCTATCCTCGGCGGCGAAATTGTTGTCGGGATCGCACAAGATTTGGGGAGTAGTTTTGACCCCCACCAGATGGCGGCAGCGGGAACTGCGGGACTCCGGGAAGTGTTATTTAACGTCTTTGAAGGTTTGGTACGCCCCACGCCGGACGGGGAACTGATTCCAGCGGTGGCGGAGTCTTTCTCTGTGGACGGGGCCGTCTACACCTTCACCTTGCGGGAGGGTGTGCGGTTTCACAACGGAGAATTGGTGACAGTCGAGGATATTGTATACTCCATTGCGCGTAGTGCTGATGCTGAACATGTTTCTACCTTCGTGTCGGCGTTTTCTGTAATCACCCGTATTGAAGCGATTGACGACCGGACGGTGGAAATTGAAATCGAGGCCCCGGACAACGCATTCCTCGCCCTGCTCACCATTGCCATTATCCCGGCGGGGTACGACGATCAGTCCCACAATCCTATCGGGACAGGGCCGTTTCAGTTCGTGTCCCACACGCCCCAAGACAGCCTGATTCTCCAACGGTTTGACGAGTATTGGGGCAAGCCCGCCTATTTAGAGCAGGTGACCTTTCGCATCTTCGGTTCTGGGGACGCTATGGCCATGGCACTGTCCGCCGGGGCCGTGGATATTGCCGGACAATTGACATCAGACATGGTGCGGCAGATGCCGGACGACTACTATTATCTGGCGGGGCCCATGAACCTGGTACAGGCCCTGTGGCTCAATAATTTGGTGCCGCCATTAGACGATGTGCGGGTACGTCAGGCACTGGCCTACGCCATTGATGTGGAAGAAATCATCGCCCTGCTCTATGACGGAGAAGGGTTCCCCATTGGTAGCTCCATGCCCCCCTCTTTTTCCCGTTATTTTCATGATGGGCTCATCGGCACCTACGCCACGAACCGTGACAGAGCCAGAGATTTATTAGAACAGGCGGGGTTCCCCGATGGATTTGACCTGACTATCACCGTGCCGGGTAACCAGACCCCTCATGTCCTCACGGCAGAGATACTGGTCGAGCAGCTCCGTACAGTGGGCATAACCGCCACGATTGACTTAGTAGAATGGGCTTGGTGGCTGTCTGAGGTCAACAGCGGCCGGAATTTCCAAACCACCATCACGGGCATCGCCGCCCGGGATATCACGGCCCGGTCTTTTATGGAGCGGTGGGTGTCGGATAATAGCCGCAATTTTATCAATTTCTACTCGCCGGAGTATGACGCAATTTTTGAACAGGCGCAACACACCACAGATGAGGCAGAGCAAGTGCGCCTGTACCGGGAACTGCAAGAGATTGTAACCCAAGAGGCGGGTAGTGTGTTTTTACAGGATTTGGTGAACTTCGTCGGGATTAACGGTAGACTCGCCGGGTGGCAATTTTATTCGATTTATGTAATGGACTTGGCAACAGTGTATTTTGTGGAGTAAGTAGTCGATCATATATCTATCAGGCAGGGGCGGAATTAGAATTCCGCCCCTGCCTAAGTGTTACCGTTCTAATTCCCACTTTCTCGTCGAAAACAAAGTAAAGAGGATTCCCACCAGCAAGAGTCCCGTTGCGGCTAACGATGAGAGCCGCAGACTGGTATAAAAATCTGTGCCTGCGATGCTATAAACCCCTTCGGCTAACGTGGCCGCTACGGTGGTGTCCAGCGGAACCAAGCGCACCAGCAGGAAAATCAAGGCCGCAGAAAGACCGCCGTGGAGGAAATTGCCCAAAATATAGCTCCGCACCGAGAGGCCGCTGCCGCCGATGAAACTGAGCACCTGACAGTGGACAGACAACCCCGCCCAGCCCAGCATAAACGCCGCCATAGCAATAGCGGAAGGCACCTGCCCCGCCACATCCCGCAAACTCCACACCCCGGAGGAGAGTTCAATGAGGCCGATGAGCAGAGTAGAGGCCCATTCCGCATCGAAGCCTAGGCTTGCAAACAGTGTGCCTAGTCCCTCGGCGGCGGCGGGGATTGCCCCGGCCAGAAATAACAGGCGGATGAATACAGTGAAAAAAATGACAAACCCACAGATGCTCAGGGTCGCTTGAAAGGCACCGGTGACGCTGTTCACAAACCCTTGACTAAACCGTACTGTCTGTATAGGGCTATCGGTTTTTTTCTGTTTCGGGGCAACAGACTGCTGCCTTATACCCCAGCCACGGAAGAGAACCCCCACCAAAACCGATGCGACTGCGTGGGCCGCATAGAGCATTAACCCCACCCGGCTGCTGGCAAAGATTCCCACGCCCACCACACCCAGAATAAATGCCGGGCCAGAGTTGTTGGAGAACGCCAACAGCCGCTCTGCCTCTACTTTTGATATCTGGTCACTCTCATATAGGGCCACCGCCGTCTTGGCCCCCACGGGATAGCCCCCTACAAAGCCCAAGACAAACGCCGAGGCCGCCACGCCACTGACACGAAACATAGGCCGCATCACAGGCTCTAGCGCACGACCAAAATACCGGGTCAGCCCCAGCTGCACCATGAGAGTGGAGAGGACGAAAAAAGGAAACAAGGATGGGATAATCACATTTGCAGACAGAGAAAGCCCGTCAATCGCGGCCCCCACCGCTTCTTGCGGAAACCCAAGCAGGGCCGCCACCGCCAGGGCCAGACCCAAGATAATCAATAGGTCATATAGCTTACGGTGCGCCAACACACGCCACAGCATAGCAGTGCCCCCTTTGACTGCAAAGTATAGTTGACTATATGCATAAGGGGGCCTGTTTCAGTCCAAGGGTGACAGGCTCTCTAACAAGTGGAACCTTCTGGTTCTTCGGCTTTATTTGACGAATAGAGTCAGTTATAGTACACTGGACACACAATGCACACTGAATCTATGGAGGATCATCATGTATACAGACAGAGAAGAGGCCGCCAAACGGCCATGTTGGGGGCGACGGTTTATACGGCGCATGATCGCTTTGCTCCTCTGCGCTATCGTACTGAGTTCTTTACCGGCAATTGCTGTAGAAGAAGATAGCTTCACCGTCACATTCTATTTGAATGCCGGCCAACCGGCGCAAGTTTATTACCAAGCAACAGTGCTGTCCGGGAATCGCATGATAGACTTCGCACCGCCGGAGCGGGAAGCGTATCTATTCATCGGTTGGTATCATGACCCTTATGGGGACATCCGTTTTGATTGGAACACGCCAATTGTAGAAGATTTATCTCTCTATGCACGATGGATGCCAGAAGAACCCACAGACCAAATCCGAGAACACCATGCGTTTCTTATCGGGGATCCGGAAGGGCACATTCTCCCCCGTGACAACATTTCCCGGGCAGAGGTAGCCACCATCTTCTTTCGTCTGATTACAGACGAGCACCGCACAGAAATTTGGACGCAAGAAAACCCGTTCCCGGATGTCAATCTCTACAATTGGTTTAACAACGCAGTATCCACCATGACCAATGACGGCCTGTTTTATGGTCTGCCGGACGGTTCTTTCGGCCCCCAACAAGAGCTGTCCCGCGCACAACTGGCCACGATTATGGTGCGGTTTCGGAGCTTGGCCGCAGATGATTTTGACTTAGACGAAGACCGATTCACCGACATTTCCGGCCACTGGGCGGAGACTGAAATCAATATCGCAGCCTATCAGGGCTGGGTGCAAGGCATCGGCGCTGAACGCTTTGCGCCAAACGACATAGTGAGCCGTGCCGAAGCCGCCGCTATGATTAGCCGGATGCTGGGCCGCCCACCCCAAGTGATTGAGAATTTACATCCGGATATGCTGACTTGGCCGGACAATCCACCCGGCGGGTATCGGCACCGCCCCCGCATCAATGACCCGCAACTTACCTTTGCGGGAGACCTCATCCGGCGCCCGGAGACCAACGCCATTGTCCTGCACCACCTACATGCCGATGCGCCAATCCAGAACATACACCAAGGGCACTTGAACCAAGGTTGGCTCGGTTTTGCGTACCACTTCCAAGTGGACAAAGACGGGTCTATTTGGCTTGGCCGGCCTTTAGAATATATTGGTGCCCATACAGCCGGGTACAATGCCAGTACCATCGGCGTTGTGGTCAGAGGGCGGTATGACACCGTGGACACGGTGATGCCCAACGCACAGTTTAACGCTTTGGTAGAGCTGCTGCACTACATACAGGGTATCTACAGCGGAATCCAACCACTATCCATCTACTCCTGTATCAAGCCACAGCAAGAAAATGCACGCCCCCTCCCCCTCTTCGGGCACAGAGACCTCACCCCCACCGCCTGCCCCGGCCGATTTTTCCCGATGGAAGAAGTACGCTCCGGTCAGTATCGGGGGAACCATCAAGAAACCTTCGTCTATGTAGCCGCCACTTGGTACTACCTGTACATGCAAGAGGCCGGGAACTCCTATCAATACATCCGGAGAGCCGACGGCAGTTACGAGACTTGGCTGGAATTATTACCGCCCCGGGATTGGACTGTGCTCAACCACCCGAATTCAAAGCCTTGGCATATATATCAGTAAGCTTAGAAATAGACAGGCCCGCTGTGCGATATCACACAGCGGGCCTGTTTTTGTCCGATAGACCAGCTATAAAATGTCAAGCACAAATTTTATGATTTCGGAGGTGCCGGTAGATATGGACGATTTTCACGAAGGATAGCGAAAATGATATTGCAGAGTTTTCTGGCAACCGCCCC
>WRBE01000012.1 GCA_009779845.1 Oscillospiraceae bacterium
GGCGGTTGTTCCCGCAGTTCTTGATGGCGGTGCAGTTGCGGTAGACGCAGATGATGCAGGCAACGTCACCCAACCGGAAGCCGATGAGGACGAAGAGATTGCAGATTCAGCTCGTGAGTTCCATCTTGCGTACATGCTCGGCAACACTGCCGGTGAGTTCGAGCCATCAGCGAACATCACCCGTGCGCAGGTAGCTGCGATTCTGGCCCGTACGATGCTAGAAGACTTCACGGCAGATGCGTTGCCGGAAGACATGGACAGCTTTGATGCCTTCAGCGATGTGGCTTCTAGCAACTGGTTCTACTACTACGTAGCATGGGCGTACAACGCAGGCTTGGTAGAAGGAGACGGCCGCGGGAACTTCCTGCCCAATGACCCGATCACTCGCGAGCAATTGGCAGCGATGCTGGCCCGTACGGGCGCATACGCAGCAGAAGCCGGAGAGATGCCGTTCTTGGATGTAGACGCCATCAGCGGCTGGGCTGCGCACTTGGTGTACACGACCTTCACCGAAGGCTGGATGGTCGGTGACACCCAAGGCGACTTCCGCCCCCGCGCCAACATTTCTCGTGCGGAGGTAGCGACAGCAGTGAACCGTATCCTAGGCCGCATCGACAGCCGCGCCGCACTGGAGGCGTTGGAAGAGTTAGACATAGCCGACGCGCGGAACTTCCCGGATGTGACAGACGATGCATGGTACTTTGCGTCCGTGCTAGGTGCTACCAATGACCACTATTTGACTAGGGGTGGTGAGAGCGTTAGTGGGAAGGCGATTGTGGGGTAGTAGGCTCGCCGACACCTGTTATAGACTACAAAAAGGAGCAGGGTTCATGGCAAGCATTGCATTAAAGAATATCTACAAGGTATACCCTGGCGATGTTACGGCAGTTCACGATTTTAACCTTGAAATAGAGGATAAGGAGTTCGTTATCCTAGTCGGGCCGTCCGGTTGCGGGAAATCCACCACACTGCGTATGATTGCGGGCTTGGAGGAGATTACAAAGGGCGAACTCTACATCGGAGACCGACTGGTCAATGATGTAGAGCCGAAAAACCGGGACATCGCCATGGTATTCCAGAACTACGCCCTGTACCCGCATATGAGCGTGTATAAAAATATGGCCTTCGGTCTCAAATTGCGAAAAATGCCGAAAGAACAGATTGACCAGAAGGTCAAAGAGGCGGCGAAGATTCTGGATATTGAGCACCTATTGCAACGGAAGCCGAAAGCACTCTCTGGTGGTCAGCGGCAACGTGTGGCACTTGGGCGTGCCATGGTGCGCAACCCTGCGGTATTTCTCTTGGACGAGCCGCTGTCGAACTTAGATGCGAAGCTCCGCACCTCAATGCGGACAGAGTTGGCAAAGCTCCATAAGCGGCTTCAGACAACCTTTGTCTATGTGACCCACGATCAGGTGGAGGCCATGACAATGGGGGACAGGATCGTTGTTATGCATGACGGGTTCATCCAGCAGGCGGACACACCGCAGAATCTCTATGACAGTCCTTGTAACTTGTTCGTGGCGGGCTTCATCGGCACACCGCCGATGAACTTCATGGATGGCGAAGTGGTCAAGGTAGACGATAAATATGTTGTACGGGTGGGTGATTCAGATTTGCCGCTGTTACCCAGTCGGTTTGCGCCTGAGAAACTCACCGCATATGAGGGCAAGCCTGTGGTTGTCGGGGTTAGGCCGGAGAACTTACACCTTGAGCCTGTGTACATGAACCAGCCGACCACGGGTGTGATTACTGTCAGCGTAGACCTTGCTGAGTTGATGGGCTCTGAGATTTACGTCTACGCCACATATGGCGCACGTAATATCATCGCAAAAGTGCCGCCGCACACAAAGATTGAGACCGGTGAGCAGATGCAAATTGCGGTGGATTGCAATAAGCTACACTTGTTTGATAAAGAGACAGAAAGAACAATTGCAAATTAAAAGGGAATCTATTAAAAAGGGGAGATTTTTATGAACTTAGACGTGCTGAAAGCTCAATTCATTGCACAGTACGGACCGGGTGAGTGTGAACTTTTTCATGCGCCGGGCCGGGTGAATTTAATTGGGGAACATACAGATTATAACGGAGGCTATGTGTTGCCTGCGGCTCTGAGCCTTGGTACATATGGTGCGGTACGTAAACGGCAGGACAGGCAGCTTCGTTTTGCGTCTACGAAATTTGGCAGTGTGCCTGTGGAACTCAGTTTAGACGCTGTTATCTATAACCGCGAACATGAGTGGGTGAACAGTCTGCTGGGTATTGTGGACGAGTTTTTAAAGCTTGGGGCGGAACTTTCTGGCATAGATGTGCTGTTAGTCGGTGACCTACCCGCCAGTGCGGGGCTGTCCTCTTCTGCCAGCGTTTCGCTTTTGATGGGCGTGATGCTAAACGAGTTGTTTTCCTGTCAGCAACCCATGGTGGAACTGGTGAAACTTGCTCAACGGGCAGAAAACCAATTTGTTGGTGTAAACTGCGGGATTATGGATCAATTTTCCATCGGTATGGGTAAAAAGGACAAGGCAATGCTTTTAGATTGCAGAACACTAGACTACCGCTACATCCCCATTGTGCTACAGACGCACAGCTTGGTCATCAGCAACACAAACAGCTCCCGCAGACTAGCAGACTCTGAGTACAACGAGCGACGTGCAAAGTGTGAAGCCGTTGCGCACCTGTTAGGCGTAGAGTTTCTCTGCGACCTCACAGTAGAAAAGTTCGAGGCAGAGGCGCATCGCATTACCGATCCAACGACCCTAAAACGCGTCCAGCATGTAATTTATGAAAACCAAAGGACGATTGAGGCGGCCCAATACCTCGAGCAAGGGGAGTTGATCGCCTTTGGACGGCTGATGAATGACTCACACATATCCCTGCGGGATCTGTATGAAGTGACAGGCCCTGCTTTGGATGCGCTTGTGGAGGCGGCTTGGGCGCAAGAGGGTGTCTTGGGCTCACGTATGACGGGTGCGGGCTTTGGCGGTTGTACGGTGAGTTTGGTGGAAAATGCGCATATTGAGACGTTTATTGAGCGAGTTGGACAGCAATATCAAGAGAAAACGGGCTTGGAAGCGTCGTTTTACATTGCAAACATCGGCGATGGTGCCAGAAGGGTAGAGTGATTATGAGGATATTAGCCTGTGACGGGGGCGGGTATGCGACATGATAGCCTATGAAATTGAACGGTTGCTCACCTTTGGGTGCAGAACCGGGCTCATGGAGGAAGAAGACGTAATTCCTGTCCGCAACGCACTGTTGGACTTGTTCGGCGTAGTAGAACCTTGCCCGGATGAGGTCGCGTACGAAGCGGAAACGGCTACGGAAGTGTTAGAGCAGATGCTCGACTACGCAGTTGAAAATGGCCTCATCAAAGCAGATACGCTTACGCAGCGTGACCTGTTTGCGGCTAGGATTATGGGACTGCTCATGCCGAGGCAGTCTGAGATCGTGCGCTCATTTTGGGCAAAGCATCACAAATCACCGGAAGTAGCCACAGATGCATTTTACGCGCTTTCCCGTGCATCGAACTATATTCAAGTAGACCGAGTGAAAAAGAATGCCCATTGGATAGGTGAGACGGCGTTTGGAGCCTTGGAGATTACCATCAATCTCTCCAAACCGGAAAAAGATCCGCAGGACATCGCAGCGGCAAAACACGCACCGACAACGACATATCCCAAATGCCTGCTCTGCAAGGAAAACGTTGGCTTTGCGGGGACATACACGCATCCCGCGCGGCAAAATCACAGGATTATACCGCTCACACTAAATGAAGAGCCGTGGTATTTTCAATACTCGCCCTATGTCTATTATAACGAGCACTGCATTGTGCTAGATGCCGTACACAGACCCATGCAGATTGGTGCGGCGACGTTTCGGCGGTTGTTTGATTTTGTCAGCCAGTTTCCGCATTATTTCATCGGCTCAAACGCAGATTTGCCCATTGTGGGCGGGTCGATTTTAAACCACGACCACTTCCAAGGCGGGCGGCATGTATTCCCTATGGAACGCGCCGCAGCCGATCAAGACTATGCGCATCCCATGTTTGCAGATATCCAAGTTGCCGTGCTGAAGTGGCCCATGTCTGTGATTCGCATTGCTGGCACAGAGTCAGAGGAACTGGTTCGCTTGGCGACCTTCATTTTTGACGGCTGGAAAGCGTATTCAGCCCCAGAGGTGGAGATTCTTTCCCACACGGAAGACACGCCCCACAACACAGTGACCCCGATTGTGCGCGTCAATCAAGACGGGCTGTTTGAGATGGACATTGTGTTGCGCAACAATCGGACATCAGAGGCGCATCCGCACGGGATTTTCCATCCCCATGCGCATTTGCATCATATCAAAAAGGAAAATATCGGCCTCATTGAAGTGATGGGGCTTGCAGTTTTGCCGCCACGGTTACAGACAGAACTTGACGGACTTCAAGGTGAGGAAAAGCAGCGCTTTAAACAAGAGATAACGGATGTTTTTGCCGAAGTTTTAGAAAATGCTGGCGTATTCAAGTGGGACTTGTGCGGGCGCACACACTTCAATGCGTTCATGCAGACACTTGGGTTTGAGCGGCTTTAAGGGAGTTTTGCAATAAACGTCACGCCTTAAATCGAATACGTTGAAAACAGATGGGGGGACTACAGCCCAGCACCGAAAAGTTGGTTGTGCTGGGTTTGAAGGCACCCCCCATCTGTTTTCCCGTTTGTCTTTGCATTGCAACGGGAATCATGGTATAATAAACCTCAAGATAAAATTTCGACAAAGCGTTGCTTTGCCGTGTAGAAGAAAGGGCAGGGGCAAGGCAATATTTGCCCTCGGAGGAGTAGTTACATGGGTGGATTTTTTGGTGTGACCGCCAAGCGGGATGCGGTCATGGATATTTTTTTCGGGACAGACTATCACTCACACTTGGGTACTCGCCGGGGTGGGATGGCGGTCTATTCGCAGTCGCAGGGGTTTCAGCGGGCCATCCATAACATTGAGAACACCCCCTTCCGTACCCGGTTTGAGGCAGATGTGGTGGAGATGGAGGGGAATGCGGGTATCGGATGCATCTCTGACCTAGAACCCCAGCCCCTCACCGTGCGGAGCCATTTGGGAGCCTACGTCATCACCACCGTGGGGCGGATCAATAATGAACAAGCCTTGGTGGA
The DNA here is from genome assembly GCA_009779845.1 of Oscillospiraceae bacterium. Classification (GTDB taxonomy): domain Bacteria; phylum Bacillota; class Clostridia; order Oscillospirales; family Oscillospiraceae; genus WRAB01. The sequence continues at coordinate 5,148 of WRBE01000012.1, forward strand.
TAAGTTTCTTTCCAATGGCCGGGGCCGGGGACATTTCTTGGAAATGAGCGGTGGACGGATTAATCCCACAGAGCTTGTAGCCGCCCTCATCAATGAGATGGAGTCCATCCCTGCCGGGATTCGTCATGCGCAGGAAGCCATTGACGGGTCTATGAGTGTGCTGATTCTCACAGAGGGCGAACTCTACGCCGCGAGAGACTTAGCGGGGCGGATTCCCGTGCTGATTGGGAAAAGTGAGGACGGGTTTGCCGTCAGTTTTGAGAGCTTCGCCTACCAAAAACTGGGCTATGACGACCACTGCGACCTAGGCCCCGGCGAGGTGGTACGGTTGACGCCGGACGGGTTAGAAGTGTTGTTCCCTGCAAAAGATAAGATGAAAATTTGCGCATTTCTCTGGACCTATTACGGGTACCCCAACAGCCATTATGAAGGGGTTACGGTTGAGAGTATGCGCTATGCTTGCGGCAAAATTTTAGCGGAAAACGATGCCAAAAAGGGGTTTAGCCACGACATTGACTATGTAGCCGGGGTGCCGGATTCCGGGACACCCCACGCCATCGGGTACGCCAACCAAAGCGGAATCCAGTTTGCCCGCCCCTTTATCAAATACACCCCCACCTGGCCCAGAAGTTTTATGCCCGGCAGCCAGAAAATCCGGAGCTTAGTGGCGAAAATGAAGCTGGTTCCTGTGGGCGAGCTCATTGAAAATAAACGGCTGCTATTCATTGACGATAGCATTGTGCGGGGCACCCAAATGCAAGGGACAGTGGATTTCCTGCGGGGCTATGGCGCAAAAGAGGTGCATATCCGCTCGGCCTGTCCGCCGATTATGTATGGCTGTAAATATCTCAATTTTTCCCGTAGCACCAGCGAGCAAGAGCTCATCACCCGCCGCACCATCACCGAACTGGAAGGCAAGACCGGGGAAGCCCATTTAGAAGAATACGCCGACAGTACCTCTGATCGGGGTCAGGCAATGATGTCCGCCATCTGTGACAAGTTGCGGTTTAGTTCCCTTGATTATCAAACCTTAGACGGGCTGATTGACTCCATTGGGGTGGATCCATCGAAATTGTGTACCTACTGCTGGACGGGGAAGGAGTAAGAATATGCTAGATTCTAAAAGTGAGAGCTACAAAGCCGCAGGCGTAGACGTGACTGCCGGATATGAGTCGGTAAATCGCATCCGGCCTTTGGTAGAGAGTACGTATACCAAAGGTGTGCTGGGCAGCATCGGCGGGTTTGGCGGACTGTTTGCGCCGGACTTTAGCGGTATGGAGCGGCCGGTGCTCATCTCTGGTGCTGACGGGGTGGGAACAAAGCTTCGCATTGCCTCTGCCATGGAGCGTCACGATACTGTGGGGATTGACTGTGTGGCTATGTGCGTCAATGATATCATCTGCGCCGGAGCTAGGCCGCTATTCTTCTTGGATTATCTGGCTATGGGCAAAAATATCCCGGCCCGAACAGAACAAATTGTAGCGGGGTTTGCAGAGGGTTGCCGCCAAGCACAAACGGCCTTAATCGGCGGCGAGACGGCGGAGATGCCCGGCTCATACCCGGAAGGGGAGTATGATCTCGCCGGATTTGCGGTGGGGCTGGTGGATGAGAAGAAAATCATTGACGGCAGCACACTCCGAGCGGGAGACGTGCTGATTGCCTTACCTGCCAGTGGGTTGCACTCCAATGGGTACTCACTGGTGCGGAAAGTATTAGGCGAAACACAAGAAGTATTAGAGGCCCATGTGCCAGAGTTGGGCTGTACTTTGGGCGAAGAACTGCTCCGACCCACAAAGCTATATGTCAAGCCGATTCTAGGCTTGTTAGATGCCCTTGGCTCCGCCGTCCGGGGCTTGTCGAATATTACCGGCGGCGGCATCTATGAAAACGTACCCCGGATGGTACCGGACGGTCTGCAAGCCAAGATTTGGCCAGAGCGCATTCCGTTGCCCCCCATTTTCACGCTGATACAAGAGCAGGGCAACATTCCGGTGCGGGACATGTATAACACGTTTAATATGGGGATCGGTATGGTCATCGCAGTAGAGGAGAAGCAAGCCGACAGGGCCATGCAAGTACTGACAGACTTAGGCGAGACACCAACGATCATCGGCCACATGGAGCAAGGCAAACGGGGGGTAGAGCTGTTATGGTAAGAACGGCAGTCTTGGTTTCCGGCGGGGGGAGTAACCTGCAAGCCATTCTGGCAAGCCAGCTATTTGGCGAAATTCAAAACTGTAATCTCGTGTCCGTTATCTCGTCCAACCCCGGCGCATACGCGTTAGACCGGGCCAGAGCGGCGGGGATTGAGGTTTCGGTGGTGGACGTGTCCACCTTTCCCACCAAGCGGACATTTAACACGGCCTTGATGCAAAAACTGGGGGATTTAGATATAGAGCTGGTGGTCTTAGCTGGCTTTATGCAAGTGCTCCAGCGGCCTATTTGCAAAGAGTACGAGAATCGGATTATGAACGTACACCCATCCTTGATTCCCGCTTTTTGCGGGCCGGGGCAATACGGGTTGCATGTCCATCAACAGGTGTTAGACTACGGCGTGAAAGTGTCCGGTGCCACCGTCCATTTTGTGACGGAAGAGGTGGATGGGGGGCCGATTATTTTACAAAAAGCTGTTGATGTGCTTCCTGACGACACGGCAAAGACCCTGCAACGGCGCATCATGGAACAGGCCGAGTGGGAGATTTTACCAAAGGCCATCGACTTATTTTGTCGGGGTAAATTAACCGTAGAAGGCCGCCGTGTGCGGATTGATGAGGGTGCATAATGGAACAGATATTTGATATCTTGCAAAACAACGCCTATCCCGGTCGTGGGATTTTATTGGGCCAAACCCCAGACAGTACCCGGGCCATGATCGCCTATTTCATCATGGGCCGCAGTGAAAATAGCCGTAACCGGGTGTTTGTGCCGGATGGGGCAGGGCTTCGCACAGAGGCGTTTGACCCCGCCAAACTCACAGACCCCAGCCTGATTATCTACGCCCCGGTGCGGACGCTGGGCGGCCAGACCATTGTTACCAACGGCGACCAGACCGACATGGTGCATGACGCACTGGCACGGAGAGAGAGCTTTCAAGCGGCCCTTCGTACCCGCACTTTTGAGCCGGACGGGCCAAATTACACGCCCCGTATTTCCGGGTTGTTAGAGGCGAACGGCGGCTATACCCTCAGCATTCTAAAATCCGCCGAGGGCGACCCCGCCGCTTGCCGCCGATTCTTTTATGAATACGACCGTCCCCTTCCCGGTCAGGGGCATTTTATCCATACTTATCAGCAAGACGGTGACCCGCTTCCTTCTTTCGTGGGAGAGCCCCGGCTGGTGGCGACCATGGACGACATAGAGGGTTTTACCCAAGCCCTATGGACAAGCTTAAACCCTGACAACAAGGTGGCCCTGTTCGTGCGCTATGTGACCCTAGCCACAGGCGAGACCGAAACCCGAATCCAAAATCGTCATGAGGTGACACAATGCGAGAGTTAAAATACGGCCTAAACCCCCACCAAGTCCCAGCCAGCTTATCGGCCACAGGGCCTATGCCCCTTGAAGTGTTGAGCGGTCGTCCGGGGTATATCAACTTTATGGATGCGTTAAACGCTTGGCAGTTGGTACAGGAACTAAAAGTTGCCACTGGCCTGCCGTCTGCGGCCTCGTTTAAGCATGTAAGCCCTGCCGGTGTCGGCGTTGGTCTGCCTTTGACCGACACGTTGGCGAAGGCATATTTTGTAGATGACCTGACCCTCACGCCGCTGGCCTCTGCATACGCTCGTGCGCGGGGAGCAGACCGGCTTTGCTCTTACGGCGACTGGGTGGCCCTGTCTGATCCTTGTGACGTGGAAACGGCAACCCTGCTTGCCCGTGAGGTGTCCGATGGCGTTATCGCACCGAGCTATGACCCAGCGGCCCTAGAGATACTGCAAGCCAAACGGAAAGGCAACTACAATGTGGTTCAAATAGACCCCGACTATAAGCCCCCCGCTGTGGAACGGCGGGAGATTTTTGGCTTGACCTTTGAACAGGGCCAAAATGACGTGCTTATCACCCAAGACATGTTCCAACACGTAGTCACCAAGGCGACACACTTACCGGAATCTGTGTTGCTAGACATGCTCATCGCCCAAATCACTCTGAAATACACCCAATCCAACTCTGTTTGCTATGTGTTGGATGGCCAGACCATCGGTATCGGTGCCGGTGGGCAGAGCCGCATCCATTGCACCCGACTGGCGGGGGATAAGGCCAACCATTGGTGGCTACGGCAGCACCTCCAAGTGTTAGACCTCCCATTCCGATCCGACCTGTCCCGCCCTGCGCGAGACAACGCCATTGATATCTACCTCTCCTCAGACGAGTGGCCCACGCTTCTGGCAGAGGGCGCATGGGAAGAGACATTTACCCACCGGCCCGAACCCCTCACAGCAGAAGAGAAGACAGCGTGGCTCGGCACCCTCACTGGCGTAACCGTGGGGTCGGATGCATTCTTCCCTTTCGGCGACAACGTAGAGCGGGCGAGGCGGAGCGGGGTTTGCTACATCGTCCAGCCCGGCGGCAGTGTCCGGGACGACCATGTGATTGCAATGTGTAATAAATACGGGATCGCTATGGTGTTCACTGGCGTGCGATTATTCCATCATTAAAGGGGTGCGTGTATGAACGTCCTACTCATTGGCGGCGGCGGGCGGGAACACGCCATCGCTGTGGCATTATCCAAAAGTCCCAAGTTAACAAAACTCTATTGCGCCCCCGGCAACGGCGGCATTGCACAGGTGGCGACCTGTGTGCCCATCAAAGCCACAGATATTTCTGAGATGGCGGACTTTGCCAAGAGGGAAGCCATTGACTTCGTTGTCGTCACCCCGGACGATCCCTTGGCCCTCGGTATGGTGGATGCGTTGACAGAGGCGGGCATCTCCGCCTTCGGCCCCACAAAAGCCGCAGCGATGGTAGAGAGTAGTAAGGCTTTCTCCAAGGCCCTCATGGCAAAATACAACATCCCCACCGCCGCATATCGGGTCTTTGGCGGTGACGTGGCCGAAGCGGTGGCCTATATCCACGAACAAGGCGCCCCCATCGTGGTAAAATGCGACGGTCTGGCTCTTGGTAAAGGCGTGGTGGTGGCCCAAACCGTGGAAGAAGCGGAACAAGCAGTCCGTGCCATGATGGAGGACAAGCAGTTCGGCGACAGCGGTTCCAAAGTGGTCATCGAAGCCTGTATGACCGGGCCGGAGGTTACCGTGCTGGCCTTCACTGACGGTAAGACCATCTGCCCCATGCCCGCCGCCCAAGACCACAAGCGAGTCTTTGACCACGACCAAGGCCCCAACACTGGAGGCATGGGCGCATTCTGCCCCAGTCTAAACTATACGCCGGAACTTGCCAAGTGTTGCATGGACACCATCTTCCGCCCCACGGTGGACGCTATGGGCAAAGAGGGCCGCCCCTTCCAAGGGGTTCTCTACTTCGGCCTGATGCTTACTCCGGACGGCCCCAAAGTCATCGAATATAACGCCCGCTTCGGCGACCCGGAGACACAGCCCCTGCTGGCACTACTGGAAACAGACTTACTGGACATTTTCCAAGCCGTAGTAGAAGGGCGGCTGGATGAAATGACCATTCAATGGAGCGAGAAATCCGCTTGCTGTGTCGTCTTGGCCAGTGGTGGCTATCCCGGTAAATACGAGACTGGGAAGCCCATCTTTGGCCTTGATCAAGCCCCAGAAGGCGCACAAATCCACCACGCCGGAACCCGCTGGGACGGCGACACCTACCAAACCGCTGGCGGCCGCGTCCTCGGTGTCACCGCTGTAGGGGACACACTGGAGCAAGCCGTGGAGCAGGCCTACAAGACCGTGCCCCTCATACAATTTGAGGGAATGCACTATCGCAGGGATATTGGGAGGAAGTAGGTGTAAAGAAGGCAATAGCGGTGAGGCATTTACGGCTATTTGACAGACGGATTTTGAGGCGAATGACGGCCTTGAAATCCGTCTTTGCGATTGCAGACAGCAAATTGCACAAAAGAGTACAGGAAACTTTGAGGAAGATGACATATGGAAATGTGATGCAGTTTATGATATGCTTGCGGCGGTAAGAGAAAACATATATGCGGCGAAATGAAACAATCAATTTATTGTTATGGCGAAGAACTGTATCAGCGGTAATGATTTTGGGATTGTAACTTTCAGTAGGCAAAACCCGAACAGCACAGGGCTCTGTGTTTGTGCGGGTTTTTTTGTTTCAAAAAATTAGTAAAGATAGGGTGATTTTTATTAGGAAACAACAGCGCAAAATAGCAGCCACAGGGAATGAACTTATTTTATTACAAGGAGAATGACACATGAAAAACAGAGTAAGAGTTAGCAGAAGAGTATTGACGATGCTGTTAGCGGTGATTATGGTGTTATCCATTGCGCCAATCAACGCTTTGGTAGATGACGCCTCACCGTACGTGGAGGCGCTCCCGCTCAGTAGTGTCAGCAACACACCTATGCCACCCAGAGCACAAGACCTGATTGGTGCCGGTGGCCTACCAACCGGCTACTTAATTTACCCCACGCCCCAAAGCATTCAATACCTAGCCGGTGGTTTCGTGATGGATGCGGCAAATGTCATCATCACCCCCGGGGCCAGCGACGCTACGAGAAACAGAATTACCACTATTTTAGAGGATGCCGGGATATCGAACATTACCATTTCCCAAGCCCTCATCTTGGATCGGCGCAACACCAATGTCATTCTGGGCATCGTGGATGATTGTCCACAGATTACAGCATATTTTGATGCCATCAATTTTGCGGACACCTCCGCCTTAGACCCGGTACCGGGCACTTATGACGGGTATGTTCTCGGTATGCATAATAACGACATTATTATCATGGGCCGCTGTGCCACATCCTTGTTCTACGGCGTGATGACCCTGCGGCAGATGCTGGCCCACGGCACCACCCTGCGGAACGTATTGATCAACGACTTCGCCGACACCGAAGTGCGGGGCGTTGTGGAAGGGTTTTACGGCGTTCCGTGGTCTCATGAGACACGCCTCAACATGCTGGAAATGATGGGCGAAAACAGGCTGAATGTCTTCGTCTATGCCCCGAAAGACGACCCCTATCACTTCGGGCCCGGCTGGTACAGGGAGTATCCCTTAGAAATGCAACAGGAATTTAGAGAATTAGTCGAAGTTGCAAACGCAAACCATGTCTCCTTTGTCTGGACGGTTCACGTTAGTCCGCACATGGACTTCTTTAACGGCGATGACGAGTTCAACGCTACCAGACCCATTGTGCAAGGGCGTCAATGGACGGAAAACGACAGACGCGCCGGGCGCAGCGCAACGGCTGTTGGCAATGTGGGCAGCCCAACCCCGCAAAACTCTGTTGACTTCCCTATCTTTGCCTCCCAACGGTTTATTGACACGTTCTGTGAATACGAAACTTTTGAGCGGATGTACAGCAAGTTTGACCACATGTATGACTTGGGCATCCGTCAATTTGGATTCTTAATTGATGATATTAACTTTGAGGAAGCACGCTTCAACACCCTGTTCCATGTCACCGCTGCCAATAGGCTGGTTGCATGGGGCGAGCGGCAAGAAAGCGAGATTGGGCCGCTACTTCTCTGCCCGGCTTATTATTACCAACAAGATATCCAATCCGGCATTCCATGGAGCGGCCGCACCTCTATGCGTACGCTGAGAGGTGACCCATGGGCACCGCCTGTCGTGGTTGTTCCCGCATTTGCCTCTGGCGGCCCCGCTCCGGGTGCCAACAATGCTGGCGGTGGCAATCAAGAGCCATGGCCAGAGTGGGTAGGGGATGAGGTGACCTACGAGCAACCCGGTTTGCACCCGGACATCCAGATATTCTACACGGGCACCAGTGTCATGTCCAATATCTTTGGCAACAGCATGAGATGGTTCTATGGTGACCATGTACAAATGGGTGTAGGTTCTTTAGCCAATGGTCGTCCCGGCCAGCTGGCGATACCTGCCATCGGCAGCACTTGGGGATATCCGGCCACCGCTGCGAATGTGGCGAATGTGCCAGCGGGTAATGTCGTCTGCCCACCGGGACACCCTGACAGTTGTGACCGCTGTGTGGAAGGAAGCAGATGTCGGTGGGAAATGTCCGGCATGTCCCGCCGCCCCCTTGTCTGGTGGAATTACCCGGTTCATGACTATGACGGGAACAACATCCGCTTGTTCATGGGCCCCACACCAGTGTTGCGGAATGCAGAGGGTGAAGTCATTGCACAATCCCTCAATCCTGACACAAAAGGCACCATACAAGGTCTTGTCTCCAACCCCATGCAACAGGGACACCTGTCTGAAGTTTCCCTCTTCGGTGTTGCAGACTTTACATGGAACATGTCCGACTTTGACCCCATACAAAACTGGGAAGATTCCTTCCACTACCTCTTCCCGGAAGTAGCGGAAAGTGTGTTGACCTTCTCCCAGCACAACCAGTGGCGTGTCGGCGGAACCCCCATGTTCAACAACGTAGAGTCAACCGAACTTCTGCCTTATCTCATCGCATTCCTAGACACAGTCAGTGAAAACGCAGATATCATTGATGCGAATCCATATGCGACAGGGCTCATGAATCTGGCGAATCTGATTCCTCTGGATCCGGCTCTGTTAGACCCGGCAGAGGTTCGTGCAGCCGGGGCAGACCTGTTAGCAGAACTAGCGGCATTTGAAGCGGCATCTCTGGACATCTTAGAAAACGGTTCAGATCTGCTCTTACATGACATTGGCCCTTGGGCAGAGAAAGCGGTTAGTATCATCAACACGATTCGGGCCATCATGGACATGTACGATGCCTATTTTGACAACGATCCCGTTGCAACTTGGGAAAACTACACCCGGGCACTCGCCGAGCAGTACAATTGGCCGAATATCGTAGCGCCTATGCTCAACGATGGGGTAATTATTGTTGAGATCGGCACACAGCGCATCAGACCCTTTGTAAACTTCCTCTTCGCCGCCAGTGATGCGCTGATGGAGTACTATTCGCCTGTCGATGTGCGTGTTAGGGAAGATAGCGTATTCACCAACATCCCTGCGCTACAGAACGAACCCATCGACATAGACGAGTTAACACGCACACTTTCATTAGAAGATGTGGAATCTCTCGGTGTGCATCGCTATGTGGGAATCCAGTTGGATAACCTGCGGAGACTTGCCGATATCGAAATCGAAGGCATCCTGTCCGCCGGGCTGGTTGTGGAGTATTCTGCCAACGGCGCAGAGTGGGCAGGGCAACCGGAAACATTCACGGGCCAGCCCATCCGGTATATCCGTATCTTGAATCACACGGATGCGGCAATCTCCATCGCCGATTTAGATGCCATCAGCGTCACTGTCCGACCGGGCATCATCCCCACGGGGACGGTAACGACGATCTGTGCCTATGGCCTGCCACTGCCACATCATGAACAACATGTAGCAGCCAATTTGATCACATACAGTCTGAATCCGTCCACCGTAGCGAATCAACATCAATCCTTCTGGATGAGCCGCCTTCAATATCCCGGTGATACCATCAACATCCGTTATGACGAACCCCAAACAGTTCACGATATCGCCCTATACTCCGATAACGGCGACAACATTCTTGCAGGCAGAATCTTGGCCTCGGCAGACGGGGAAAACTGGACCCAAATCATGGCCATCGGTGCCGATATTAGCTTAGAACCCTTCTACGGCAGAAATTACATCGTAGAGCGTGCGTTCTTAGGCGCAGATGGGATGACGATCCAGTATATTCAAATCATCAACGACACCCCGAGAAACGGCTGGATGCGTCTGCACTCCTTCCGCTTAAACGAGCGGGCGGGATACCTGCACGGCACTGTTCCGAATACGGCACTGGAGAACGGACAGCGGGCCCCCACTGTGGTGGACGGCAGAATGAATACCCTGCTCTACGCAGAAACCGCAAACACCTTGACCTACACCTTGCATGAGTCTACCAATGCCACGGAGTTAATCGTGTTGCAAAACATCTCCTATGTGAACAACGCCCCCATCCGGGCACTTACAGAGGACGGTTGGATAGACTTAGGCGTACTAGACAGTGCTTTTTGGCGGCATGATATCTCCCAGTTCGGCAGGCTGCTTCAAGTCGAGATCAGTTGGGATGAGGCCACCGCCCCCGTGATGATTCACGCCATCGGTACCGTTGCGGATATCGACAAAGCGGCCTTGTTAGACCGTATGGCCGTTGTAGAGGCGGACGAATACCTATCCAATCGTCTTGCCTTAGAATTGCTGATGGCTGAGGCTGTTGCAGACGACCCTCACGCCAGCACCCGTGATGTAGCCATTGCCCACGCCAGACTCTTTATAGAGGCAAGGCTGATCACCCTAGAGGTTGTGGGAGAAACGCTGACCCCGGCGTTTGACCCGGATGTCTTTGGGTACGCCGTGACTGTGGCGCACAACGTAACAGAAATTACCCTCCGTTACACAGCGTCCACAGGCGCAACGGTGGCGATGGAAGGGCCGGTAGACGATCTGGCAGTCGGCTCCAACACCATCACCCTAACAGTTACCTCAGGGGATGGTGTGACAGTTGAGGTGTATACTATCGTCGTAACCAGAATGGAAACGCCAGTAGTGACCCATGCGATCACATTGCGCCTAGCTGGTGGGACATGGCCGACCGGGTTCACACCACCTGCGACAGCCGTGAATGGTGCTCCAATGCCGGCTATCCCCACGCCAGTCCGTGACGGCTTTACCTTTACTGGCTGGACGCCTGTGCTACCGGAGACAGTGACTCGCCCGGTTACTGCAACCGCCCAATGGACAGCGATCGTAATCCTGGAACCAGAATTCGACATCACGGTAGACGACGAATACGGTGAATTAACCATCACCGTAGACCCTGACGGCGACTACGAAGTGACCGTAGACGAAGACGGCAACATCGTCATCACGCTACCAGATGCAAATCCGGGTAACGAGATTGTAGTCAATCTGCCAGACGATTGGGATTACGATGTGACCGAAGACGAAGACGGCAACGTGATTGTCGTAATCACACCGCCGGAAGGCTATGAAATCGTTGAGGGCGAGGACGGAACCCTGCTTGTCCGTCCCGTGCGCGAATTCCACCCGGCGTATATGTTCGGGGTGCGCAGAGATGGCACCCTCTACTTCGACCCGACGGCCAACATCACCCGTGCGCAAGTAGCGGCGATACTGGCCCGTACGATGATAGATGAGTTTGACTCAAGCGTACACTCCGACGACTATGAATTGCCGGAAGGCATGGAGAGCTTCGATGAGTTTAGTGACGTAGCCCCGAACAACTGGTTCTACCACTATGTAGCATGGGCCTATCACGAAGGGTTGGTACAAGGCATAGGCAGCGGCAGATTTGCCCCGAACGCACTCATCACTCGTGAGCAACTAGCGGCCATGCTGGTGCGTACGTTAGATGTTGAAGACAGAGAGACGGCAGTCGGCCCGACGGTGAACTTCCCGGATGCCGGCACCATCAGTACCTGGGCACCTGTCTACGTGTACAATGCGTTCCGCCAAGGCTGGATGATTGGTGACGCAAACAACAACTTCCGCCCGGTAGAGAACATCATGCGTGCAGAGGTTGCAACAGCGGTGAACCGGATGCTAAGCCGGGTTGACCACAACGATGTGCTCAGACGCTTAAGCGCATTGCTGCAGCACGAATATCGTGCTGCGACTTTCCCAGACGTAATGGTGACCAACTGGTTCTTCGCCTCTGTACTGGGTGCGGCAAACGACCACTACTTGTCCAGAGATGGGGAAGGGGATATTAGCTGGAAGTATATTCGCGTCCAGCCGGAATAATCCCAGCCCCATTGCAACGCGATAAACCACAGGATAACAAAATATTTATGGACACCCCCTGCATATACATTGCTAGGGGGTGTCCACATGAATCAGGGCAAAACACTGCTATATAATACCGTGCTGCTCACCGTAGCATCTATGTTCATGCGGGCGGCGGGGGTTGGGTTTCAGGTCTATTTGGCCGGAGTCATTGGGGCCGCAGGGATTGGGTTGTTTCAACTGATTCTCTCTGCCCAGCTTTTGGCCCTCACCGTGGCGTTGTCCGGGGTGCGGTTTGCCACTTGCCGCCTGGTGTCAGAAGAATTGGGGATGGGGAACCCGAAAAACGTGCCCAAAGTCATGACTCGTTGTATCGCCCATGCCTTGTTTTTCGGCACACTGGCCGGGACGGCGTTATTTTTCGGTGCGGATCAAATCGGGCACAGATGGATTGGTGACGGGCGCACGGTGCTGTCTCTGCGGTTGCTTTCTATTAGTTTGCCTGTGGTGGCCTGTACGGCGGCCCTCACTGGGTATTTTGTGGCGGTGAGCCGGGTGGCAAAGTCGGCCTCTGTGCAAGTGGCGGAGCATGTGTTCCGCATCGGTGTGGTGGTGGCGTTGCTCACTCTTTACCCGCCTAGGGACTTAGAGATGGCGGCGGCGTTGGTGGTTATCGGCGGGGTCAGTGCGGAATTGCTATCCGGGCTGATTTTATTTCTACTCTACTTCCACGACAAACGCAAGCTGCCCAAATCAGGTGATACCGGCACACACCTGACCCGGCGGCTGCTCCGTATTTCTATGCCCCTAGCCATGAGCACTTATGCCCGCAGTGCCCTCAACACCCTGCAACATATGCTAGTGCCCCGGGGCCTGCGGCGGAGCGGTGCCGACCCGGAAGAGGCCCTCACCAGCTACGGTCTAGTCCACGGCATGGCACTGCCCATCATACTGTTTCCCTCGGCCCTGTTCTATGCCGTGGCAGAGCTTATGGTGCCGGAACTCACTGCCGCCCAAGTGGCCGGGAACCAAGCCCGGATTAGCCATCTTGTGTCAAAGCTTCTGCGGGTATCTCTATACGTTGCCATCTGCCTAGCGGGACTGTTTCTTGCTTGGGGGCAAGAGCTGGGGCAACTGATCTATCCGGGCACCCACGGCGTGGGGCCTTATATCCGCTTGCTTGCGCTGTTGATGCCTGTGATGTTCCTAGACGCCATCACTGACGGAATGCTCAAAGGGCTGGGGCAACAGGTGTACTCTATGGGGGTCAACATTGTAGACTCGTTTGTTAGTGTGATACTGGTTTGGATATTGTTGCCCATCTTCGGCGTGGGGGGCTTTGTGTTTATGGTGTATTTTACCGAGTGCTTCAACTTCCTGTTTAGCCTGCGGCGGATTGCGCAGATGGCCACTATCCGGGTTGCAGTTGCGGATGTGGTGAAGCCTGTCCTCTCCATCATTGTTGCCACCCAAGCGGCGCCACTGGTGTTGCGGATATTGGGGATGCCGTTGTCAGCCACAGTCCCCAGTTTGGCCCTGCATTTTCTTCTGGGCGGCGGGATGTATTTATTGCTTTTATTTTTGCTGGGATGTTTGACGGTGCAAGATGCACGCTGGGCAAAGCGCATGGTGGGGATGCGACTATAAAAAACGGTATAGCAATTGCTATACCGTTTCAGCCTGTTGAAACCATGTGTCGCCCGGCGATTCGCCCCTAAGAATCTCAAGGTCAAAATCACGATATCCCCGGAACAAATTCTTCTCCCCGCTCTTCTAACTCTTCCAGCGAGGTAAGTGCCAAACGGAGATACGTGATCCCGTCTTCTGCCACGTACTCTTCCAACACCCCTTCTGCAAGAACCCAAGCATTGTGCTCTAGGGGTTCCATGCCAGCGGCTAACTGAACCTCAAACCCGATTACGCCGCCGGGACTGCAACAGTCCTCTGTAAGACGCAGGACGTAGTGGTAATACCGGTCTGTGGGCGGCCAGTGGACAGAGCGGAACAAACCCTCGTACCGGAGGGTGCGGCCGAGGTACTCGTCCCGGTTGAGCATGATGGAATGGATTTGTGTGGAGAAGAACCGCTCCACAATTTCCACCACATCTACCTCCTCTTCTGCCGGTACAGTATCGCTAGGGGGCGTAGTTCCGCAACCGGCCAGCAAAAGGACGGCCAAGAGTATAATCAATAGTTTCCGTTTCATGTGCGACCTCCTTGTTTGACAAACGCAATACCGCTAAAGGTGATAAAAATAGCCAGATTCACAGCAACAACACTGGCACCGGGGGGCAAGGCCCATTGATAGGATAGCACCATACCTGCAAAAAAGCAAATGACCGCAATCACAGCCGCCGTAATGACCACGGATAAAAACCGTTTGCAAAGCCGCATGGCACTGAGTGCTGGGAAGATGGTGAGGCTTGCAATCAGCATGGCCCCCATCATCCGCATTCCCAACACCACAGTCACTGCCGTGAGCAGGGCAAGAAGGCTTTTATAAACCTCTACCCGGGTACCGGTGGCTTTGGCGAAGGTTTCGTCATACGTTACGGCGAAGAGCTGTTTGTAAAACAGCACAAACAACACAACCACAGTAATGCTGAGGCCTACACTGAGGTACACATCCGCACGGGCCATGGCGAGGATTGAGCCGAACATGACGTTACAAGTGTCGGTATTAAGCCCCGAGGTGGCACTGATGATGATAACACCAATTGCGAGAGCGCTGGTAGAGATCAAGGCCACGGCACTGTCGCCTTTGATGCGGCTACTCTCATTGAGCCGCAGGAGGAAAAATGCCGCAATTACCACGACGACTAAGCTTATCAGCAGGGGGTCTGCTGAAATATTGAGCCCTGCAACCACCATGCCGTCAATCGCCATAGCAATGGCCATGGCCGCAAAGCCGACATGGCTCAAGCCCGTACCAATCATGGCATACCGTTTGAGAACCAAACTCACCCCTAACAAGGCGGCACAGAGGGACACCAACAACCCCACGATAATGGCGCGCTGTATGAATACAAAGCTCCACATTTCCATGATGATATCAATCATGTCTGCTCACCCCCGCTCAAAAACTGCTTTGCACTTTCGGTCTGCTTGTAGGCTTCTGTGGTACCGAAGAACAGTTGTTTGTTTTGCAGGTGCAGGATATGGGTAGCGTGCTCGACAGCGGCATGGATGTCATGAGAAATCATGATAATGGTAATGCCTGTGTCCCGGTGGAGCATGTCGATGGTTTGATACAGCTCGGCTGTCACGAGGGGGTCTAGGCCGCTGACAGGCTCATCCAAGAGAAGCATCTTTTCCGTGGCGCAGAGGGCGCGGGCCAGCAAGGCCCGCTGTTGCTGACCGCCGGAGAGTTCTCGAAAGCTCTTTTTTCTAATTGATGTGATGCCCAGCTTTTCCATGTTCTCTTGGGCAATTTTGTGGTCTTTGCGCCCGTAAAAGGGCAATAGCCCCCGACTAGAGAGGCGCCCGGAAATCACCACCTCATATACGCTGGCGGGGAAATCCTTCTGGGTAGCCGATTGTTGGGGTAGGTAGCCAATCTGGGTGGGGTGCAACCCCTCCCCTGTTTCAATGGTGCCGGATTTGGGCCGCATAAGACCCAAGATTCCCTTCATGAGTGTGGATTTCCCGGAACCGTTTTCTCCTACAATACAAAGGTAGTCGCCGCTGTTGACTGTAAAGGTCAGCCCGTCCACCACGACATTCCCCTCGTAGGCAAAAGCCGCATCCCGGCTTGTAATCAGTGCCATCGTGTTCTCCTTTCTGGTGTCTTTAGTTAAGGGCTTGGCGAAGCTGCTCTACGTTGCGGTGCATGAGTTCTAGGTAGGTCACACCGGCGTTAAAGTCGGCATAACTCAGATTATGAGTAGAGTGGAATTCCAGCTTTTCGGCACCGGTGGCCTCTACCAGTACATCTGCGATAAGTTGGTTGGAAAATTCGATATAAAAGACCACAGGAATCCCTTCGCTGTCCATTAGCTCAATGAGCCGCGCAATCGTCTGGGGATTGGCTTGGGTTTCTGTTGAGCAACCATCAAATGCGGCGTGGTAGGTTAGACCGTAGTGGGCGGCGAGGTAGCGGAATGGGTTCCGGTCACCGAATACGATGGCGGTGCGCACACCCTCTGCCACTACATGGCGGAAGGCTTGGTCTAAATCCTCTAATTCTTGGATATAGGCCGCCGCATTTGCCGCAAAGTATTGGGCATTATCCGGGTCTAGATCGGACAGGATGGCGGTTAGCCCCTTTACAATATAGATAGCGTTTCGTGGCGAGGTCCAGACATGTTCATCGTAATGATAGTCGTGGTTGTCATCGCAAGCATCGCTGTGGTCGTCGCAGGTATCGCTGTGGTGGTGATGGTCATCATCGCAGGTATCATCATCGTCACAGTCATCGTGATGATGGTGGTGGTCGCTACTGTCGCAGACATCATCATCGTCGCAATCATCGTGGTGATGATGGTGGTTATCGTCACAGGTATCGTGGCCATGACCATGTTCATGGTCGTGTTCTCCTGCCAACAGATCATCAATCATATCTAACAGTGCGACAATGGTGAGGCTGTCGCTGTCCATGGCACCTAGAATCGTGTCCACCCAAGCCTCTCCGTGGCCGCCGATGTAGACGAACAGGTCGGCCTCTAACAGGGCAATCATATCTTGGGGCGAAGGTTCAAAAGAATGCGCCTCGGCACCGGGGGAGAGGAGCATTTGCAAGTTTACCCGATCCCCTGCAATCTGACGGATGAAGTCATATTGGGGGAAAATGGTGGTAATGATACTAAGACGGTCGGTGTCTTCCAGCCTTTCGATTTCGGCAGGCAGGGTGACGGGGGTTTCGTATGCTGGTTCTCCTCCGGCTGGTTCCTCTGCGGCACAGGCGGCCAGTAGCGTAACGATGAGCAACACGCTTAGTAGTAAGCTGATAATTTTTTTCATGGTGTAGTATTCCTCCTCAAAAATGTGGGTTGATGTTTGGATGAAAACAAAAAATAACAAGATAGCGACCCCGGTTTCAGGCGTCGCACGATCTTGTTACACGGTGATGTTTTGCTAGTTATTCATCCTCATCTTCCAACCCACAAGGCTGGTGGAGTATCGTAGATGTAAGTGCGCCCCCATGGCGAGGAGCAGCAGTACAAGGAGTAACGCGGTGCCATACAAGGCAGCTCCAACCAGTTGCCGCAGGGTGGTTTGCAGCTTGGCCAAATGCAGACACACCCCGCAGTCGGAGATACAGTTCGGGCTACTATGGACAGAGAGGGCAAAGGCTGCAAACAGCGTAATCGCAAGCAGTGCCGCAATCAACAGCACTGACAGGAAACGGCAGAAACGTTTTGTTTGCAATGCGCGCACCCCCTTATAGGATTGTTACCCTATCAGAATATCATACCGCAAAGAAGCCTGTCAACCTACACCCCGATCACCCGGAGTTGTGTTTTTGCCTGTTCCGCTTTTTGGATTGCCCCTTCCACGGTAGCATCCACCACAGTAAAGTGGCCCATTTTACGATTCTTGGCGGAGGACTCTTTGCCGTAAAGATGAACCTTCAGGCTACGGTCTTGCCGATAGGACTCATGTAACCCTAACAGTTCGGTTTTGCCGTCACTCTCACCCAATAGGTTTACCATCACTGTGGGATGGATTAAATCCACGTTCCCAAAGGGCAGACCAACAATGGCCCGGATATGGTTTTCAAATTGGCTGGCAAAGCATCCCTCAATGGTGTAGTGTCCCGAGTTGTGAGGCCGGGGGGCCACTTCGTTGACGGACACATCGCCGGATTTGGTCACAAACATTTCTGCACAAAATGTACCCACGCCTTGGAACACTTCCATGACCCGGTCGGCGATGGCGCTTGCCTTCTCCATGGCCTCCGGACTCACTCTGGCGGGGACAATGGTGGTGTCTAGGATGCTGTTTCTATGGTGGTTCTCTGCCACGGGATAGATGACCCGGCTACCGTCAATCCCGCGGGAGGCGATGATGGAAATCTCTACCGTAAAGTCCACAAACTCTTCCACCATAAGTTCACGCGCCCCGCCGCCGAGGGACTCAAACGCCGTTTCCACCTCGGCCTCGTCTCGGATGAGGGCGTTGCCCTTGCCGTCATAGCCGCCTAGGGTGGCCTTGAGCATCATAGGATAGCCGAAATTAGCCGGGGCACCCCAGTGACGGATGTCGTCTACGCTTTCCACCTTAGCAAACCGAGGAACGGGAACACCAGCGGCTTCTAATGCCTGATTTTGGGTATATTTATTCTGAATGGTTTTCAGACTGGCCACAGAGGGGTAGATGGTGTGGCCCGCTCGCTCCAGTTGCTCTAACACCGGGGCGTGGATGTGTTCAAATTCATAGGTAATCACGTCTACGTGCTTGGCGAGCTCGATATAAGCCGCCGGGTCGTCAAAGGCGGCCACGACATGGTGGTCGCTAATACTGCTTGCGGGGCAGTTTGGGGTGGGGTCTAAGATGGCCACATAAAAGCCGAGACGCTTGGCCTCTAAAATCATCATTTTTCCCAGTTGTCCGCCGCCGATGATGCAATTCGTTTTGTCATGCCAGATACCCGCCTTATTCTAAAATATATTTGATTAAGTCCATAGGAGCCACAGGCTTGCCGTCTTTATATGCCCGCATACAGCCGCCGGAGATTTCGTCGATAAGCAAAATATCGCCACCGCTCTTGCCGAATTCAAACTTAATGTCATGAAGGGACAGCCCCCGCCGCTCTAAATCCGCCGCAATCAGCTGGGTGATGGCCTTCGTGCGAGTCTTGCAAGTCTCAAACTCTGCGCTGGTCATAATACCTAGCGTAACTAAGGCGTCCTCTGTAATGGGCGGGTCTTGGCGGGCGTCGTCTTTTAAGGTGACCTCCACCAAGTAATCTAGGTCTTGCCCCGGTGTGGCATACGCACCGTATCGGCGGAGAAAACTACCGTCTGCTACTCGGCGGCAGATGAATTCTACCCCCTTGCCAAAGACCGTGCCGGGCTTCACTTGCATAGTGGCCGCCTCAATGTCGCAATCAATAAAATGGTGCGGAATCCCCGCCTCGGTGAGCTGATTAAAATAGTACTGGGTAAGGCGCAAAGATGCCCGGCCTAGACCTTCAATAGACAAGCCCACGGCATTCTCACCGGGGTCAAACACCCCGTCTTTTCCGGTGGCATCGTCTTTGAGCTTTAAGGAATAGGTGCCATCGGGGTTTTCGTACACGTCTTTGGTTTTGCCGGAAAACAGTAGTTTCATCTTATTTCGTCCCCATTTCTTTGAGGTAATCCACATAACCAGCGTGTTCTAACCGCTCAATTTTCCCATGCACCATGTCGTCTAAGCTTTGTTTATAGTCCGCCAACTTGTCCGCTAACGTAGCATCAGAGACCGACAAGATAGAGGCTGCCAAAATCCCGGCATTTTTCGCACCGTTAACCGCCACAGTAGCCACAGGAATCCCCGGCGGCATCTGGACGATAGAGTAAAGGGAGTCCACCCCGCCCAATGCCTTGGTCTGCACTGGTACGCCGATGACGGGCAACGTGGTCAAAGATGCCGCCATCCCCGGCAAGTGGGCTGCCCCGCCTGCCCCGGCGATTAAAACGGAAAGTCCGCGGGCTCTGGCAGTTTTGGCGTATTCATACAGCCGCTCCGGTGTCCGGTGGGCGGACACGATAGTAAGCTCAAAGGGCACCCCCATCTCGCCTAAAAAATCCGCCGCCTCTTTCATAACAGGCAAGTCTGAGTCGCTGCCCATGATAATTCCGACCTTCATGTTGGAACTCCCCCTTTTATTTGTCTGGGAGCATTATACCACGAATTAGTTCAAAATTCAATCCCGCTCGCCCACTGCAATCCAAGGGTTTTCAGAGCAACAACCTAGTAAAAAGTAGGCCACACTTCAGCCTAAGCGCAATATGAATGTAACACACCATGCATGTCCTTGTTCAAGCAGTGCAAGTATGCTATACTGACGATGGAACCTAATTATAGAGCCATTCACGAGCACATTTCAATAGAACATCCCACTGGCGACCCCACCGCCCTTGCCCTTAGCGGGTACATAGGGGCGCAGCCCCTGTGTTGATTTTTTGTTTCTTTTTGTTCAACGACATACTACGAAACTGACCTTTGCGGGTGTCCTTCCCGCAAATGGTTAGTTGAGTTAACACCCGTAGGGTGAAAAGAAAGCCCGTCCGGCAGGACAAAAGCCCTCGGTCTCCGCCGAACCACCCTCGGCGACAACGCCGAACGAAAAACCCCAAAGACCAGATATACCCCCACCCACCCCTCAAACAACAAGGAGAACAACACCAATGAAACAAACAGCCCTAGTCACCGGCGGCGCAAAAGGAATCGGCGCAGAAATCTGCCGCAAACTCGCCACCGCCGGCTGGAATGTATTCGTCAATTACTACACCTCCAAACCCGAAGCAGAAGCCCTAGCCGCAGAGATCGGCGGCACTCCCATCCAAGCCGATGTGCGGGATTTCGGACAGGTTAACGAGATGTTTTCTGCCACAGGGCCCATAGACCTCTTAGTCAATAACGCCGGCATCGCCTATTACGGACTATTCCCGGAACTGAGCCTGCAAAAATGGCGGGAACTATTCGCCGTCAACGTGGACGGTGTGTTCCACTGCACCCAGTGCGCCTTGCCCCATATGCTACGGGAAAAACGGGGCAATATTATCAACATCGCCTCCGTCTGGGGCATGGTGGGTGCCTCTTGCGAGGCGGCGTATGCCACCACAAAAGCGGCGGTGATTGGGCTGACCAAGTCACTGGCCAAAGAGTTGGGGCCATCCGGCATCCGGGTCAACTGTGTGGCACCGGGGGCCATTGATACGGATATGGTACAAGCCCTCTCAGAAGAAGATTTGGCCGCCGTGCAAGGCGAGACCCCGTTGGGCTCTGTAGGCCAGCCGAGAGATGTAGCCCACTTGGTGGAGTTTCTAGCCTCCCACCGGGCCAGATATATCACGGGGCAAGTGATAAGTCCGAATGGAGGGTTGGTGATTTAA
Source organism: Oscillospiraceae bacterium (assembly GCA_009779845.1). Taxonomy (GTDB): domain Bacteria; phylum Bacillota; class Clostridia; order Oscillospirales; family Oscillospiraceae; genus WRAB01. Next base: position 26,022 of record WRBE01000012.1, read on the forward strand.
TGGATACGATTGCAGCAATCGCAACAGGCGCAGATATCGGTGCCGTGGGTATCGTTCGGGTCAGCGGGCCACTGTCCCATGACCTGATGGCGCAGATATTCACCGAACGAACCGGGCGGCAAGTGTCGGTATTTGAGAGTCGGAAACTTTACTATGGCACCCTCGCCGATGAGACCGGTGCGGTGCTGGATCACTGCCTGTGTACCATCAGCCGTGCGCCTCATAGCTACACCGGGGAGGACACGGCAGAGTTACAATGTCACGGTTCCCCGCTGGCCCTCCAAGGGGTTTTAGAAACCCTATTCCGTAGCGGCGCACGGCAGGCAAAACCGGGCGAGTTTACAAAGCGGGCCTTTCTAAACGACAAGCTAGATCTGACCCAAGCAGAAGCGGTCATTGACCTCATCCGTGCAGAGACCGTCCAAGCCGCCCAAAACGCTGCCGGGCAACTGGGCGGCGCAGTGTCCAGCCAGACGGATGCGGTCTATGACGGCCTGCGGGATATCCTCGCCCATTTCCACGCTGTGCTGGACTATCCGGAAGAAGATATCGAACCCTTTGAGCTTGTTGCATATGCAACCGCCTTGACCGAGTATGCGGCAACGCTGGAACGTCTGCGTTCCACCTTCCGCCGAGGCGAGATTTTGACACGAGGTGTGCCCACCGCCATCATCGGGCGGCCTAATGTGGGAAAAAGTAGTCTGCTCAACGCACTACTCGGCTATGAGCGGGCCATTGTTACAGATACCCCCGGCACCACCCGGGACACCTTGGAAGAGCGGGTGCAACTGGGTGACACCCTCCTCCGCCTCATCGACACCGCCGGGGTGCGGGACACCGGAGACCCGGTGGAGCGGCTGGGCGTAGAGCGGGCTTGGCACGCAGCGGCAGCGGCAGAGCTTGTCTTAGCTGTCTTTGACGGTTCTCGCCCCCTGTCAGGAGAGGATATGCAAGTGCTGGAAGCCGCAAAAAAAGCCCCCCGCGCTGTGGGGGTTATCAGTAAATGCGACCTCCCCCACGGATTGGACGAGGGGCCGCTTCGGGCTGGGTTGGAGCATATCGTGGAACTCAGTGCCAAAACCGGTGCAGGGTTGGAGCGCTTAGAGAACACGGTAGCCACCCTGTTTCCTGACGATGCCTCCATCCCGGCGGGGCAAGTGCTGACCAACCCCCGCCATGTAGATGCTGTGGGCCGTGCCCTAACGCACTTAGAGGCGGCGCAAGAAGCCCTCGCCCAGGGTGTTACCCCAGATGCCGTACTCACAGAGCTAGAGGCCGCCATGGCCGCCCTCGGCGAACTTACCGGACGCACCGTGGCGGCAGATGTGGCCGCCCGGATTTTCGAGCGGTTTTGTGTGGGGAAGTAGGTGGGGTGTAAAGGCCGATCAGTTCTTGCCCCTAGGGGGGGATAGAGACTCTCTACAAAAGATAGCCCGCAACCACCCTTGGTAGCAAGCCGAACCCCAAAACCACACTCACAATAAAAAACAAAAAAACGCACCGAAAACACTTGCAATCCCAGTCCCGGCGTGGTAAAATGACAAAGAAGAGTATAAAGGTATTGATGGAGTGGGCACCCCCACTCCTTTCTTTCGACCAATTTGCAATTCTCAAATAGGGAGCCTCTTCAAATTGGCAATGTGACTGAGGGTGAGCAAATTGGTTGCTCTGCAAGTCAAATTTGCGCCGGAATAATGAGTTTATTACAAGAAAAATTGCCGCGGCAGGGCGGCCAATCTGCCGGCATCGGGCATGTTGACAGTTTGCAGAGACGTCCTTGGGGAGGAATGCGTATGAACAAAGTAGAAGAAGCCATCACCAAGTTGGTTGGCCCCCTAGTGCAAGAAGCGGGCTGTACCCTCTGGGACGTGGAGTATGTCAAAGAGGCAGGCCAGTGGTTTTTGCGGGTCTATATCGACCGGGCGGACGGTGTGGGCATCGCCGACTGTGAGCGGGTGAGCCGGGCAGTTGACCCGGTACTGGACGAGGCGGACGTGATTCCGGACAGCTATATCTTTGAAGTGTCCTCCGCCGGGGCAGAGCGGCAGTTAAAAAAAGAACAAGACTTCTTGCAGTTTATAGGCCACTTGGCAGAGGTCAAACTCTACCGGGCTATAGACGGTAGGAAAGAGCATGTGGGCACTCTTGCCGCCTATGAGGACGGGAACGTGACCATAGAGATGGCAGGGACAGCCAGACGATTTGAGAAAAACGATATTGCGATGGTCAGATTACGTATCGCTGATTAAGGAGAGTTAACATGAACGCAGAATTTTTTGCCGCACTAGACGACATTGAGCGGGAGAAGGGCATCAGCAAAGCTTATATGTTAGAGAAAATCAGCCTAGCGCTGACGGCGGCCTTGAAAAAAGACCACCCCACGGCGGCGGAGAACGTCTTTGTCCGGGTGGATGAGGATGCGAAGAAGATTGACCTGTTCGTCCGCAAAACCGTGGTGGACGAGGTGGAGGATACGGACACGCAAATCCTTTTAGACGAGGCCAAGAAGTACAACAAAAAGGTAGAATTAGAAGATGAGGTCAATATCCCTGTAGAGACCAAGAAGTTTGGGCGGATTGCGGCCCAAGCGGCGAAACAAGTCATCATCCAAGGCATCCGGGAAGCGGAGCGGGGGATGATTTATGAAGAGTTTAACTCCAAAGAGCATGAGATTCTCACCGGGCAAGTGACACGGGTTGATCCCCGTTCTGGCAGTGTATCTGTCCGCATCGGCTCCGGCAGTGAGACCACAGAGGCGATGCTGTCCCCCCATGAGCAAGTGCGGGACGAGGTTTTGCGGGAAGGGGAGCGGATAAAGGTCTATGTGGCGGAAGTCCGAAATTCTACCCGTGGCCCGCAAGTGCTGATTTCTCGCACCCATCCGGGCTTGGTGCGCCGACTGTTTGAGTTAGAGGTGCCGGAGATTGCAGACGGCTTAGTCGAAATCATAAACGTAGCACGGGAGGCGGGAAGCCGGACAAAAATGGCGGTTTCTTCCACCGATGACCAAATTGACCCCGTGGGCGCATGTGTCGGCCCTCGCGGCGGGCGTGTGGCGGCCATTGTGGACGAATTGGGGGGCGAGAAGATTGACATTATTCCCTATAGCGAAAACCCTGCGGCATACGTTGCGGCGGCACTGGCACCGGCACAGGTGGTGCAGGTGATGCTGGGGGACGAGGAAAAAACCTGTCAAGTAGTCGTGCCGGACGATCAGCTCAGTCTCGCCATTGGTAAAGAGGGGCAAAATGCCCGCTTGGCGGCACGGTTGACCGGATATAAGATCGACATCGGGCCTGCCAGCGGGGCCAGCCTATAAGAATCGCAAGACCAAGGAGAAATAAGCGTTTGCAAACACCAAAGAAAGTTCCCATGCGACAGTGTACCGGGTGCCGGGTGATGAAGTCTAAAAAAGAGCTTGTCCGGGTGGTCAAAAGTCCTACGGGCGAAGTTGCGTTAGACCTTCACGGAAAAGCACCGGGGCGGGGCGCGTATGTCTGCCCCAGCATAGACTGTCTCAAGCGCTCTCGCAAGACAAGAGCTTTAGAGCGGGCCTTTGGCAAGCCGGTGACGGAAGAATTAGAAGCAGAGCTGTTAGCCCAGATGGCGGAGGTGGCACCGGATGAATGATAAGCTCAAAATCGTGGGCCTCGCCTTTCGGGCTGGGAAACTGGCCGCCGGGGACGCAGTGGTGTCCGAGGCGGTACACGCCAAGCGGGTGCGGTTAATTTGCACGGCATCGGATGCCAGTGAGCGGGTGTTAGAGCGGGCGAAACTCATGCCGGAGCGGTGTAACGGGTTATTTACAGAGATACCGTTCACCAAAGCAGAACTGGGTGCAGCACTGGGCATGAACGAATGCGGTATCATTGCTTTTTTAGACCCCGGCCTAGCGTGGGCCTTTGGGAAGAAATTGTTAGGGATAGACGAAGCACGGTACAGTGTGCTGACAGAAGAACTTGCCGCCAGAAAAGGGCGCGCACAGCGGAGATGGGCGAAGAAACATCGCCCCGGGGGAACCAGAAGAGGAGGACGAAAAGATGGCAGCTAGTTTGATTAAATACCGGGTACACGAGGTGGCCAAGGATTTTGAGTTGGGGTCGAAAGACATCTCTGAAATCCTCACCAAGTATGCCACAAAACCAAAAAACCATATGCAGGTTTTGGAAGAGACGGAGCTTGACCTGATCTTCGAGTACCTTTCTCTTCACAACCAGATTGAGAGCATAGAGGAGATCTTTGCCGACACCTATGTGGCCCCGCAAGAAGAGCCAAAACCAGAAAAGAAAGCCCCTGTCAAAAAGGCAAAAGCAACCGCCCCGGAAGTAGTGGAAGCAACAGAAGTAGCGGAAGCGGTGGTCGAGACAGCGCCGATTGTTACAGATGCTGTCACAGCCGAGGCAGCAGAGCCTGCAAAAGCCCCCAAGTCTGAGGGCAGCGGACCGAAGAGCACAAAGAAGCCAGAAAAACGGGTGGTGGACACCTCTGGTGCTACCATTAACATGGATAAGTACGACGAGCGACTGGATACCTTGGTGCCCAATCAGGCCAAAGACATGAAACAGGGCAAAGAGAAGTTCGGCAAGCGGAACCAAAAGCGGATGCCGCCATCGAACAAGCGGCGGCAGGAAGAGCGGGACAAAATGATCCGCCTGCAAATGGAAGCCGCAAAAAAAGCCCCCACACGGGTGCTGATTCCCGACGAAATTTCCGTGGGCGAGCTGGCCAGCCGCATGAAAAAGCAAGGGGGCCAAGTGGTGGCCCGACTGGTGAAAATGGGTGTCATGGCAAGCTTATCCGACACCATCGACCACGATACCGCCGCCTTGGTGGCCATGGAAATGGGCTGTAAGGTCGAGCGGGAAGTAGTTGTGACCATCGAAGAAAAACTCATTGATGTAGCAGAGGACAAGGCGGAAGACCTAATCCCCCGTGCTCCTGTGGTGGTGGTCATGGGCCATGTTGACCATGGGAAAACCAGCCTCTTAGACCGTATCCGTAACGCTACGGTGGTAGAGGGCGAGGCCGGCGGCATTACCCAGCATATCGGGGCTTATCAGGTGGAGATTAAACATAAGCCTATTACCTTCCTCGACACACCGGGCCATGAGGCATTTACCTCTATGCGTGCCCGTGGTGCCAAAGTCACGGATATTGCAATCCTAGTTGTAGCCGCAGATGACGGGATTATGCCCCAGACCATCGAGTCCATCAGCCACGCCAAAGCGGCGGAGATTCCCATTATCGTCGCCATCAACAAAATGGATAAGCCAGAGGCCAATCCGGATAAAATCAAGCAACAACTCACCGAATACGAGCTGGTCAGTGAGGACTGGGGCGGACAGACCATCATCGTGCCCATCTCAGCCAAAACCGGAGACGGGATTGATACCCTACTGGAAATGGTGGCCCTTACCGCAGAGGTAGAGGATTTAAAAGCAAACCCCAACCGTGCCGCCCGTGGTACGGTGATCGAGGCCCGCCTAGACAAAGGCCGTGGCCCCATTATGACAGGACTGGTACAAAACGGTACCCTCAACCAAGGGGATATTATCATCGCCGGTACTTCTGTAGGTAGAGTACGGCTTATGACCTCCGACCGGGGCGAGAAACTGACGGCTGCGGGGCCTTCTGTCCCTGTGGAGATTATGGGTATGAGCGAAGTGCCGGATGCCGGTGACATGTTCAACGCCGTAGCCGATGAGCGGATGGCAAGAGAACTGGTGGCCCAACGGAAGGACGAGCAAAAAGCGGCGTCAGCTTCCCCGGTTGCCAAGGTCAGTTTAGATGCCCTCTTCGACCAAATCAAGCAGGGCGAGGTCAAAGACTTAAATGTTATCGTCAAGGCCGATGTGCAAGGCTCTGCCGAGGCCATTAAAGCGTCTCTTGAGAAAATCACCAATGACGAGGTGCGGGTGCGGGTCATCCACTCCGGGGTCGGGGCGATTAACGAGAGTGATATCATGTTAGCCGACACCTCCGGCGCCATTGTGGTGGGCTTTAACGTCCGACCGGAAGCGGCGGCCAGAGACAGTGCGCTACGGAACGATGTGGATATGCGGATGTACCGTGTCATCTATGACGCAATCAACGAGATTGAGTCCGCTATGAAAGGGATGCTGGCCCCGAAATTCAAAGAAGTCATTCTGGGTCAAGCCGAAGTGCGAGAAACCTACAAAGTGTCCCATGTGGGCACCATATGCGGTTGTTATGTCCAAAGCGGCAAGATTGTCCGTGGCTGTCAGCTACGGCTGGTACGGGACGGCATTGTCGTCTATGAGGGGAATCTAGGTTCTCTGCGGCGCTTTAAGGACGATGTGAAAGAAGTCGCCACCAACTACGAGTGTGGTATCTCAATTGAGGGGTACAACGATGTGAAAATCGGCGATGTGATTGAAGCCTTCCAGATGGAGCAAATTAAAGTCGTATAGCAGGGGGAGTTTTTATGCCAACAAACAAACTGCAACGAATCAACGAAGATATCGCCCGCACCCTGTCGGCACTCTTGCGGGAGGTCAAAGACCCGCGGGTACAGCAGGGGATGGTCAGCGTGTTAGCGGTAGACACCACCGCAGACTTAAAGTTTTGTAAAGTCTACCTCAGTGTCTTAGGGCTAGAGGACGAAAAGCGGATGTTGAAGGGTCTCCAATCCGCCGCCGGGCATCTCCGGCGGTCGTTGGGGCAGGCGTTGAACATCCGCCACACGCCAGAGCTGATTTTCAAACTGGACAAGTCCATGGAACACGGGGCCCATGTATCGAAGATTTTACAGGGCTTGGATGTGAACAACTCGGAGGATACCCAAGATGGGCCAGACGACGAGACTGACGTGTAAGCAAACAGCCGCCTGGCTCATGGAGCGAGACGGCTTTTTGCTCTTGACCCATCGCCGTCCGGACGGAGACGCATTAGGTGCGGCGGCGGGGCTTTGTGTTGCCCTGCGGAAGTTGGGAAAGACTGCGTATCTGCTGGAAAACCCGGACACCACCGAGCGGTACAAGGGTTATGTGGCGGACTATTTGGCCCCGGCGGATTATCAGCCCCAGGCGGTGATTGCGGTGGACACGGCAAGTTGTGGTATTATGCAGACAAACGCCGGGCTTTACTTAGACCAAATCGACCTAGCCATTGACCACCACACCTCTTATACGGACTATGCGGCGTATACCTGCTTAGATGCAGACAAAGCAGCCTGCGGCGAGGTGGTCTATGAAGTGATTTTGGCCTTGGGCGTGGAGGTCACAGCAGAGATTGCAACCCCCCTGTATGTGGCAATTACCACGGACACCGGGTGTTTCCAATACGCCAACACCACGGCAGATACCCTGTGTGTCGCAAGTGCCCTCGTCCGAGCGGGGGCGGAACACTGGGCGGTGAACAAAGCACTGTTCCGCACCAAAAGCCGGGCACGAGTGGCCTTTGATGGGGCGTTCCTCGCAGGATTACGCTATCATTATAACGACCGGGTAGCCGTGGCGGTGGTGACACGCACCATGATGGCCGAGACCGGGGTTACAGAGGATGACCTTGATGACATTGCGGCCATCCCCGGCCAAGTGGAAGGGGTCTTGGTGGGCATTGTGGTCAAAGAACTCCCGGCAGAAGGCTGTAAAGTCTCTGTGCGGACAGTGTCGGGGATTAGTGCCAACCAAATATGCAAACAGTTCGGTGGCGGGGGGCACCCCATGGCGGCAGGCTGTGAGGTGCAACAGCCGCCGGAAGAAACAGTGGCACTCCTACTCCAAGCCTGTGAGGAGCAACTGATATGACCGGGATTTTGCTCATCGACAAGCCCCCGGAGTGGACCAGCCATGATGTTATTGGCAAACTGCGGGGCCTATTACGCCTACGCCGGATTGGACATGCGGGCACCCTAGACCCCATGGCAACGGGTCTGCTCACCGTGTTTGTGGGCCGTGCTACCCGAGGAGTAGAGTTTGCCGAAGCCCAGGAAAAAACTTACATCGCTCGGCTCCGGTTAGGTGTAACCACCGACACCCAAGACACCACCGGACGAGTGTTGGAGACCTCGGATAGAAAGGTGCCACGAGAGGAATTAGAAGCAATTTTGCCTCAATTTTGCGGCGAGATTTTCCAAGTGCCGCCCATGTATTCCGCCATCAAAATCGATGGCCAACGGCTTTACAAACTGGCTCGACAGGGTGTAGAAGTCGAGCGAAAAGCCCGGCCTGTAACGATTCATAAATTAGAGCTGCTTGGCGAGGTCGAGGATGGGTTTGATTTAGAAATTACCTGTTCCAAGGGTACCTATATCCGCACCCTGTGCCACGATATTGGTCAAACCCTCGGTTCTGGCGGTGCCATGGCGGCCCTGCGGCGGACACAGGTGGGGGCGTTTTCCATTGCAGACGCCCATACCTTAGAAGAGCTCCAAGCCGCAGAGAATCGGGCACAGTTTTTACAGCCCTTAGACACCCTGTTTGTCTCCTATCCACCCATAACTGTGGACAAACGGCAAGAGCAAGGCATCCGCAACGGCCAGACCGTGCGGATATCGGAACATCTACCGGGTCGGGTTCGGGTGTATGGACAAAGCGGGGAATTTTTGGCGTTTGGGGAGGTCAAAACAGGGCCAACATTGGTGACGATTAAGAGTTTTTTTGATCCAGCCCATTAAATGGCGGTGAGAATATGCAAAGCGATATCGTGTTCAAAAAAATTTGGCAAGATGAAACAGAAGACCTTTTTGAACTTCAAATGATTGCAAGCTCAAGATTGATATATGCCAGATCTAGTGCGTATGCGGGAAGTGCAACGATTGACGAGCTGGTGAATGGATTGGATAGATTTATCAGCGGTAAAACGGATACGTTTTTATGGGAGCATGGGAGTAGAGGTGGAGTGGCAGGTTTCGGTTTATTATCGTTAAAGTTTTTTCCAAAAAATAAATGGGGGCATATTCTCGTTGAAGTGTATATGGAGTTGGACGATGGCGGAACGCCAGGTGAGCATAATTGTTGCTTTTATGTGGAAACAGAATTAGGCCTCTTAGAAAAGTTTTGTAAAAGGCTATATCTGCTCAAAGAACCTGACCTAAATGTTGAAATTATGCTAAACGAATTATGAAAGTAAGAAACGGAGGAGAGAACAACATGGCAAAGCATGAGCGCAACCTAACGGGCAATTTCGACGAATTATTGCGGACACTGCACGATGAAATCATGGGCAGGAGCCTGTCCGCCAGCTTCCAAGACGGTAGCGACTACCGTGCCGACGATGTGCGATGCGCCGTGCGGGTGTATGAGCGGTACAGCGTGATTGGGAGCAATCGGCTCAGTGCCAACATTACATTGGTAGGGAGAGGGGACAGACTGTTTCTCACTGTCATCGCCTCCGGCGGGAGCCAGGCGATGTTCTTTAAAATCAACACCTTCGGCGAGGAAAGTTTCTTAGAGAAAATCATCAAAATCGTGAACGAGTTCGAGGCGCAAACACAGAGGAGATAGAGATACAACATGCAAAAACGGGTCATCGCCCTAGGCTTTTTTGACGGAGTACACCGGGGTCACGCCGCACTATTAGGCGTGGCCTGTCAGCGTGCTCGGGACTTAGGCGCAAGCCCTGCGGTTCTCACTTTCGATACCCACCCGGCAACCCACACCGGGGGAGAGGCGGCACCCTTAATTAACTCTCTGGCCGGACGGTTAGAGCTTATCTGGCGACTTCATGGCATCCAAGATGTCATTGTAGTGCCCTTTGACGAGACATTCCGGCGGTTGCCTTGGGACGCTTTTGTGGCGGCCCTCAAGCACGACTACGGCGCCATCCATGTTGTGTGTGGGCATAACTATCACTTTGGCTATAGCGGTACAGGGAACCCGCAGCGACTTCAAGCGAAATGCATGGAGTTGGGCATCGGCGCAGATGTGGTGCCAGAGGTCAAAATAGACGGCACCACGGTGAGTTCCACCCATATTCGCAGCCTGCTCACAGCCGGGGACATGGAGACCGCCGCACGGTTTTTGGGCCACGCTCACACCCTCATAGACACAGTGCACCATGGGTTTGAATTGGGCCGCACTCTCGGCGCACCTACGATTAACATGGCATTTCCCTCCGGTGTGCTCATCCCGCCCTGCGGGGTCTATGCCACCCAAGTATTTCTCCCCGATGAGCCGACAGGTCGCACCGCCGTCACCAACATCGGCCGTCGCCCCACCGTCAGCGAAACGGGAAACTTGACAGTAGAGAGCTATATTCTAGATTTCTCCGGCGACCTCTACAACCAGCAAGTACGGGTAGAGTTTCACCGCTTTCTCCGCCCGGAGATGAAGTTTGCAGACGTGGAGGAGTTGAAGGCGCAGATAGAGCGGGATGCCAAGATGGCAGCGGGCTATTTTGATGGGATAACATAGAGACACCTTGTATTTAACAAAAACATCAAAATATGAGTTTGAGCAAGAGCAAATGCAGAATACATAAAAACAGATGGGCATTATCGACAAATGAAAAGGGCCTAATTTATGAAAACAACACAAAGTTTGACAGCTCTAAGAAAAAAGTCTAAAAAAATATTGACAAGACAAAAGGATTCGAGATATAATCAAGCATCGAAAAATAGATAGTGAGTATTTCCCTGCGATACGGTCGCAGTTTTATTTAACCCACAATCTAATCGTTTAAAAATGTGGACGGTGACTCTCTGATGACAATTAAGGACATTGCGAATATAGCGAAAGTGTCAACGGCTACCGTTTCTTATGTGATTAATGGGACGAAGCCTGTGATGCCGGAAAAGCGACAACGTGTGCTTGACGCAATTGCCCAGACAGGTTATCAGCCCAATCAAATGGCCAAAAGTCTACGTACGAAAAAGTCGAATAACATCGGCGTACTGGTGGAAGACATTATGGGTTTTTCCACTTCCAGCATTATAGATGGCATATCAAAGCACGTGGAACACAGCGACTATAATATTTTACTCAATGACCTGCGGTTGCTTGACAGCTTATTGAATCAGTACGATCAGATTGTGCAGCAAAAAGACAAAATCAACAAAGCGCTATCCCTTTTGAGATTCGGGGCGCGAGTGGACGCTGTGATTTACGTGGGCATGTTTGACCGTGATATTTCTGGGATTATTACAGATATCGGCAAACCGATTGTAATTGCATATTCTACCGCAAATGATAGCCACACTTGTTCAGTCACATATGAGAATGAAACGATTTCTGCTGAGGCGATGCGCTACTTGATTGATTGCGGACACAAGCGCATTGCGGTGATTACCGGGCTTGCACATACGGCACCGGCTCAAATGCGGATGCAGGGTATCCTTGAGGCGGTCAAAGAGGCGGGGCTGGTACTCGACAGCGCAGTGGTCAAAAACGGCGATTGGGAGCGAGAATCCGGATATTTTTGTATGAAGGATTTGCTGGAGCAAGAGAAAGACAACTTGCCCACCGCTGTCATTGCGATGAACGACCTGATGGCCATTGGTGCCATGGACGCCATTCGAGAAGCGGGATTACAAGTACCGCAGGACATTTCCGTCATGGGGTTTGACAACCGAGAGATTTCTACTTTCGTTTGGCCGAAGCTAACAACAGCGGAAATTGACCTCAAAGGGATTGGATTTACCGCCGCACAAATGGCGATTGCACAAATGGGGGGAAATGAAAAGGCGAGACAGGAACAACATGTCGTGCTCCCCAGCAGACTTATTATACGCGACACAGTCGCAAACATTTAACTCTGGAGAAGGAAGAAGAATTTATTATGCGGAAGATTGTTATTGATGCCACAAAAAAAGGCGGAACGATTAACAAAAATATTTATGGGCACTTTTCAGAGCATCTGGGCCGTTGTATCTACGAAGGCATATTTGTGGGGAAGGATTCAAACATCCCCAATGTCAATGGGATGCGGAAAGATGTGGTAGATGCGTTGCGCCATATCAAAGTTCCGGTGCTCCGCTGGCCGGGCGGCTGTTTTGCCGATGAATACCACTGGATGGACGGAATCGGCCCGCAAGAAGGGCGGAAGACCGTAGTCAACACCCACTGGGGCGGCGTGGTAGAGGATAACTCTTTTGGTACCCACGAGTTCATGGAACTCTGCGCACAAATTGGATGCGCCCCATTTATATCGGGGAATGTAGGAAGCGGTACCGTGCGTGAGATGAGCGAATGGGTAGAGTACATGACCTTTGACGGAGTGTCCCCCATGGCTGACCTCCGCCGTGAACATGGCCGGGAAGAGCCTTGGGATGTCCCGTACTTCGGTATCGGCAACGAAACTTGGGGTTGCGGCGGGAACATGAATGTAGAGTATTACGCCGGGGTTTATCGTCATTACCAGACCTATGTACGGGAATACGGCGACAAGAAGATTGCAAAAATCGCCTGTGGCCCCAACGAGGGTGACTACCACTGGACAGAAGTGATGATGACGGCCTGTCACTGTCCGACGGGGCCGGTTGGGTTCTGTAACGTTCGGATGGATGGGTTGTCCTTGCACTATTACACCTCGCCGGGGAAAGAGGCGGGCCGTGGTTCTGCCCGTACCTTTGGTCGGGATAAGTATTTCCACACCATGGAAGTGGCACTGCATATGGATGAGCTGGTCACCAAGCACAGCGAGATCATGGAGCGGTTTGACCCAGATAAACAAGTGGGACTTATAGTAGACGAATGGGGCACTTGGTTTGACGTGGAAGAGGGGACGAACCCCGGTTTCTTGTACCAACAAAACACCATGCGGGACGCACTGGTTGCGGCGACGACACTGAATATTTTCAACAAACACTGCCAGCGGGTCTCCATGGCGAACATTGCACAGACTGTGAATGTGTTGCAAGCAGTGATTTTGACTCAAGAGGAAGAAATGCTTTTAACGCCCACTTATCATGTGTTTGATATGTATAAGGGCCATCAAGATGCTACGTTACTGGAGAGCACCGTAGAAGCGGAGACCATCGGTACCGCAGAATACGCAGTGCCCGACCTGCACCTCTCTACTTCGCAGAGCGCAGACGGTTCAATTTTAATGACGCTGGCGAACCTGTCATTAGATACAGCGCAGGACATGAACTGTCAGGTAGACGGTCAGGCGGTACACTCTGTTTCTGCCCGGATATTGACCGAGGCCGTGGATGCGTGTAATGAATTCCACGCAAAAGATCGTGTCCGGCCGCAAGCATTTACAGATATTGCAGTGAAAAATGGTGCAATACAATTTTCCATTCCACCCTGTGCGGTAATGGAAGTGAAGATAAACGCATAGAAAATAAGTGAAAATAGAGCTCTTTGAAACAGATGGTCAAAAAAATTCACTACTAGAAAAACGATTAGAAAGGCTGGATAGACGTGAATAATAGTAAAATCAGACCCCTCCACCTGCAAGATGTTGCAATCAACGGTTCATTTTGGAGCCGCTACATAGAACAAATTCGAGAAAAAGTGCTGCCCTATCAGTGGGAAGTCCTCAATGACCGTGTAGAGGACGCAAAGCGTAGCCACTGTATTAAGAACTTTGAGATTGTGGCCGGTCGCTGGGAAGGCACGTTTTACGGCATGTGCTTCCAAGACAGCGACCTTTATAAGTGGCTGGAGTCTGTTGCCTATACCTTAGCGGTACACGCAGATCCAGAATTAGAGCGTTTGGCCGATGAGGCCATTGCCCTCATTGGTGCGGCGCAGGGTGAAGATGGGTATATCAATACCTATTATGACATCAAAGAGCCGGACAGACGTTGGTCCAATCTACAACAGGGCCATGAGCTCTATTGTGCAGGACATCTGATAGAGGCTGCCGTTGCTTATTATAATGCAACAGGAAAACGTGCGGTGTTGGATATTGCAATCCGGTTTGCGGATTATATTGACGAAGTGTTTGGGCTAGAGGATGGCAAGCTAGACGGCTATCCCGGTCATCAGGAGATTGAGCTGGCCCTGTTCCGGCTTTATGAGACCACAGGCGAAAAGCGGTACTTAATTTTGGCCGCATACTTCATCAAACAGCGTGGAAAAGCGCCGAACTTTTTTGATATTGAGGATAAGCAGCCAAGGTATAAGGAAATTTTCCCGGAGATTACCCCGCTGGCCCGAACCTATTCCCAGTCTCACGAGCCGCCGGCAGACCAGCGTGTGGCCACGGGCCACTCTGTGCGGGCCGTGTATATGTATGCCGCCATGGCGGACTTAGCGGCAGAGCTGAATGATACGGCTCTGCGTGTGGCAGTGGATGCGCTATATGAGGACATTACCACAAGACAAATGTACGTGACCGGGGCCATTGGCTCTCTGGCGTGGGGTGAGCGGTTTACCGGGGCATATGATCTGCCCAATGACCTGATTTACGGTGAAACATGCGCTTCTGTCGGGCTGATGATGTTCTGTCAGCGTATGAACGCCATGTACGCAGATGCCCAGTACGCAGACACGATGGAACTTGCACTCTACAACTCTGTCCTATCCGGGACATCCATCTCCGGCACAGAATTTTTCTATGTCAATCCCCTCCATGTAGAGCCAGAGCGGGTTCATATCCGCCCCAACTTCAACCATATCAAAACTGTCCGCCAGAAATGGTTTGACTGTGCCTGTTGTCCTTCTAACCTTGCACGTACCGTGATGGGGCTGGGCATGTACGCATACGGCAAGACAGAAGATGCGCTCTATGTGAATCTATACTGTGCAGGCTCTGCCAAAGACGGTGTGCGCAACTTGGAAGTAAACACCGACTATCCTTACGGCGGCGATGCGACGTTGAAAGTAGACGGCGGGAAGTTTAAGCTCTATCTGCGCAACCCGCAATATGCACCGGTGAAAAGCCTGACAATCAATGGAGAAGCGGTTCAGCTACAGGTTGAAAATGGCTATATTGTATTAGAACAAGACTGGAACGGCCAGGCGATCGAAATTACCTTTGATATGCAGCCAAAGCGGTTGTATTGTACAACGAAAGTGCAAGGCAACATCGGAAGCACCGCCATTATGCGTGGGCCGCTGGTGTACTGCATGGAGCAAGTGGACAACGGTGCCTATCTAGGGGCCATTCGCTTAGACGAAGATGCCCCGCTGACAGAGACAGCGCCCCCGGAAGGACTTCTGCCGGAGGTCGTAGCACTGAGGGCACCGGCATATCGGTATGAGCAGGCAGAAGACGCACTGTATTCAGAGCAAAGGCCAAAGCTTGTACCCAGTGATCTGACGTTAATCCCATATTTCTTATGGGCCAACCGCGGCGAGAACGAAATGCGGGTATATATTCCCACAACGACAGAGAAGTAAGTGTCCGAAGTCTGCTGAGAGCTACATGGCAGGCCACAATAAAAGGGGTGTTCAGCCAAACAGGCTGTCCCAAATAAAAATGATGGAGGAATATCATGAGAAAGTACTTAAAACGCAGCGCACTACTAGCCCTATGTCTAATGTTGTTGTTCGCCTTTGCTGCATGTGACAACGGCGACACAACAGCAAACGACACTGCAGACACACCTGAGGTGACAGAAACACCTGAGGCAACACCAACACCGGAAGCTCCGCCAGAGGGTGACGAGCCGGTAACCATCACCTACATGTTCTGGGGTGATGAAATGGAAATCGAAAATGTAACAAACACACTCAACAGATTCCACGAAGAACATCCCCACATCATCGTGGAACCATGGCCGGTAGACCGTGATGAAATCACAGCGCTTCTCACCACACTGGCAGCGGCTGGCGAGCTTCCAGACACCGGGTTTATGACAGAAGAGATGGCCATCAACTGGGCGAGAGCCGGATTCATCCAAGCGCCGCAAATTATTGGCGAGCAACCTCGGGATGTTATTTCCTTCCGTTGGGAAGGCGAGACTGTAGCTTATTCATCCTGTGTTGTACAGCTTGCGCTCTACTATGACAGAGACAAATTTGATGCTGCAGGTGTTGAGTATGCGCCAAAAACAGCCGCAGATGCATGGAGCTGGGATGAGTTTGTCGATGTAGCGAGAACTCTGACCATTGATGCAAACGGAAACAATGCACATAGCCCCAACTTTGACCGCAATAATATCGAGCAGTACGGCATTTACCTCGAGCCTGCCGTATTCCAGTTGGAAACATGGGCACTTTCAAACGGCGGCGGATTTATGGATCCCGATGATTGGAGCAACGTGATCATCAACGAGCCGGAATCAGCAGAAGCCATCCAAAGAATCGCCGACCTCTACCTTGTCTATGGCGTAATGCCACGTTGGGGTTCCCTTGGCGGTGACAATGTGGATGCATTGTTCCTCGAGTATAATGTAGCGATGGTGATAAACGGCACATGGTCAATCGGCGTTTGGCTTGAAGGCGCAATGAATAATCACGGTCTGAACTACAGCGTTGGCGTTCTGCCAAGCATGGGAAGACCTGTCACGATTGCCACAGCAGGCCTTGCCGTTCAGTACGAAGGCTCAGATCATCCTGAAGCCGCGGCGGAATTCCTTGCGTGGTTTGCAGCAACCGAGAACAACTGGGCACTCATTGAAGGCGGTATCTGGTTGCCGCGCTATGAGAGCTGGTATAGAGACGAAACCCTGCAACGCGAGTGGGCAGACAATGCAAATCACCCACCCTTTGAAGATTTCCAAAGCGCAGTTATCGAATACTCACTCACAAACGCAGTGTCCGCTGCTTGGCACTGGGTACCTGGTTTCGATGCGTTCCTGCCTGAGCTTGCAACCGCACTAGCTCCTGTCTGGTCAGGCGATCAAACCGCACAAGAAGCATTAGATGCAGCAAGACCAACCTTTATAGCAGCAATCGGCGCATAAAGCGCTCACAACCTTCCGGATAAAGCCCAAAGTAACACATCTGCGCCCGTACGATTTTTCGGGCGGGCGCAGGTTTTTATTACTTCGCCACCAAATAGTCGCAACGTTAGGCCGGCCTTTTTGCCGCTGTGCGACGCTGAATTTCCTTGAAATAAAGCAATTATTCCGGCGAAAATTCATCTTTTCCTAGCAACAAAAATCCTCGCCCGAAAATTGCAACTATTTGGTGGCGGAGCAATATCTTCTTGACTGTAATTTGCATAAATAATATATAAAAAACCAAAAAGAAAGGTGTGTGTATCAAAATGCAAGCAAAAACCTTAACAGATACGCGCAAAGCGATTGGGATTTTAAGGCCGGTGGGTGTGCTGTATGTCCTTTTTTCCGCTCTCACTATTTTTATCGCTGTAGTTGGCACAAGCGGTGCCGACCTTATGGAAAGATTTATGCCGAGAGGCTTTGTGTTCTTAAACTCGGTTCGGAATTATGCGATGCCGGAAAGATTTATGCCGTATTTCTTTTACTTCCTGTTTGTGGTTGCCGCATTTCGGCTTGTAGTCGCATGCATGACAATCCTTTTCGGAGGAACGCCAAAAAAAGGAAGCTTTTTAGGGCTTTTGGGAAAAATAGATTTATGGATAGTTATTCCGATAACGATTTTTGTCTTATTCTTTTTCGATGGCTTCAATTTTATGTGGTTTCCGATTATCTCCTTCGCTCCGACAATGCTACTCCTGCACGGATCTGCAAAAATAGATGATAGACCGGGAAGAGCAGCCCGACAAGAAGCAAGGACAGCAAAGTTATTTTTGATACCCGCATTTTTAGGACTTTCCTTTATGACATATATCCCCCTTACGGCGGTATTTGGGATTTCCTTGTTCGACTGGCAAATCCCATTTGCACCGGAATTTACGGGGCTTACAAATATCATCAATCTGTTTTCACCGGGCTCAACCTTTTGGGCTTCCGTCTGGGTGACAATTGTATACGCATTTCTGACCGTTGGCTTGGGCATGGTATATTCTATGATTATAGCCCTTTTGCTCAACCGGAAGATACCGGGCAGAACATTCTTCAGAACAGTGTTTTACTTACCCTTTATTATCCCTGTTGTAAGTACTATGCTGATTTTTAGACTCCTTTATTCCCATGACGGTGTGATAAACAACATCATCAACATGTTTGGCGGCGACCGCATACACTTCCTTTTAGATAACGCAACCATTATTCCCGCACTTGCAATCATCGCTGTTTGGGCAAGCGGAAACATTATCGTTATCAAAATGGCGGGGCTTGCCAACGTCCCACGAACATACCTTGAATCGGCTGAAATAGACGGGGCAAATGCCTGGCAACGTTTTTGGAAGATAACCATACCATGTATGTCTCCGATTATTTTCTATAATATGCTGATGAGCTTAATCACGCACATGCAAGTTGTTGTACCTTCACTCATGTTAGCCGGCGGCGGTCAGTCCGGGGCTACGGTTATACCGCAATCATTTAGATTTGTGGCATTTGAATGGTACATGACCGCATTTAGCGGTGGGTTCTTAGGACGTGCCGGTGCGGTATCATTTGGGCTGTTTGTGCTGATCGGCATATTCACAGCTGTCTTATTTGTGACTTCAAAAAGCTGGTTATTTTATGAAGGAGGTGGTCCGGCATGATTCACTCGCATTCATCAGCCCCGCCGGAGTCGGTACGAACCATTCCTGCTCGAGGGAAACAGGTTTTGAGGATTGTGGGCGTGCTCTTTATGATAGCTGCAATTGTCAGCCTTGTTTTCGGAATTTTGGGCCTGCTCGGTATAGGACTTCCCGACACATTCTACTTAGATAATACAATTATTGAAGCAAGAACAATCAATGCAAACCAAGATGGTGTACCCATGTGGACCGAAGAATCATGGGAGAACCTGCAAGAGAACCTTGTTATTGCTAGGACTGTTCTAAACGATAGAGCTTCCACGCAGGAGCAAATTGATACGGCGCGTACTAATTTGCGCAACGCGATTGATTCTATGGTGCCCTCAGAAGCGTTTGCCGATATGGAAACTGCCGAGTTTTTACCGGACGGACGGACAGTATCTGTGTTTTTCATGTACTTGATACTATTGTTTGTCATTCTTGGTGCCACGGGTATATTAGGGTTTGTTTACAGCGCAACAATCAAGAAAATGCATTTGTTAGGTGTTTTGGGAATCATTAGCTTCATAGGCGTCGCATTATTAATAATCTTAGCTGTAAACACCCTTGGTCATGAAGTTTTCTTGGCCTTTCTACCGTTTATTTGTCTCCCGATAGCGCATCAGGTCGGTGTATTTTTAAACAACAGAAAAACATCCATAATCGTTACATTCAGCATTTTGATGGTGATGTCTTTAATTGCCCTCTTCCCCCTCTACTGGATCATACGCTCATCGCTCATGTATCTGCATGAAGTCCCCACAATGCGCTTTTTACCGACGAATTGGGTTTTTTCCAATTACCCAAGGGCTTTGGAACGCTTCCATTACTTCCTTTATCTGCGTAACACCTTTATTATCGCAGTCCCGGCGGTCGTACTGGGCACCGGCACCGCTATACTGTGTGCCTACTCTTTTGCGCGACTCAAGTTCAGGGGCAAGAGACTCATGTTCGGGCTTTGCATCGCATCTATGCTTCTGCCGCCTGTTGTAACCCTTATCCCACTGTTTATTATGTTTACAAACTTCTTCGGCTTCAACAACACGTTCTGGCCGCTCATAATTCCATGGATATGCGGCGGTGGTGCATTTAACATTTTCCTTTTACGCCAATTCTTCCTGACGCTTCCGAAGGAGCTGGACGAAGCGGCAATGATTGATGGAGCGGGAAGATTACGCATTTTGGTGCAAATCCTTCTCCCATCAATGAAACCTGCCATCATGGTTGTCGGAATATTTATCTTTATGTTGATATGGAATGACCTGCTTACCCAAATGGTCTATCTGCATGATGAAAGTCTGCACACAATGGCAATGGGACTTCGCGTATTCTCAGGTTCCTATGGCACAGAATGGCACTTAACCATGGTAGCAACAGTCCTCTCAATTATCCCCGGACTCGTCATCTATATCGTCGGTCAGAAGTATTTGGTCGAAGGTATTGTCATGACGGGCATGAAGAACTAGACACAGAAACGAAAAGGAGAGACTACAATGGCAGGCATTACATTAAAGAACATTTATAAAGTATACCCGGGGGACGTCACGGCGGTGAACGACTTTAACCTAGAGATTGAGGATAAAGAGTTTATCATTCTTGTCGGCCCTTCCGGATGCGGAAAATCCACGACACTGCGGATGGTCGCAGGGTTAGAAGAGATTACAAAAGGCGAACTATATATCGGGGACAGACTAGTAAACGATGTAGAACCCAAGAACAGAGACATCGCAATGGTGTTCCAGAACTATGCGCTATATCCTCACATGTCCGTGTATAAAAACATGGCGTTTGGGCTCAAGCTTCGCAAAATGCCTAAAGATGAGATTGATAAAAAGGTCAGAGAGGCAGCGAAGATTTTGGACATTGAGCATTTGCTGAACCGGAAGCCGAAAGCATTGTCCGGCGGCCAGCGGCAGCGTGTGGCACTGGGGCGCGCCATGGTGCGTAACCCGGCGGTGTTTTTGTTAGATGAGCCGCTGTCAAACCTAGACGCAAAGCTTCGTACCTCTATGCGGACAGAGCTGACGAAGCTTCACAAGAAACTGCAAACCACCTTTATCTATGTGACCCATGACCAAGTAGAGGCCATGACTATGGGGGATCGCATTGTGGTGATGCATGACGGATTTATTCAGCAGGTAGATACACCCCAGAACCTGTACGACAACCCCTGCAACCTATTTGTTGCAGGCTTCATCGGCACACCGCCGATGAACTTCATGGACGGCACGGTGATGAAAGTGGGCGACCGCTTCATCGCCCGTGTGGGTGACTCAGATTTGCCGCTGCTGCCGAGCCGATTCTCGGATGAGAAGATTGTTCCTTACGATGGCAAGCCTGTGGTTGTGGGTATCCGTCCGGAGAATTTGCACTTAGAGCCCGTATACATGGATCAACCCACAACAGGCGTGATTACGGCCAGAGTAGAGCTTGCAGAACTCATGGGCTCTGAGATTTACGTATACGCCAAGTACGGCGAGAAGAATATCATTGCAAAGGTTCCGCCACAGGCCACAGCAGAAACAGGAGCAGAGATACAAATTGCGATCAATTGCAATAAGCTCCACCTGTTTGATAAAGAGACTGGGAAGGTAATTTAATGCTTGGTTTTGATGGCTTGGGATGAATTATTTCGTCAACCAAAAATCACAGCAGTGAGAAACGATGTTTTCTTGGTGTGTTCGACATGCTTCACTTATAAAGTACAGAGCAGTTGTTCTATCATAGAAGCGGGTAAGGCTAGTTCAATTACCGAAAACGTGGAAGATGTCAATGCTTTTTGCAAAAATTTAAACGATTAAATATATATAAAAAACATTTGCATTCATGAGAAAAGAGGTGAGTACACGCTGTAGGATTGGATAAGTCCGTGTATAGTATATTGGGATATCAACATGACACTATGTAGTGAACAAAAGCAAACGTTGACAAAAAAAGGAGTTATACTATGAAACACAGAAGTATCTTAGTTCGTGCCCTTGCAATTTTACTTGTTATCCTGATGCTCCCACTTCAGGCTCTTGCAACGGCGGCACCAGCACCACAGCTAGAGATAGAAGCAGTTACTATGGAACTGCTCAACGAACTGTCTGTAGCGGAAGCAGCAATCGAAGAAGCAGAGGTGCCGGAGGCACCCCTCACAGAGGGCATCGCACCGCAGAGCGGCAGCGTGCCGGCCCATGTTGGCGTGCAAGCCGGGGATGTCAGAATTGAGAATGACAGTCTGCGGATTGATATCGGCCGTTTGGGCCAAATCACGCGATTGAACATTGTCGATATGGATTTGAACAGACTGACGCCAGCGACAAACCCTTGGCGTGAGATGAACTTTGTGGCAAGTGACCACACGTTTGCCTCAAATTTCCGTAATTCTGCGTTGCATCAGTGGATGGGTGAGATGATCTTCTCCGTCCGCAGTGCCGATACACCGGCCGGGCTTGCGGGGCAACCATTTGTGGAAATGGACACCAATCGCACGATGCAAGCGGGCGGACGGGCGACCCACTCTAATCCCGGCGGGGATCCAAATGTGAATCCGTTCTTCCAAAGAACGCTTCACGAGACTGACGGACGCATCCATGTGCAATTCAACCCGGATGCAAACAACCTTCCCCTCGGGACGGAGACAAATCCGTCCGGCGGGGACTTGAATGGCACATGGATGCCCGGTGCACCGAACCGCACTCGGATTATCAGAGACTTCCAAATTGACTCGATCTTTGATTCTGATACGGAAGACGGCTCGATTTTGTGGACTATTACCATCACCAACCCGGATGACAGCGGTCAATATCTGGAGTTTGGTGATATCGGTCTGCCCATGCTTTGGAATTCACGTTTTTCACGGGCAACTACAGGGGGCACGATGCCCACAACCAATACTCAGCATGTATATGATAACGCAGTTGTCGCCCATACATTCCAAGGTGCAGACAGCGGATTTATCAAAGCCATACCGGTACGGGGCGATAACTTTATCGTATTTGCGCCGGTTCCGGAAACAGGCGCACGGATTGAGTACATTGACCACTGGACCGGGGGGAATCTGACCTGGGGTGTTGCCAACACGCACCGCCCGCAGAGTATATGGTCTAATGACTCCGGCTCAGGTGTCGCAGGAGATGCAAACAACTATAACCTGCATGGGATGCAAGTTGCTTATATTCATTCCATGAACATCCGCAACTTTACCGGTACAAGCTATTTCCATGACACAACAAGCGGATATGACACGTATTTTGCAGATTCAGCTCGCTTCCCCGGCGGCTTCAATCCGTTGGCGAACGGCCATGGCAGCCCGTCTGACCCGGCAGCAGAGCCGCTCTTTACCAGCCTGGTTTTGGCACCGGGTGAAGAGCAAACATATCAGTTTACGTTCCACGCTGTGCGCGGCGGTGACAACACACCGGAAGATGCGCGGGGCGGCCGCAACAGCCGTATGACACAGACAGAGCTGTTCGATGAAAACGATGACCCAATCAACCAAATGATGGAGCGCGAAATGAACATGCGCACCATTTTGTACAACCAAGGCTTGATTGATGCCGTTGCGTTCCCCGGATTCCAACCGGCCATCAACATGCCGACGATGATTGCACTGCGGCATGATCCGGCACAAACAGAAATCAACGACGTCGTGGTGTATTGTATTCACGAGAACGATCCGTTTGACGAGAACCACATTCCCGCATGGGGTACACAAGCCGGGCGCAATCGCTCTCGCGTGGTGAACACAACAGCCGGCCGGGGCGCGCATGGCGCAGGTGCGCCGGGTGTGACAGCAGGGGCCACTCTCCGGGAAGACCTGTCCGGGTATGATGCCCGGGGCGAATGGGTTTCTGTCTATGAGCTTGATTTTAGCTGTATCGGACATAACACGGTTCGTGTATACTACGATCTGCTCGATGGCGGGGATGTTGTTCGCGGTGCGTTTACACAGTTCCATTTCAATGTACTGGCAGAGCTCGATGAGCTGACGAGCGCACATGCCGACTTCTTGCGGGAAACGACACAATTCAGCACAGAAAACTACTTTGAGTTTAAGCGTAACATTGTGTTTGCCCATCTAACCACGACACAGAGACTTGCGCTGACGGATGCAGAAGTACAAGCAGGGATTGATGCATGGATTGAAGAACGCGGCGAAGAGGACTTGATTAACCGCATTCAATCTGATCCGCTGTACGGCATCTATTTTGACTGGAATCTGAGTGCGGAGAGTCCGTTCCGGATCACAAACCACTTGACAGGTGTCAATAACCGTATCTTTGACGCGCAGCCCGCTGCCAATGGAACAATTCCGGCCGTTTGGCGTTGGGGCGATGACTGGAGCCATGGCCATGGTATGTTTATGGCAATGGCCAACTATATGGATCCGTCTTATGACAACATTCGCTCGTTAGAAACGTTCCTGATTGACTTTATGTGGGATCGCTACATGGCGCATCGCCATGATTCCCTCTATGTAAACAACTGGCTGCACAACACGCCGATTCATGGTCAGTGGACAGGTGCCGGTGACACCAGCCGCTTCTTTGCAACACAAATGGTTGCATGGTCCTTCTTTAACATGTACCGCCTGCAAAGAGCGTTCCCGGAACTGATGGAGTTCCGGCATGATGCACTTTGGTATCTGGACCGTGCAGCAGGCATTTGGGAGACTTTCCGTACCGCCGGTTGGGCAAATACCTCTACCGGATACTATGGTGAGCAGTTGATTGAGCCTTTGATGCAGGCGTTGCATGAAGAAGGCCGCACAGAGCGACTTGCAACATTTAGACAGCTTTACGGCAACCTTGCAGGGTCAGGCACCGGCTCGCCGCTCAATGCTGCGTGGGCCTTTGGTTCAGAGTTTGAGTATGATAACACGACCGAAGAAGGGTTGTATGCCAGAATCATTGCAATGCGCCGCCATTTTCCGAATCATACGGCATTGCATCAAGCATCGCAAACCGGCGGCACCGGCGTTGGCGGATTGCGTGCCATGCGTACCTTTGAATGGTCAACCCGTGCAAAGCGCGGTTGGAATCCGGCATGGTATCAACATGGTGTTCCCGTATTCCGCGGCGGCGAGTCTTGGTGGAACTTCCAGTACACCACCTCCCTTGCCGGTCACATTATGGATGACTGGCTGAGAATGCGCTATGACATCCACCAGTGGGATGATGACAGCATTGCATGGGCAAACCGCGTCAACTATGCGGCAAGCCTTGGTAACTTCAACCACGTCAATATGGGGCAGATCAGCGACCGCAGTATTGGCGGCGCAAGTAACACGTACTCCTTGCGTAAGGGTACATTTGGCTCACAAGCTGTACAGGTTTCTGTAACACCTGTTATGCTAAACGGCTGGGATGACTTTAGTTTGGAAGCACCGCTGTCACTTTCCGGCTCCTTGTTCTCTGTTAGTACAGATGTTGTTGATGATCCGCTGTTTGGTATGGTTGCATACGGCGGTGACCTTGTAAGCTATGATGCGGACAACATCGCAGTTCGTCCGCTGGACGGATTTGGACGTCGTGTCCATTTCTTAAACGATCGTGTGTATATCACACTGGACAACAATGCGATCACAGAAGCGCGTTTGACAAGAGACGGCTCTCGCGTAGAGCTTGACGTTCGCAACGAATCAGGCGCAGAGCATATGGCGCGTATTGATACATATGGACTGACACCGGGCTTCTACAGCATCACGGTAGATGGTGTACCCAGCGGCCAATTCTACGTCAATGCGACACATCGCAACGAAAACGGCACCACCGGCCTTGGATTGCAAGCACGGGAAGGCAGAGCGTTGGCAGTTATCCCCGATGGAGAGGACTTCACTGTCGTATTCACACGCTTAGCGGACGGTGACGCAATCGAGCCATCTGTCCGATTCGTGCAGCAGTTTGCAAATCCCCGTGCGCTGGAGCAACTGCCGCTGCTTGCACAAGTGATACACGATGGCTTCCACACCTATGATGTGCAGTGGTCTGTTGTGTCTGCGCCGCAAGGGGCAGAAGTGGAATTCTATTCCGAAACACCGATTTTGGCAACAGGCAGAACCTTGACACGCTTTAACATGGTGGACTGGGTAGACCGTGACACCAGCCAACTTCGCCGTGCGCTGGTCACGCCGTCCCTGCCGGGCGTGTATGTGCTGCGCGCAACAATTACTTATGGCCCATACACTGTGTATGAAGAAATTACCATCACGGTAGGCGAAGCGATGGAAGTTGAGCCGCCTGTTATCCTTGAGCTGGAGTATACACAAGAAGCGAACATGGTCATGCTGGAAGCGTTCGCACAAACCTATGACCGTGCAAACCGCGACATGGAATTCGAGTGGGAACTGATTTCTTGGCCGTCTGGCGGGCAAGATGCGGCAATCATTGTGCCGGAAAACCCGACAGAGATGATCAACCTCGGCGTGGGCGCAGGATTTAACGCACGTACGGTTGCAACCCTTGCCGTTCCACGCAGCGGGACTTTCACAATCCGCTTGTCAGTGACAGATATGGGGCAAACCACGGTTCGCTACTTTGAGGTTGCGGCACATGGTGACTTTAGCATCCGTGCCTACAATGTTGTAACCGGCGCGGGCGACTTGCCCACACTACCGGCGACGGTTCGCGTACCGGTAGGCGGCGAAATGGAAGACGTAGCCATTAATTGGGGTACGCTGAACCCGGCTCAATTCACCGTGCCGGGTGCCCAAGTGGAACTTACCGGTTCAGCTATGCTGGACGACGGTTCTGTGATTAGCATTACAACCACAGTTTTCGTTGTCAGAGACGTGACTGCTCGGGAAAATCACGCCTTTGCCGGCACGTTGGCCGCAAGCTTTACCAACTCAGACCAAGGTGGTATCACCACGGTGCAGCGTCCAACGCCACCGGACGGCACATCCGCTAACTATGGTCCGTCAAGCAACCCGGCCCGTGGTGCGTGGCATACATGGGGACAGGAAGGATCGTCCCAAACGCTGCAGTACACATGGACAACAGCGCATTTGATTGACCGGTTCGACATGTTTATTATGCGTCCGGCAAATAACAACTTCCATCCGATTATTGATGATATTTTGGTTCAACGGACGCCGGGCGGCCCATGGATTTCTGTAGAAAACATCCAAGGCGAGCAACGGTCAAGCGATGGCGCTTTCGTACCCCTTGCACATGTGTGGAACACCTACACCTTCGAGCCGCAGTTCATCTATGGTCTTCGTTTGGCACTGAGCCCGGGCGGAAACGGCGGCATCGGTATTGGCATCATGCGCTGGTGGCCACAGGGTTATGCTGCGGAGATTATTGCACCTCCGGTCCCGCTTTATACGCATGACCTGCAAATTCTCAGGGATGCCGCATTTGAAATGAACGGTGGCAACAGAGAAAGTGGCGGCTCACCAGGTACAACGGCCCGCTTTGCAAACTGGGGAGAATATGGCGCCGCTTTGAACACAGTGAGAGCCGCAGCAGAAACGGTATTGGCAGCCGCCGCACTGGCACAGCCGACTGTAACACAAGCAGAAATTGACGCGGCGGCAACAGCCCTTGCCAATGCGATTCTCATGCTTGATCCGGTTGCCGCACAGGCCAACAATCTTGCGTTCCATGCAGCACGTTCCGGGTCAGCGCCTTCACCGGGCCAAGATCCTAGGGTCAACGCAATCAACAACAATAACATCACCGGAACGGCGGCTTCAAACAGATGGTCAACCTGGGCAAGTCCCGGCCTTCCGAGTTTGCAAGGGAACCTTGCAGTTCCCGGCGGGAACTTCGGCGTACATTGGCTTCAGTATGACTGGCCGATGGGTGTGCGGATTGATGAGTCTACGATTCACCATTGGCGTGATGCTACGACAGGCACCGGCGGCGTGAATACGCCTTCGGTTGTACGGTTCTGGTATCTGCCCATAGGGGTTGCACTACCTGCCGATAACGATCAGTGGGTTCTGGCTGAAACATGGACGCGTGCGCAATTGGAAGCACAAATAAACCCATTGGGTGCCAATGGCGTAAACGTAAGTGTAATGACATTTGGCAACCCGCTTTATGCACGCGCAGTGCGTGTTGAGTTTGGACGTCTAACAGCAGTCGGCACAAGTCAGGGCGTAGGTGTCAGGGAGTGGCAAATAACCGGATCACTGCTTGCACAGCAGTCCGCACCGGGTCCGTTTGGTGTGACGCATAACGCTGTAGCAGGCGGCGCAGAGGGCCGTATCGATGGCGTAACTGACAAAATGGAATGGCGCTTCGGCCCGGACGGCGAGTGGACACCGGTTGACATCGGTGTAACAGCACTTGAAGATTTGGTAAACGGTAATTTCTACATTCGCTACATGGGCTTTGGCTCTACAGCACCCAGCCCGGCGACCAGAGTAGAAATTCGTCTGGAAAGAACAGAGGGGCCGACCGGCCTTGGTTCAGAGCCAGCCACAGAAGGGCTGGCAGACGGTGTAATCACCGGCACAGACGTGACCATGGAGTTCATCCGTGCAGAGGACTATTCGAATGGTTTGTGGCAGCGGGCACCGGGCATCACCATTCCCGGCTTAGAAGCAGGCACATGGCGTGTCCGCTATGCGGCAAATGATGAAGCTTCAGAAAGTCCATCTGTACTGATTGAAGTCGGTACTTGGGCCGGGATTCCGGAAGATGTTGACCCGCCCACAGGATTGGGTGCCAACGCACCGGGCAGACCCGGCGACAGCGATGGTAGCATCCTAGGCGTGACAACTGCCATGGAGTGGAGACCGGAAGGTGAAACCGACTGGCGTCCTGTCACCGGAACACAAATCTCCGGGCTGGAAGCAGGTACATTTGAGGTTCGCTATGCTACGACACCGCGCACCAATGCCAGCTTGCCGACATCTGTCACTGTACCGGAAGGCACAAAGGGCGGTCAGGCGGCACCGACTGGCTTGGTGGGACACCCAGCAAGTACTACAGGTGTGGATGATGGCCGCATCACAGGTGTAAATGAAACAATGGAATGGGCACCCGACCCAGAGGGCCCATGGACTGGGGTTGTCGGAAACACAGTAGAAGATCTTGCAGCGGGCACGTACTATGTGCGCCGCGCAGAGACTCCTACGCACTATGCAAGCCCGGCAACAGCAGTGGTAGTTGATGGCCCGCCCCCGGCGACGACCCTCGTACTTGAGACAGTGACTGCGGCGCCTGGGGAGAGCGTGGAGGTATCGCTCTCGGTAGAGAACAATGTCGGCCTGAGCACGGCGGACATACACATAGAGTTTGCAGACGACGATATCGAGCTAGTCGGCAGACGCAGAGGA
>WRBE01000013.1 GCA_009779845.1 Oscillospiraceae bacterium
ACGGCAATTGCTGAGTGGCAGTATCAGACGAGCCTAACCGTACCCACAAAAACGGGCTACACGTTCCTGCACTGGTCTCTTGATGCGGCAGAAGGCGGTGCGCCTGTGACCGATGCAAGCACCATCAGCAGAGAGACGAACCTGTACGCCCAGTGGGAAGCGATGGACCTAGGTTGTGATAACCCGGATTGTGACTGTGATGTCTGTGACGGAGACTGCGAATGCAGACCGATTGTCTTCAACGTATACTTCGTTGGCAATGGCGGCACGCCTGTACAAGAGGTTGTCACTGTTGAAGCCGGCACCACCTTCGGTGT
Organism: Oscillospiraceae bacterium; assembly: GCA_009779845.1. GTDB lineage: Bacteria > Bacillota > Clostridia > Oscillospirales > Oscillospiraceae > WRAB01. The sequence goes on from WRBE01000013.1 coordinate 318, forward strand.
AGCGATTGCTGGATGGCAAGCGCAGACCGGCATGGCAGTACCAGTTCGTGAAGGACACACATTCCGTGGCTGGTCTCTCACATCCACCACTGGCAGTACGCTTGTGGGCGAGGCAGGCGTTATCAACGCAAGCGTTGCGCTGTTTGCCCAGTGGACACCAGTAGACCCAGTCTGTGATAACCCAGATTGTGACTGTGATGTTTGTGACGGAAACTGCGAATGCGGACCGATTCTGACATTCAATGTACTCTTCAGCGGCAATGGCGGTACGCCTGCTGTTGCGACTGTTCTCTTTGACGCTGACACGACCTTCGGTGCGGCAATTGCCCAGTGGCAGACTCAAACCAGCATGGCAACACCGGTCAGAGAAGGCTACACATTCCGTGGTTGGTCCCTCGTATCCACTGCCGATGGTGCGCTTGTGGATGAGGTAGGTGTCGTCAGCACCAGTATTGCACTGTTTGCCCAGTGGACACCGGTGATTCCTCCGGGTTGTAACTGTGGTCCTGTAACGGGCTGTGATTGCGGCGAAAACTGTGATTGTGGTGCAAATTGCGAATGTGGGGACATCCAGCCTGTACTGCACCCGGCTTACATGTTTGGTGACAATTACGGCAACTTCCGCCCCAGCGGCAACATCACCCGTGCAGAAGTGGCATCAATTCTGGCGAGAACCCAAGCGTTGGACTTCGAGCAAAATGTTCGCCGCTTGCCGCCCGGCATGACCACCTTCAATGTCTTCACTGATGTAAGCCCCAACAACTGGTTCTTCTTCTATGTTGCATGGGCTTACGACCTGAACTTGATACAAGGATATGCAGGTCGCTTTAGACCAAACGATCCGATCACAAGAGAAGAGCTTGCGGCCATGATCGCACGGCTTGGGGTGATCCATGAGACGGGCAATCTGAACGCTCGCTTCCCCGATGCGGGTAACGTCAGCACTTGGGCGAGAAGATACGTGTACACCGTGGCCCGTGAAGAGCTGATGCTTGGTAACGAGAATGGTGAATTCCATCCACGGAGAAACATCACTCGCGCAGAAGTTGCGACGGCGATGAACCGTAAACTGGCCCGTGTTGCCAACGTTGCAGACCTCAATGCAGCTGAGGTAGTTAGCTGGTATAATGCACGCCAGTTCCCGGATCTCAGAGAAGCTGCGTGGTACTTCCCATCTGTACTAGCAGCGACCAATAACCACTACTTGACCAGAAATGCCCACGGCGCAATTGATTGGAAGCAAATTCTTCCATAAGCCGGAACCATCTCTAGCCTGAACAGACAAACCCCCACGGGCGGCCAATTTGGTTACCCGTGGGGGTTTGTGCTTTTGTTTAAACAATCACCACCACTTCAAGTGGTGCAAACTATAAAAAAGCGGAACCCCCGAACGATGCGCACATCGTTCGGGGGTTCTGGTTACAAGTATTCTTACTGTTCTCCAAAAAACTTGTCATGAATCGCATTCATGGCCCGGTCTGCCTGTTCGGCGTTTACCAAAACGGAAATGTTAATCTCACTGGTAGAAATCATGTTAATGTTAATCTTCGCATCCGCTAGGGCCTCGAACATCTTTGCTGCCACACCGGGGGTGGAGACCATTCCGGCGCCTACAATGGACACTTTCGCCACAGTGGTGTCCACATCAATGCGGTCAAATCCCAAAGCGGCTTTGTGCTCTTGCAGGGCCGCCAGAGTCTTTTCCGTATCGCATTTTGGGACGGTGAAGCTGATATCTTTTATGCTGCCCCTGCCGATGGATTGAAGAATGACGTCCACATTGACTTTGGCGTTACTGAGCAGGCGGAATACCCGAAAGGCTTTGCCCGGCTCGTCTTGCAGGCCCACTAGGGCGAATAATGCGGTCTCTGTATCTTTGGCGATGCCTGTGATTTCAATCTGTTCCACTTGTTTTGTGACCTCCTTCACCAGTGTTCCCGGTAGTTGTTTGAAGCTGGAGAGTACCTCCAACTGGACATGGTATTTTTTCGCCATCTCGACGGAGCGGTTATGTAGCACTTGGGCACCGAGAGAGGCCAGTTCTAACATTTCTTCATAAGTGATCTCATCAAGTTTCCGGGCCCCCGGAACCTTTCTGGGGTCTGCGGTGTAGACACCGTCTACATCGGTGTAGATTTGGCACTTATTGGCATGGAGTGCCGCGGCGATGGCCACAGCGGAGGTGTCTGACCCGCCCCGGCCCAAGGTGGTGATATCGCCGGAGGGGTTCACGCCTTGGAATCCAGCCACTAAGACCACACGGTTGCGGCTCAACTCTTTTTTAATCCGCTCACCGGTGACCCGCTCAATTCGGGCAGAGCCATAGTGAGAGTTGGTTTTCATGCCAATTTGCCAGCCCGCCAGACTAACAGCAGAGATGCCCATGCCCGCCAAACACATGGCCATGAGAGAGATGGACATTTGCTCCCCGGTGGCCATGAGCATATCCAGCTCACGCTTGGAGGGCCGGGGATTGATTTCCTTTGCTTTTGCGATGAGTTCGTCCGTGGTGTCGCCTTGGGCGGAGAGGATGACGACAACCTCGTTACCGGCTTGATAGGTTTCGGCGATGATGCCGGCGACACGGCGGATACACTCGGCGTTGGCGACGCTGGAGCCGCCGAATTTTTGTACGATTAGGGACATTTGGGGTACCTCGTTTGGTGGGTTGTTTGATTTTTTGAGTTGGTTTGGGAATATAATTTCTTGGGTTATATCTTGTTTGTTGTAGGGGATGCCGCCCTCGGTGTTCCGGTTCTTTGGTCTGCCGGGGAGTGTTTTCTCCCTTGTAGGGGGAACCGTCCCTATTCGGCGTTGCCGCCGAGGGTTTCTTGGCACAAGCCAAGAGCTTGTTATGTCCTGCCGGACGGGCCATCTTTGCGGTTTCGCAAAGAAGCAAAAGAAACACAGAGGCTGCGCCCCTATGTACCCGCAAAGGTCAAGGGCAGAGTGGCGACGGTTTTGCACCTTATACTCCGTACTGGTGCTAAAACCCTCACGCCAGATGTAATAGTACTCTCAACCCCAATGGTCAAGGGCGGGGGTGTTGCCGGATGGTGCTGTGAATTGAAATGTGCTCAAATACTTCTGGTGTAGGGTCAAAGAATATCCTTAAGTCTTAGTTCTTATTTTACAACATGCCTATTTTACCACAACATGGGTGTGGTTGCATATATTTTTTTGAAAAAAATAATCACGATTTAATCTAAAATCCGAAACGCACAGTAGGCACCGGCCTGTTCTAGCATGGGGGCCAAGTCTGTTTGGCTGATGGGTTCGGTGAGGAAGGCGGATTCGGTGGGGTCAGAGCCGGGGTAGGTGAGGAGGACGAGGGGGAGGGGATAGAAGCACCGCTCGCCGCCGGCGGGGGTGCGGACATACCAGCGGGACGGGATGGCGGCGGGGTCGGCGAAGGTGTCAGGGCCGCCCTCATTCCAGACCATGTGTTTGCGGGCGTCTAGGTGTTTGGCGCAGTCAATAACATCGGCCACCACGGCGGAGGCGGTAGGGAACTTACCGGCACCGGGGCCGTAGAACATGACATCGCCAATGGCATTGCCTTTGACGACGATGCCGTTGAAGACATCTTCTACATTAGACAGGATGCTCATTTTTGGAATCAGGTGGGGGGATACGTAGGCGGCCACTCTCCCGTCCGGCAGCCGCATGGCACGGGCCAATAGCTTAATCTTTTTACTGGCACTGCGGGCGTATGCCACGTCTTGCAAGGTGACGTTGCGAATCCCATCTGCGGGGACTTGTTCCGGGTCGATGTGGCGGCCAAAGCTGAGAGAGCCTAAAATGCAAATTTTCCGGCAAGCGTCGTCTCCGTCAATGTCGGCGGCGGGATCCGCTTCGGCATAGCCACGGGCCTGTGCGTCGGCTAGGGCCGCATCAAAGGACACGTTTTTCCGCACCATTTCCGTGAGCATGAAGTTGGTGGTACCGTTTAAGATGCCGCAAACTTCGCTAATCTCATTGGCAGACAGGCACTGGCAGATGGGGCGGATAATAGGGATGCCGCCGCCCACACTGGCCTCAAATAGATAATTTACATTTTGCTCTTTGGCCAAAGTCAGCAACTCATAGCCGTGGCTGGCCACCAACTCTTTGTTGCTGGTGATGACGCTTTTCCCGGCCAAGAGCGCCCGCTTGGTGAAGTCATAGGCAGCACCCACGCCGCCGATGGTCTCGACCACCGCCCGGACTGACCGGTCTTGCTCAATGGTGGAAAAGTCTTGTACGAACTTATCGGCAAAGGGGCTGTCCGGGAAACTTTGAATGTCCAAGATATATTTCAGCTCCACCTGTTGGTCTGCGGCTAGAGAAATTTGCTCTGTGTTTCCCGTCAGCAACTCAGCCACGCCGGAGCCTACGATCCCAAAGCCCAGTATTGCGATTTTCATGATATCTGTCTCCTTATTCTATGTTTGATTCGGGGGCATCTCCACACCCTATCCCGCCATGACCTCAATGCGGATCACTTCGGGGTGTTCTGCGGCGGCGGCCAGTAGACGATCCAGACCGTCTGCCACCCGATGGGTTTCGGCAGAGATGGTGACCACCGCCCGCCCTCGAACAGGGATACTTTGGTTGATAGTTAGTATATTTGCCCCAAAATTGGAAAAAATACCTAAGACGGCGGACAGGGCCCCGGGCCGATTTTTCAGCAACACATGAAAGGTGATAATCCGGCCGGAGGACGCATCAAAAAATGGGCTAATCGCGTCCCGGTACTTATAAAAAGCACTGCGGCTGAGTCTCACTTGGGTCACCGCTTCCGCTACGGTTTTGGCACTGCCGGCCTCTAAAAGCTCTTTGACCGCTAAGACTTTAAGCAGCACCTCCGGCAGAGCGGCGGCCTCTACCAAGTAAAATTTTTGTTCTGCTTGATGCAAAAGTGTCCACCTCCTGTGGGCATATGTCCGTGCAATATGTTGTTATTGTACCATATCTCCGCTCTTGCCGCAAGTGTGGAAGTCCCATTCTTTTTGGCTTGATGGTGCTGGAACGCTAGGCATCTTGCATAAAATAGTTTATCAACTATATAGTTGATGGAGGTGCGGTTACGATGATAGAAGGAAAGCGGCTGATGGCAAAACACCAAAACATACTCCTCTGGCTGCTCTACGCTGCTGTGGGGGCGGGGGCACTTTGGCTGGTGGTTCGGTTTGTATTGCCTTGGGCGGCGCCGTTTTTGCTGGCGCTCCTCACCGCCCGGTTGTTAGAGCCGGGAGTGCGCTATCTTATGGCCCGGTTCCGGTTTCGCCGGGGTTTTGCCGCTGTGACTTGCAGTCTGCTGGCCCTAGCGGTGCTGGCACTGATTATCAGCCTATTGGTCAGTCAACTAATGAGCGGTGTGGGAAGTTTTGCCCAAAACCTCCCGGAACTGGCGGGACAAGTGGGGGAGACCATAGAACGGCTAGAGGCCACCTTCTACCGTTTCGTCATCGCCGCCCCGGTGGAGACCCAAGACATGATTCAGTCCGCCACCGATAGCATATCCGCCATGATTGAGGCGGTGCCGGGGCAACTTTCCGCAGGGCTGCTGGGCCTTGCCGCCTCTGCCGCCACAGCGTTTCCACGGCTGTTTTTGTTTGTGTTGACCTACGTCATTAGTGTGTTATTTATCAGTCTCAGCTATCCCCAAGTGATGGAGTTTTTGAAACGGCAAATCCCCGCCCGCTGGCATGAGCGAACAAGGAATTTCGGGCAGGATATGGTGGCAACCCTAGGCAAATGGTGTAAGGCTCAGGTCAAGCTAATCGGGATTACTTTTGTGTTGCTCACAATATCCTTTCTCATCTTGGGGGTTCCTTATGGGATTTTATTAGCGGCACTGATTGCGCTTATTGATGCCCTACCGGTATTGGGTACCGGGACGGTGCTGATTCCTTGGGCGCTCTTTAGTCTGCTTTCCGGCGATGTGAGTTTAGGGGTGGGATTGGCACTGACCTACGGCACGGTGAGCATTACCCACAGTGTTATGGAGCCTCGCTTTGTGGGCCAGCAGTTGGGACTGCACCCGCTGGCGACCCTCATGTCCATGTATTTGGGTTTCCGGCTGATAGGGGTACTGGGGATGGTGACGTTTCCCATGTTGTTTTTGCTAGTGAAACAGTTTCATGATAGGGGGGTGGTACGGTTGTGGCGGTAGGGGGGAAGGTGGATGCTTTGCTGGATAGTTGCGTGCTTCATCTCGTTCTGCCACAACAAACCAAGGCCGCCCCGATAGTAGGGCGGCCTCGCTCTGGCACAAAAAGCCACGGTGCTCTATCTCATGCGTGACCGCGGTCTATATGGAATTCTTCTGCCAGATATTGCAGATGTTTGAGGGCCGCAATGGTTTGGTCATATGTGTGTGCGTTTTCGATGATTGCGCTTATCCCGTTAAAAAGCCTGTAGTACGATAATTTATAGTCCTCCGTCTCGTCTGTTGCTGTGTTTGCGTCTAGGGCAAATATACTTTGGGCGATATGTTCCATCATGTTCAGCACATCCTTTCGTATGAGATTAAAATAAAAAGGGACACCCATTTAGCAATGTGATATGCTAAATGGGTATCCCTTTTTGAAACTGATAATAACTTGTTGGTTTAAGAGACTTTCAAGAGAGGCGATGAAATCACGCCTAAACAAAATCCACCTGTTCTGCCGATGGTGACACCGGCTCAAGTTGTCTTCCCCTGATCTGTCTTTCCCTGATATTCATAGCGAACTCTCCTTATTGAAAGTGTCAAAAACCGATGCATGAAACAAAAGCATTTTGCCAAGCTGGAATCTATCCGCCAGAGGTAACGCACTAAAACCATGGAATGGAAGCTGGCTATCGTGCCTGCCCCAATATCCGCGCCATCTCATTGCGCAAGGGACGACAGTTCGGCATAACCTTTTGTGCCAAGCCGTGTTTGCCGTGTCTTTAGAGATATTGCCACTCTGTCAGCCAGCGGCCGGAGGTAATGCCCCAAACCCGGAACTGAAGATTGCCCGCCAGATTCCTAAAATATATTCGCGTCATCTCATTGCGGGGAGCGATTGGAGCATAGTCACTTGTGCCGGGCTCATACTCTGGAGCCACAGGCGGATGAATCGGCCCCGCATCTGTAGAATGGGCCGCAGCAGGAACTACCAACGATAACAACATCAAACAAGCCAGTAGGAACATCAAAACCTTTTTCTTCATGTGTCAACTCTCCTTTAAAATATGATAAGATTTTATTTTAAACACGGATCGACTAGTCCACCTGTGGTTGTATTTGGAAGAACCTGAGAATGTCTTCATTCATCTCATCCGCGGTTCTATACCCTACATGCTGTCCATCTATATAGATCGAAAATGTACCATCGCCGTTGTCAATGAGAAAGGCTTCTTCTGCTCTGAATGCCTCTTCGCTTATATCTGCGTCAGCATGGTCGATGGGACGCTCTATACCATCACTAACATGCTGATAATCACTCTCCCAATGCGCCGGTAATATGATGAACATATAAGACAACACGAACAATGCACCAAGTGCAAGGTAAAAGCACACGCTGGCAAAGGTTCGTTTTTTAGACGATTTATCATTCTCACGTAGAGCCAATAAATGAAATCTATCAGCAACTTCGTCCTGTGAGCGGGCTAACATATTCCCGGTGACCAGAATATCGTTTGCCTCTGCACCGCAAAGGCGGAGGATGCCATCCACATAATGCTGGGGGTCTTCGTCAGACATCGCTACAGCGAAATAATCACATTTGAGCTCTTGCGTAAAAAAGACATTGTTTTTTAGCACATAGACCAAAGGATTCCACCAGAACACGCAACAGAACAAGTACATAAAGTAAGTAATAAGATGATCTTTGTTTTCAATGTGTTTCCACTCGTGCCTGAGAATGGTGTGTAGCTCTTCATCTGTAAAATCAACGTCTTCGGGCAAGTATATGTGGGGCTTAATCCCGGCTGTAAACGGTATTTTCATTGGTGTTCGGAATACACGCCCCTGTGATGTTGGCCCGGTTATGTTCGTCAATATTGCTTGGGCTTTTTCATCGGGAACATATTCAAACAGAGAAATGATCTGGTACGCTTTCCGATACCGCAGTACAAGCCGTATCAAAAGTATAATCGACACGCTACCCCATATGAGAGAAAGGGTATGGAGCACATTGAACGAAAAACCAAACATCGTGTTGGATATGACCTCATATCTCAATAAGTCAATGATTGCCGGGAAAATCGTCTCAGATAATATATGTATCACGCCAGCAGGCGGTTGAATGGGAACAAACATCCGAACCAAACTCAAAATCAATAGTATCGCTAAGGGCCGAACAGAGAATTTAATGGGGTATTTCAATTTCCGCATGAGCAAGCTTAGTAAGACAAACGCATTAAACCATAGCGAACCCATCAGGAAAGTATAGAGCGAAACGAAATGAAAAATTGTAATCCCCATGGCATGTCCCCAACTATTTTTTCTTCTTGAGAACCCAACCTTGATCAATGAGCGCCCCTGCGGCCTTTTCATCACCCACAATTGTTTCGATCAGACCCACAACATCAAAACCGGATTCCTGTATTTGCGAAAGCGCATATTGCCCTGCTGTTAGGGCGGGAATATAAGCGGCGGCGGCTCTGCCGGTGGTGGGTATGTAACGGTCTAACACTACGGCGGCCTTCGCTTGCAATGTTCTCAAAATAACGTGGATGGATGTTTCTTTCCATGTCCGTTTCGGCGAGGCCGCCACAATATCAGTAGCAGTCATAGGTGTTCCGCTTTTCCAAAGGACATGCATAATCTCCAGTTCTATATTGGTCAGCTTCATGGCAATCTCCTCAAGACGGCCTGTCCGGCGATATTTCTACTGTATATCGACCCCATTCACCGCATTCATATGTTGGATTACATTATAATCAAAAATGTTTATGGAACATGTCGAAAATCATAATCAATAAGGTTCTTTTTTTGAAACTTTCTGTCGAAAACCATAGGATGTGGAGGTTTTGTTAAAATTTTTTGTGTTTTGACTATCATGTTCTTCCATGAGCGGACAAAAAAGCACAAACCCCGTAGTTATGCGATTACAGGATTTGTGGTTGTGTTCTTTATTTATTGCTCTACTTAATAACGTCCCTTCTCACTCGGTGTCTTCAAGTTCCCCTGCACCTGATGTCGTCGAGCGAGCTCTGCTTGGATGTCCTGTATAGACATCCCCTGGGTAAACAGCAACACCAATACGTGATAGGCCAAATCCGAAACCTCACCCGCCAATTGGGTGGGGTCTCCATTTTTGGCGGCGAGGATGGTCTCTGTGGCCTCTTCACCGATTTTTTTGCAGATTTTGTCCAGTCCTTGGTCTAGTAGATAGTTGGTGTAGGATTTCTCCTTGGGGTTTGCCTGCCGCTCTGCAATTTGGGTATAGACTTGGTTTAGGATGTGAAACGCCCCGGCTTCGTCGCCGAAACAGCTCATACTGCCGGTGTGACAGGCCCCTTGGCCGGTCTGCTCTACTTGAATCAACAGAGTATCTTGGTCACAATCAAAGGCCATGGAACGGATTTTTTGCACATTGCCGGAAGTGGCACCCTTGTGCCAAAGTTCCCTGCGGCTTCGAGACCAGAAGCAGGTCTCGCCGTGTTGTTGCATGAAGTCATAGCTCTCTTGGTTGACATACGCCAACATCAACACCCGGCCTGTGTAAAAGTCTTGCACGATGGCGGGGATGAGTCCTTCTATCTGCATGGGAACCCCTCCTTTGCCATGGCGGTTTTCACCTCACCCACGGTGGCTTTGCCGTAGTGGAAGAGACTGGCCACAAGAGCCGCATCACAATCGGTTTGCCGGAACACGTCAATGATATCTTGTACCGATCCGCAACCGCCGCTGGCGATGACGGGAATAGACACCGCCTCACAGACAGCCTTGGTGTGTGGGATGTCATAGCCCCCTTGGGTGCCGTCGCCCCCCATGGAGGTAAAGAGAATTTCCCCCGCCCCCAACGCTTCGCACTCTCTGGCCCAGTCTACAATGTCCTTGCCTGTGCCCTTGGTGCCGCCAGCCACCATGACCTCACGGCCGTTGCCGTCAATGGCTACCACGATTCGGTCACTGCCGAAAGCTTCACTGGCCTCTTTGATGAGGGTGGGGTTTTTCACGGCGGCGGAGTTGATAGACACCTTGGCGGCTCCATACTCTAGGGCTTTTGCCACGTCATCCACCGTCCGAATCCCGCCGCCGAGGGTCAGGGGTACCGTCAGCTCTGTGGCCGCTCGGCGCAGCAGGGCATACATGGTGTCCCGCTCTTCGTTGGTGGCGGTGATATCTAAGAGGACAATCTCATCCGCCCCTTGTTCTTCGTAACGTTTGGCAATTTCAATCGGGTCGCCAATATCGGCCAAATCCACAAAGTTTACGCCCTTGACCACTCGACCATTTACCGTGTCTAAGCAGGGGATAATGCGCTTGGAGAGCAGTTTGCATAAATCGACCCGACCTTCGTAGAACGCCTTGCCCACAATAACCCCGGCGTACTTGTTTGCCCGGCGGATATCCGCCTCACTGCTGACCCCGCCGGAGACAATGACGTCAATGCCTTGTATTTGTTCATACATGTCCCAGTTGGGAGAGGTGAGGGTGCCGTCTCGCCCGATATCCGTCACGACGATGGTTTGTACGCCGATGGCTTTGAGGGTTTCGATAAATGTCAAATAATCCGCACCGCTGTCTTGTAGCCAGCCGGACACGGCTACTTTTCCGTCCCGCACGTCTACCCCAACCACGATTTTTTCCGGCCCGTGGCGGGCGATCATGTCACGGACAAAATCGGGATGTTTCACGGCAATGGTGCCAAGGATGACCCGGTTTACGCCCAACTCGTCTAGGTACATGTCCACGGTCTCTGCCGAGCGGATGCCGCCACCCACTTGGATGGGGATGTCTGCTGCCCCTCGGATACGGCGAATGGTATCTAGGTTCGCCGTGTTGCCGTCTCGGGCGCCGTCTAGGTCTACAATGTGGAGATACGTTGCACCCATATCTGCAAACTGACGGGCCAGCTCTGCTGGGTCTTGGCTGTAGACCGTTTTTTGGGCATAGTCCCCTTGGAACAACCGCACCGCCTCGCCGTTTTGCAGATCAATTGCCGGAATGATGTTCATTTACAGCACCCCCTTGGTGGAAGGGATTACCCCGCTACCAGTGAGAGAGATGGCTTGGCCCAATGCCACGCCAAAGGCTTTGAACATGGCCTCAATAATATGGTGGGTATTCTTGCCATAGGCGAGGTTGATGTGCAAGGTAATACCCGCTTGCAACGCCACCGCGCGGAAAAATTCTTCCACCAGCTCCGTCTCAAACGCCCCCACCTGCTGGGCGGGAAGCTCGGCGTGAAACACCAGAAACCCGCGGCCTGAAATGTCTAGTACACAGTGAACCAACGCCTCATCCATAGGCAGCGATACCGAGCCATACCGGGCGATGCCCCGCTTATCGCCCAATGTCTTCCCAATGGCTTGCCCTAGGGCGATGCCCACATCTTCCACCGTGTGGTGTCCGTCAATGTGCAAGTCTCCCTCACAGGCAATATCCAGCGTAATCCCTGCCCGAAAGGCGAAGAGGGTGAGCATGTGGTCGAAAAACCCGATGCTTGTGGCAATACTGCCCTCTCCCGTCCGGTCTAAGTTGAGTCCGATGCGGATGTCTGTCTCTTTGGTGACTCGTTCTAGTACTGTTTCACGCATTGCAAAAACGCCTCCATTTCTTCTTCTGTGCCGATGGTAACCCGGAGAAAATCCGTGAGTCTCGGCTTATTCCAATATCGCACTAAAATCTTGTGGGACAATAGATACTCATATAGTTTGATGGCCTCGGGTACCCGAACCAAGAGAAAATTGGTCTGGGAGGGGAGGGAGGGGTAGCCCATTTCTTGTAAGGCCGCCGCAGTCCGCTCTCTGGTCTGGATGATCCGCTGTCGGGTGTCGTCCCAATAGGCGGTGTCCGCCATGGAAGCGGAGGCGCATACTTGGGCCAGCGTGTCTAGGGGGTAGGAGTTAAACGAGTGCTTCATCCGCTGTAGCCCGTCTATCAAATCCACATGCCCCACGGCGTAGCCCACCCGGAGACCTGCCAGAGAATGGGACTTAGAAAACGTCCGCACCACCAGTAGGTTGTCATACTTCGGCACCAAGGAGATTGCACTCTCTTCGGCGGAAAAGTCGATATATGCCTCATCCACCAGCACCACACCCTTTGGGTTTTGCCGAAGGATTTGTTCAATCTCACCCAACGTGAGGGCGATGCCCGTAGGGGCGTTGGGGTTTGCAATGACCACCCCCGGTGCGTCTTGATAGGCGGCGGGGTTAATGGTGAAATCCTCACCCAATGGCTGTTTTTCCACCCCCACATCAAACAATTGCGCCCAGACCGGGTAGAAACCGTAAGAAATATCCGGGATGCGCACCCCTTGCTTTCCGCCGAAAAAGGCACCAAAGGCCAGCGCCAGCACCTCATCCGACCCATTGCCCACAAAGGTATTTTCTGCCGGGACACCCAGCTGCTTTGCCAGCGTGTCCATGAGCATCTTACTGTCGCTGTCCGGGTAGAGCCGGAGGGCGGTGAGGTCAGAGGACTCCAACACCTCCGCCACCTTAGGGGAGGGGGGATAGGGATTTTCGTTGGTGTTGAGTTTTACCCAGCCTGGCCCTTGGGGCTGGATACCCGGCACATAGGGGACGATGTCCGCCGCTGTCTTGCTAAGATAGGACATGGCTTATTTCCCCTCCTCTTCCTCAAACCGCACGGCAACACTGTTGGCGTGGGCATCTAGACCCTCTAAATTTGCAAAGGCAATCACATCGTCTTTTAATGCATCTAATGCCGGGCGGGGGTAGTAGCTGTAGGCACTCCATTTCACAAAGTCCTGTACGCCGAGGGGGGAGTAGAACTTCGCAGTCCCCCCGGTGGGCAGTACGTGGTTGGTGCCGCTCATATAGTCGCCCAACGCCTCCGGCGTGTGTTCACCGAGAAAAATGGAGCCTGCGTTTTGCACTTTTGGGAGGGTTGCCAAGGGGTTCACGGTTAAAATCTCCAAATGCTCCGGTGCAAGGTCATTGGAGAGGGAAAAGGCTGCATCCATGTCCTCCACCAAAATCGCCGCACCATATCGGGCGAGGGATTCTTCGATAATCTCTTTCCGGTTCAGGCCCTTAATCTGCCGGGCAAGTTCCGCCTCCACCGCACCGATTAACGGCTCGCTGGTGGTCACCAGAATCGCACTGGACAGCACGTCATGTTCCGCTTGGCTCATGAGGTCGGCGGCGATGTATTTGGGGTTGGCCCCCTCGTCAGCGATAATCAAAATCTCTGACGGTCCCGCCACCATGTCAATGTCCACGTCCCCATAGACCATCCGCTTGGCGGTGGCTACATAGGCGTTCCCCGGCCCCACGATTTTGTCTGCCTTGGGGATAGACTCTGTACCATAAGCCGCTGCCGCCACCGCTTGTGCGCCGCCGATTTTATAGATGGTGTACACCCCGCAACAGGCCGCCGCTGCGAGGATGGTATCCGGCACCTTGCCGTCGGCCTTCACCGGCGTGAAGATGGCAATATCCTGCACCCCCGCTAAGGTGGCGGGAATGGCGTTCATGAGCACCGAGGACGGATATGCCGCCGTCCCGCCGGGGACGTAGAGGGCTACCCGGCGCAGGGGCCTTACAATCTGCCCCATCTGTACGCCGTCGTCTTTGTACACGCTCCAAGATTTCTCAATCTGGTTGGCGTGGAACTCTGCAATCTGCTCACAGGCACGGCCCATAATCCGCAGATAATCCTCGCTGACTTGGCCCAGAGCTTCTTTGATTTCCGCTTCCGTGACCAGCAGGGCATTCCCTGTAAACCCGTCAAACTCTGCAGCATAGCGGCGGACGGCCTCGTCCCCATTTTGCCGCACATCCGCCAGAATGGCTTGGACAGAGCGGGTAATTTTTGCGCTGACCTCAACTTTTCTGTCGGCAAGACCGTCTAAGGTTCTATTTAATCGCATCTTTCAGCACCTCAATCATGGGCAAAATTTGGGGGTCATACTTCAAGGCCGCCCGGCTGACCAGCAGTTTGGTTTGTATCTCCATGGCTTCCTCAAAGATAATCAGCCCGTTCTCCTCTAGGGCACGGCCGGTCTCTACAATGTCAAAGATGGCATCGACATCGGCGTGTTTCGGCATGATTTCAGACGAGCCGGTGATGGTAACGATGTCAATTGCCATTCCTTTGCCATCGAAATACTTGGCGGCAATATGGGGATGCTGTGTGGCCACGGTCATAATCTTTTCGTGATCGCTTTTGCATTTCTCATAAAAACTCTGCCGCTCTGGCAAACCCGCCACGCAAAAACGTGTACCCTTGCAGAGATCTAAACTAGGAAGCAGATCACTGACAAAATTGTCCCCCCGCATGGAACGGCTGGCGACAGACACGCTGGACAGCTCATACTCCCGATAGCAGTCAAAGGCCGAGACCCCCATATCCGCCCAGTTCTTGTCAATGTACTGAGGGATATCGGCAATGCGAACCAAAAGGAACGTGGCGCGACCGCAGTCGCTGAAAAATTCCAGTTGCTTCCGTGACTTTTTGGCAATCTCTTGTTCTAGCTCCGCCGACTGATAACCCGCCTGCTGAAACATGGCGTAGGCTTTGGCTAACAATCGCTGGCCCTTGGGTAGTGCGATTTCGATTTTTCTCATGGTTGATTAAAAACCTCCAACATATAAAATACCCCATGCAAGTGGAGTTGCATGGGGTTGCTGTCACAATATTACGCCGAGACGATTATGGAAAGACGGCGAAAACCCCATGTCGAATATGGTGTACATGATGATGTACACCTGCATGGGAATGGGTTGTGGGGATAAGTCTTGTCATTGCTATCGTCCTTTTAAATGGAAATACTTACATGATATATTGTGGCATATTTTTATGTGCTTGTCAAGGGGGAATTTTACTGCGGTAGCGAGGTAGTGTAACAATGCATCTCACTTCGCCACAAAATTCCCCCGCAGACACGCAATGGCCGAGTTTGTAATCAACATCTGCCCCTGCTCTTCCCAGTGGGCGGGGAGACAGGCCGCTCCCATGAGCGGCTCTCCGTACTCATAAAGCACCGCCGGGGGCCGGTCTCCTTCATAGGGGTATATGGTAAGTACGTAACCACTTTCTGTACGAGCAAGGCTGGAGGGCAACAGTTCCGGCGCTAGATGAGCTGCCTGTACCAAGGGCTCAAACGTAGCAAAGAAAAAATGTTTCGGGACACCGGACTTCCGCCGGGCGAACAGAAGTACAGAATCTCTGCCCGGATATACCTCTAACTCTGCGGCCTCCCATCTGTCCAGACGTGTTTCTGACAAGGCCAATTTGAGCAAACCCATGGCATCCTCCCGCCCGATGGTGTCCGGTGTGAGGCGGTAGGTGCGCAGCTCCGCTTCGGTGATGTATACGCTCATGGCACGGGTGCCAATGTGGTTGATGGTCATAGAGGTCGCTCCTTATGTAATCAGTTGTGTTCTATTATACGCCCCATACCTACAATTTTCGACCCTCAAATATAGGAAGCGCAGGAAAAGCGTTCCAATTGAACCGGGGGTTTTATCTGATGGGGGGATATGGTATAATTCAAGCACGACATCCCAACACAGAGGAGGACACATCATGGACAAAGGCATAATGACCAAACTCACCCACGCAGGAGGGCCGGACTTTACACGGCAGGCGGCAGAGACCGTCTCGGTTCCGAAGGCTTCTCCTATTTATATGAGCAGCTCGTTTCAGTTTGACAGCATTGCCGCAGTGGATGCGGTCTATGACGGTGCGGCCCGGGGGCATGTGTATTCCAGAATTGCAAACCCCGGATTTGAGTGTTTGCAAGAACTCCTCACCGCCGCCGAGGGGGCGGAGGACGCTGTGGTGTTCGCTTCCGGCATGGCGGCTATTGTAACGGCGCTTTTGGCCTCGGTGAGCGCGGGGGATCATATCATCGCCTCTCGGGTGCTCTATGGGCAGACGTATAACTACTTAAAAAATGAAATTACCCGATTCGGGGTGGAAGTGGAGTTTGTGGACTTTCTCACCGAAGACTTTACGTCTTACATCCGCCCCAACACCAAGCTAGTCTATACCGAGACCATCACCAATCCCCTTATGGAAGTCATGGATCTCCGCTCCATTAGCGAGCAGGCCCATCGACACGGCCTCAAAGTCATGGTGGACAATACCTTTGCCACCATGAGCGTTTGTCAACCCTTAGAGTTGGGTGTGGACATTGTGGCATATAGCTGTACCAAATATCTAGGCGGACACAGCGACTTGGTAGGGGGGGCCATCCTTGCAAATGCGGAAATTACCGCCGGCATCCGTGCCTTATCCATTCTCTACGGCGGCATCCCCAGCCCCTTTGATGCGTGGCTATTGACCCGCAGTATGCGGACACTGGATTTGCGGATGCGGCAGCATAGTGAGAATGCTCTGGCCTTCGCTGCATTTCTAGAGCAGCACCCGAAGGTGGAACGTGTCCACTACCCCGGGTTACCCTCATCCCCATTCCACGAAACTGCGAAGGCGCAATTTAAACAGAACCGATACGGCGGTATGTTAAGTGCCGACTTCAAGGGCGGCAGAGACGAGGTAGAGCGGTTTATCAAAGCCGCTGATACCATCAAGTTCATCCCCAGCCTCGCCGGGTTTTCGACCTCTGTGTCCTACTCCCATGCTGCGTCCCACCGGGCGTATAGCACGGAAGAGCTTGCCGCCTGCGGAATCCCACCGGGACAACTACGGTTTTCTGTGGGGTTGGAGGATATAGAAGATATTATCGCCGAGGTTGCAAGTGCGCTAGAAGCGATTTAAGAGCAGGAGCACAAACATGGACTTATTTCCCTTATGGAACTCACTTCGTGTGGCGGCACTTAGCACGGTTATCGTCTTTTTCCTTGGGATGTGTGCGGCGTTTTATGTGTCCAAGCTGGGTCGTGTCAAAAAGGGAATCATTGATGTGTTGTTTACCTTGCCGTTGGTGTTGCCGCCAACGGTGGTGGGGTATGTGTTGTTGGTCACTGTGGGGGCAAGGCGGCCTTTGGGCGTGTTTCTGGAACAGTTTGGGCTCCGCTTTGTGATGACGTGGTACGGCGGGGTATTGGCGGCGGCGGTGGTTGCGTTTCCGCTCATGTACCGCACCGCCCGAGGGGCGTTTGAAAGTTTTGACGAGACCCTAGCCTATGCGGGGAAGACCCTTGGTTTAAGCAATACGTATATCTTTTGGCGTATCCGTGTCCCCGCTTGTAAACAGGGGATACTGGCGGGGATTGTGTTGGCTTACGCCCGTGCGTTGGGTGAGTTTGGCGCAACCATTATGCTCATCGGTTACACACCGGGCCGGACGGCGACAATTTCTACCACGGTCTATCATCTCTGGCGCATCGGAGACGACAGAGGGGCTTTTATGTGGGTGATGGTGAACCTTGGGATCAGTGCCGCTGTGTTGCTTGCGGTGAATCTGCTGGAACGCCGTAAGAAGAAGGCGGTGCGGGTATGAGCCTGTTTGTGGATATCAGAAAACGGCTGGGAGGCTTCCAGTTAGATGTACGCCTAGAAGCGGATGGGGGCGTACTTGGTCTCTTGGGGGCATCCGGTTGCGGAAAAAGTCTCACCCTACAATGTATCGCCGGGATTTTGTCGCCGGATGAGGGGAAAATCACGCTGGACGGTGTGACATTGTTTGACTCTGTCGCCGGTATCAACCTGCCGCCACAAAAACGGCGGGTGGGGTATTTGTTCCAACACTATGCGCTGTTTCCCAACATGACTGTCCGGCAAAATGTTCTGTGCGGTCTACATAGAGAGCCGGAGCGGGAGGCCAAAGTGCGTAAATTGGACGAGATACTAAATCGGCTGCACCTCTCCGGTTTAGAGTCTCGCCGCCCTCATGAACTGTCCGGCGGGGAGCAACAGCGGGTTGCCTTGGCCCGGATTTTAGTCGGCGGCCCCAATCTGCTGTTGTTAGATGAGCCCTTTAGTGCCTTAGACAGCCAACTGCGGGAGCAATTACAGATGGAGATGCAAACCCTGCTGGCCCGGTTTGACAAACCTGCGCTGCTGGTCACCCACGACCGGGACGAGGCGTACCGGCTCTGCGGGCAAATCGCCCTCATCAATCAGGGCCGGATTGTGACCCAACAGGAGACAAAAACACTATTTGCAGACCCCGGTAGCCGCCAAGCCGCCAGTATGACCGGGTGCAAAAACATTGTGGTCGCGCAGAAAACCGGAGAATATGAGGTCACAGTCCCCGACTGGGGTGTCCGGCTCGTGACGGCAGTACCCCTCCGAGACGGTCTGTGTGCCATCGGCGTACGAGCCAACCATTTTGACGCCGCCGAAACACAAAACCGCCACCCCATCATCCAAACCGGGCAGATGGAAGAGCCGTTTTCTTATATGTTGCAAATGCGTTATGCAAACCAATCGGCGCATACACCGGACATCTGGTGGCGGGTGCCGAAAGTGGATATGACCGGGTTGCCGGAAGCGGTGGGTATTGCGCCGGAGTTTGTCTTGCCGTTGTATGAATAGGTATAACAAAGCACAATGGGGACGGTTCTATTGTGCGGCGAACTTCCGCAAAATAGAACCGTCCCCTTGTGCGGCTGGGTGGGGGTAAAAATGATACGGTGGGCTTGTCCCTTTGTGCTTCGTGTGTTTTCCTGTAATTACTAAGGGTGTGTATGGTTGCTTATTTGCTGTATGTCATGGTCAGTGCCTTTTGTGCAGGCGATGAAGAACGCCCCGCCCCTGTGTTTAGTGTGTTTAATTTGGGTTACTTCTCCACAGTCAAGGCACATTGGAAAGTCAATGAAGTGGGATAGAACTTCCATAAGTCCAGTGGCAGTGCTATTTTGGCTTCTAAAATCAAGATTTCCTTCTTGCATACACGGAATTCTACTAAACTTAAAGCCGGGGGCATTTGCCATCAAGGCGTCCCAAAATTTATTTTTCATTTCATCTTTTCTTTTGATATCTTCTTGTCTATGAGATTTGTCATCAAGTTCAATGGCGTATAGGGGTTTGAAGTTGTTGTCACAAATTACGAAGTCAACCTTGTAGTCATTGAATTTTGTTCTAAGAATGCCTATGTCCTTTGCGGGGTCATTTGATGCCCTGTCTTTATCAAAAAGTGCGGTATATGCTACTTGGGGAAATATAATAAACCGCTCTTTGGGTAAGTATTCTCGAAGTCGCTCATAAAATTTATATTCCGGGTCGGTGAAGAAGCTCTGTTTAAGGAAATAGTTGTTTCTGGCATCTTCTATAGAAAGCTCAAATTTCGGTTGGCTGTTTTGTTTTGTGCTTTTTTGTGCATTAGGGCTTTCATAGGTGCTTGTATCCTGTGCCGGTTGTGTAAGGTTTTTAGGTTTAGGCCGATAACTTTGTCCAGTGCTTTTCTGAGGATTAGGGTTCTCATAGACATTAGCTTCTGGTGCTGGCTCTAGAGTAGCTTTCTTCTTGAATCTGCTGAATAGTCCCATGTGTATTACTCCTTTATTTTTATTATCACTGAGTTGTGGTCTGTCCCCAATAAGTAACTTGGTGGTATTGTAATGCCTGACCCACCGCTTTGTCAACATTTCCGCTTCGCAAACAACACAAGGGGACAGTTCTATTATGCTTTTCCGCCATCTTTACAAAACCAGACACATAACACGATAGCCTAGACTTCAAACAAACCACCTCCCCATGGTCAACCTGCCTTTTGGTCATTGTGCGATTTTTCAATACAGTAGTTGACAAAACAGATACCGGAAAGTATACTACTACAATCAAGAATAGTCGTTAGACTGACAAGCGACTATCTGCAAGAAGGGGTTGTGTATTATGGTTCGATTTCTAAAATCTTTGCCGTTTCGGTTGTTGGTCGCATTGGTGGTGGGTACACTCATTGGTTCCTTTGTAGGCGAGACAGGTATCACCATCATTGACAGCGTTCGGCATATCTCCAGAGAGATTGTATTTTTCAGCGTCCCGCTGATTATTTTGGGTTCTGTGGCCCCGTCCATTGCACGGATGGGCAAACATGCGTCCCGCCTGCTTGGGCTTTCTCTGTTGCTTGCCTATCTGTCTGCGGTGGGGGCGGGTTTTTTCTCTTGGCTCATGGGTGAGCTGATTATCCCCCACCTCTCTATCGCTGACACGGCAGCAGGGGCGAGAGAGATGCCGGAGATGATTTTCACCCTCAACATCCTGCCCATCATGCCTGTGATGAGCGCCTTGGCGTTAGCGCTCTTAGGCGGTCTCGCTGTGGTGTGGACTAAGTCAAAAGCCTTTGGTGGTTTGCTAGAAGAGTTACAGAACATTGTACTTACCATTGTGCGGAAAGTGATCATTCCCATTTTGCCCATCTTCATCGGCACCACCTTTGCAACCTTGGCGTTCCAAGGCCGGATTACGGTGCAGTTGCCTGTGTTTTTGCAGGTAATCGGACTCATTGCTTTGATCCATATTGTGTGGATTGGCGTGTTGTGCGTTGCGGGTGCGCTCTACTCAAAGAAGAACCCGCTGGAGGTGCTCCGTCACTACGGCCCGGCCTATTTGACTGCGTTTGGTACCATGTCGTCTGCCGCTACGTTGCCGGTGGCCTTACGGTCGGCGTCCAAGGCGAAGAATTTGGATAAAAATGCGGTCAGTTTCGGTATTCCGCTGTTTGCCCATATCCACATGCCGGGCTCAATTATGAGCATTACGTTTTTGGCGTTGACCGTGTCCCGGATTCTATATGGTACCATGCCTGATGTGGGCACGATGTTGTTATTTCTCCCGTTGTTGGCCATTTTCGCAGTGGCCGCCCCCGGTGTGCCCGGCGGGACGTTGATGGCATCCCTCGGCCTGATTACGGCGGTATTGGGTTTCGGAGATGCTGCCACAGGGTTGATGCTTGCGATTTTCGCCCTGCAAGATAGTTTTGGGACGTCGTGTAACATCACCAGTGATGCGCCCATGATGACCGTGTTGTCTCGGTATAGTGAGAAGCGGGGGTTGACATTGGAGACGCAAGAGACTGTGTTTTGAGTTTATGTTTATGGGGAGTCCCGGCGCATATTGCGCTGGGGCTTTTTTTGTTCGGCGTTTCGCCGATTTTGTCTCGGCGGATGCCGAGGGCTTTTGTCCTGCCGGACGGGCTTTCTTTTTGTTGTTGAACAAAAAGAAACAAAAAGTCAACACAGGGGCTGCGCCCCTATGTACCCGCTAAGGTCAAGGGCAAAGGTAGAGACCGTTTTCATGTTATACTCCGCACTGGCGACAAGAGTCACCTACCAGAAGCTTGAGTGCCTCGGAACCTACAAGGGCGGTGGTGCTTCCGGTGGGATGTACTATTGAAATGCGCTCAAAAATAGAATACATAGGGCCAAGAGAGTAGGGTCAGGGTCAAGGTCAAGAGACCTTTCCGCCCGGCTCTCCTAAGTGACGGAGAGCCTACCACTCAAAAAGGGGAGGCCTTTTTCATATCATTTTGAGTACATTTCAATAGCACATCATACTAGTAGCCCCACCGCCCTTGACCATTGGAGTTTCGAGTACTATTACATCTGGCTAGAGAATATCGGCACCAGTACGGAGTATAAGGCGCAAAACCGTCGTCACTCTGTCCTTGACCTTTGCGGGTACATAGGGGCGCAGCCCCTGTGTTGATTTTTTGCTTCTTTTTGTTCAACGACAAAAAGATGGCCCGTCCGGCAGGACAAAAACCCTCGGCATCCGCCGAGACAAAATCGGCGGTAACGCCGAACAGAAAAGACAAGGGCCAGACACCAAGAACAACACCCCCACAGAGAGGAAACGAAACCACCCCATGCAGAATATTTTCCAGATTCAGGGGGAAAATATGAGGAATTCACATTCCAACTACCTACGGGGACAAGACACCTTCGCCCACCCCCGGAAAGGAACCCATATGACAGAAAAAGACACAGCACCAACCACCCCCATGGACACCCTGACTGCCCACGGACGCGAGACGGCCCGGGGCGTTGTACACACCGGCTCCATCCGCGGAAAACGGCTGGCTGGTGTGGTGGCGGCCTGCTTGCGCCGATTGGGGGCCAGCCATAAAAAGACAGTGACCACAGCCACAGGGGCCCACGCCTTGCCCGGTGAGATGGAGTGGTTTTTGGACAACTGGTATATTGCCGAGCGGGAGGGGAAAGAGGCCGCTTTACGCCTAGCGGATGCCAAACGGCTCCGCAACAGCCGGAACGGTGCGATGCTGTTTGTCCTTGCCCAAGGCTTGGTAGAGGCGGAAGAGGGAACCGTAACGCCCGCCTCTATCCGTTCCTTTTTTGACGGGGTACAGCAGGTGAAAGTACTGCGGGAGGACGAGGTGAGCCTGTTGGTTCCCGCTTTAAAGGCGGCGCTTGTGTTGCGGTTGGGAGAATTGACGGCGGCCATCCGACCTGAAGAAACACCGGGATTATCTGGGCAGATGGAGCGGGTCTTTACTAGCCTACGGTTGTTAGCGAGTTTGGATATGACGGATATCCTAGACGAGATCAGCCGCACAGAACAGACCCTGCGGCAAGATCCGGCGGGTGTCTATTGCAATATGGACGAGAAAACCAGAATCCGCTATCGCCGTCAGGTGTCACGGCTGGCTAGAAAACACCGGCTGGAGGAATATCAGGTGGCCGAGAAGGTGTTAGAGCAGGCCGAGAAAAGTGAGGGCCGTGAGGGGCATGTGGGGTACTTCCTATTCAATCGGCCCATGGGTGCGCCTGCAAAACGGAGACAAGGCGGGGTGTATATAGGCGGGATTGTGTTGTCCAGCCTGTTTTTTTCCGTGCTTGCGGCGGTGGTACTCCGAAGTGCGGTGGTGGCCCTGCTGTTGGTATTGCCGATTTCAGAGATTATGAAAAATCTCTTCGACTTTTTCGTGATCAAGTGCATTCGCCCCCAGCATGTGCCCCGGTTGGGGCTAGAGGACGGCGTGCCGGTGGAGGGGCGTACTCTCTGTATCATTTCGGCTCTGTTAGACAGCACCAAGGCGGGCAGCGAATATGCCGCACGGCTGGAGGAATATTACCTCGCCAACCGGGACTGCGGACCGAATTTGCTGTTTGGAATTTTGGCGGATTTCCCGGAATCCGAACAGGCCACGATCCCGGACGCCAAAGCGTGGGTGGAGACCACCGGGGCGGCGCTGGAGGGTCTTGGGAAAAAGTACGGCACCACCTTTTTACTGTTCCACCGGGAGCGGGTATTGGACAAAAAAAGCCGCCGCTATCGGGGATGGGAGCGGAAGCGGGGGGCGATTTTGGAACTGTCTAGGCTGTTGGCTGACAAGCCCAATAACCTAGAACTCGCAGCGGGGACAATGCTGCAACTAGAAGGAGTGCGCTATGTTATCACCTTAGATAGCGACACCCGGTTAAACGTCGGGGCCGCACGGGAGATGATTGGGGCCATGCTGCACCCCTTAAATGCCCCTGTCGTTGACCGGGCCAGCGGCGTGGTGCGGGAGGGGTGCGCCCTGATGCAACCCCGTATTGGCGTGGACTTAAAGGCGGCGGGACGGTCGGACTTCAGCCGGATTTTCGCAGGACAGGGGGGGATTGACCCCTATGGCTCGGCGGCGTCAGACGTGTACCAAGACCTGTTTGGCGAGGGGAGCTTTACGGGGAAGGGTATCTTTGACGTGGCGGCATTCTCCATTTGTCTCGATCAAGCCTTCCCGGAGAATCGGGTGTTGTCTCATGATTTGCTAGAGGGGGCCTATCTCCGGGCGGCGTATTTGGGGGATGTGGAGCTGACGGATGGTTACCCCTATAAAGTTCTCAGTTACTTCGCCCGGATGCACCGTTGGACGCGGGGGGATTGGCAATCGGCCCCATGGATGTTCCGACGAGTGCCAAAGGCAGACGGCAAGCGGACGGAGAATCCATTAAGCCCTGTGAGCCGCTGGAAAATCTTCGACAACCTCCGCCGTAGTATGGTGCCGGTATTTACCATGCTTGCGCTGCTGGCGGCCATGTTTATCTCTATGACCAGCCTGTTTTGGGCGGGGGTGGTGGCAATCTTGTCGCCTTTGTCGGCATTGCTGATTTCTTCGGCAGAGTTGATGTTTCGCCGGGATACAGGTCCACGGGTTCGGTATCACTCCACCATTATCTCCGGGTTCACCGGGGGCTTTTTAGAGACCATGAGCCAGTTGATTTTACTGCCGTACCATGCGTTTATTTGCCTGTCCGGGGCATTGACGGCCCTTTGGCGGATGCTGGTGAGCCGCCGGAACATGCTGGCGTGGGTCACAGCGGCGGACACGGAACGGCGTATGGGAACAGGGGTGTTTTATCACTATTATAAGATGTTTCCGGCAGTGGTGGTAGCGTTAGCGGCGATTTTGCTCTCCGGTACGCCCTTGAAGATTATTGTGGGGATTGTGTGGCTGGCAAGTCCGCTCTACGCCCTAGGGTTGAGCCGGGAACGGCGGGAGAATGTACAAGTCACAGACAGCGAACGGCAGTACCTCCAAGCCGCCGCAGAGGATATTTGGCGGTATTTTGAAGATTTTCTTTCCCCGGAAGACCATTTTTTGCCCCCGGACAATTGGCAAGAGCAGCCGGCGGCAGGGGTGGCCCATCGAACCAGCCCCACGAATATTGGGCTGGGGCTGCTCAGTTGTCTGGCGGCCATGGATTTGGGGCTATGTCCGAAACATCGAGCACTGGGGTATATTGAAAATATGCTGGCCACTATGGAGCGGATGGAGAAGTGGAACGGCCATCTCTATAACTGGTACGACACTCGCACCCTGCGGCCCCTGCGCCCGGTTTATGTGTCCTCTGTGGACAGCGGGAACCTGTCCGGGGCCTTGCTGGTGTTGCGGGAGGGGCTGTATGAAATGGGCCAGCGAGATTTGGGTCAGCGGGCGGATCGGCTGTTTGCGGATATGGGGTTTTCCAGCCTGTATGACAAACGCCGCCGTCTGTTCCACATCGGTTGGGATTTAGAAAAAGGCGGCCCCACGGAGGGGTGGTACGATCTGTTGGCGTCTGAGGCGCGGCAAACCAGTTATATTGCCATTGCCAGAGGCGACATTGAGCCACGCCATTGGCGGCGGTTGGGCCGGGCCTTGGTGAGCCAAGATAAGTATAGCGGCATGGCAAGTTGGACGGGGACGGCCTTTGAATATCTGATGCCCCTGACCGTGATGCCCTGCTATCCGGATAGTTTGTTGTATGAGAGCCTAAAATTCAGTGTCCATGTCCAGAAGAAACGGCACACGCCTTGGGGCATTTCTGAGAGTGCGTTTTATGCCTTTGATCCGGACTTAAACTACAGCTACAAGGCCCATGGTGTTCAGCGGTTGGCCCTACGCCGGGGGATGAATAAAGAGATCGTAGTATCGTCATATTCCACATTTTTGGCGTTGCCGCTGGATGTGCGGGGTTCGGTGCAGAATTTGCGGCGATTGGAAAAGCTGGGAGCGAAGGGGAAGTATGGATTTTATGAGGCCCTAGACTTCACGCCGAACCGTGCGGCTGGGCAAGAGTTTCAAATCGTGAAGGCCTTCATGGCCCATCATCTGGGGATGAGTTTGCTTGCCATTGACAACGTCCTGACAGGCAACGCCATGCAAGAGCGGTTCATGCGGGATCGGGCCATGTCGGCGTACCGGGAGCTGTTGCAAGAAAAGGTGCCCATCGGTCAAATCGTCCTGCGCCAACCGCCACGCGAGGTGCCGGACAAACCCCGGCGGCTAGTAGGCGCCGGGTGGTCGGCAGAGCATACACAGATGTCCCCGTTTCGTCCGGCTTGCGGGGTTCTGTCAAACGGCGCCTACAACGTGGTGGTAACGGAAACCGGTCACGCTCGCAGTATGGCGGGGGAGGTGATGGTGACCCGCTTCCAGCCCCGGCAGGATGGAGCGGTGCAGGGGATGGGGTTTTACCTCAAGACCGAGGGCGAGATATTGCCCCTGCAAGCGGCCCCAAACTTTTCCGAGGGCGGGGCATATGCCGCCCGGTTCACAGGTGGGGATGCCACTCTGACCTTCCAACAACCCGGACTGGAGGCCGCCATTACCATCTCTGTGCCCAGTAGCGAGTTGGGCGAGTTGCGGCGGGTGGAGGTTAAAAATCAGGGCGGCAAGCCACTGGTGGGAGAGCTGATCTGCTACGCCGAGCCAGTGTTAAAAACCCCGGCAGACTACTTTGCCCACCCGGCGTTTTCTAAGTTGTCCATGGAGACGGAACTGACTGACGGTGCGCTGGTTGTCCGCCGCCGTTCTAATGGTGTGCGCCCTGCGTCCTATCTGGCGTTTGCGGTGACGGAAGGGTTTGCGTTCGACACATCTCGGGAGAAAGCTTTGGGTCGCCATGGTCTTACCGCCGCCATTGGTGGGGAGGCGGCAGGTTCTCTCGGAACGGTGCTAGACCCCTGTATCTTGGTTCGAGTGCCTGTTGAGATTCCGGCTGGGGAGACAAAAGCGATTGGGTTTGCCTTGGCTGTGGGGAAGCAACAGGGAGAAGCCATACAAGCCGCAAAACGCATCGTGACCTCTACGAGCGGAGCTACAGAACCTTTTGTAGAACGCCGTGCCATGAGTCTCGGCATCGGGCCGGAAGAGTTGACAGAGGCCATGGCTACAGTCCCCGACCTTATCTACCCCTTCACCGGCGCAGGAGAGCGGGGGCAATATATCACGCCGCAATCCGGCGGCCCGCAAGAACTCTGGCCCTTTGGTATCTCCGGGGACATGCCCCTGATTACCGCCCACATGCGAGATGATGGAGAACTGGGGCTAGCCGGGCGGCTGATCCGGCAGCATAGCCTGCTCCATCAATGCGGACTAAAATATGACTTAGTGTTTTTGGTGCAAGACAGCGGTGACTATCGCAGGCCACTTCACTCCGGCCTCCGTGACATGCTGTCAGACATGGGGTTAGAGAGCTTTCAAGGTGCCAGGGGCGGGATTCATCTGGTGGACGGCACTGGGGATATCCGCCCCATCTTGGCCGCCTCAGCAGAAGTCTACGATGGGGAAGTACGGCCTGTCCGCACTTCTGCCAATCTGACACCCACCGCCCCCGTAGGGCGCGATATCCGCATTGCGCCGCTCTTCCGGGAACAAGCTGGCCCAGCATGTTCCTACGCCCCGGACGGTGCCGTGGTGATTGAAACAGCAGGCGGTCTGCCCCCCAACACATGGAGCCAGATGCTCACGAACGGCAACTACGGATATATTGCCACCGAGAGTGGCACGGGCCACATGTGGCAGAAAAATGCCCGCGAAAACAAGCTGACCCCATGGCAAAATGACACCTTGGAAACCAAAGGTGCCGAGCGGTTGACGCTATTGCGGGGCGGTACAGAAATATCCCTGTTCGCCGATACAGACGGCTACCCTTGCCGCATCACCTATGGGTTTGGTTACGCCCGGTGGGAGAAGACCATAGAGGATGGTACCATCACCGTCACGGCCTTTGTGCCGCCCGATACAGAGGCACGAGTGTTTTTGGTGGAAGGTGATTTGCGCCCCGGTGATAAGGTCGCATATTTTGCCGAACTGATTTTGGGGGCTGACGACCGGCATCGGGCCTATGTGGTCACCACGGAACACGAGGGAGCCCTCACTGCCCAAAACGGTTCCAACGGTGAGTTCCCGGACACAGCACTTACGCTGGTTGCCGGGACAGTGCCGGAGGGCTATACCTGTGATCGCCATGCTTGGGCGAGGCGTACGTCCGATAACCGCACGGGTGCGGGGTTAGACCCCTGTTTTTACGCTGTGTATCCCGGTGAGAAGTCTTTGAGCATCGTCACCGGCACGGCGGGGCTGGGGGATTTGCGGCAACTGACCAATCTTGATGTCGCACGGCAAGCTCTCACAGCCACCAAGCATTGGTGGCAGAACCGCATTGGCGGCATCCGGGTACAGACAGGGGTAGAAGCAGTAGACCATCTGCTCTCTGGCTGGGCGTTGTATCAGTCGTTGGCGTGCCGGGTCATGGGGCGTAGCTCTGTCTATCAATGCGGTGGGGCCTATGGGTTCCGTGACCAACTACAAGATGCCACGGCATTGATTGCGGTTACGCCACAGATTACAGCGGAGATACTACGCCTTGCTGCTGCCCACCAGTTTGAAGAAGGGGACGTGCAGCATTGGTGGCACCCTTCGGGCTTAGAGGGCGTGGCGGACAAAGGGGTTCGCACCCGGTGCAGTGACGATTTGCTGTTTTTGCCCTATGTCCTCTGTGAATATGTGGAAAAAACCGGGGATGTTGCCCTGTGTGATGCAAATGCCCCATATATCCGCTCGCCCATTTTGGAGGCCGGAGAGCACGAGCGATATGAATCGCCCAATATCAGCGACCTACAAGAATCCCTATTTCAGCACGCCAAACGAGCGGTAGATTTGGTACTCCGCCGTGGCGCGGGCCGTCATGGCCTAATCCTCGTGGGGACTGGGGACTGGAACGATGGCATGAATCTGGTGGGGGCTGGCGGACAGGGCGAGAGTGTCTGGCTCACATGGTTTTTTGCCCATGTGCTAGAGCGGTTCGCTGCCCTCTGTACCCGTTTGGGTGAGACCGAGCAAGCGGCCCACTACCAAACAGAAGCCCGCCGCTGGGCCAAAGCCGCAGACGAGGCATGGGACGGTGGGTGGTATCTCCGTGGCTATTACGACAACGGTAAGACATTGGGTTCTGGCAACGATGCGGAATGTCAAATTGATGCCATCGCCCAAGGGTGGGCCACCATGACCCCTTACAGTGACCCGCAAAAGGTCAAAACCGCCCTCCACGCCGCCATCACCCGGCTGTTTGAGCCGGAGGCGGGGTTGGTTCGCCTGTTCGACCCTGCGTTCGACCGGGGCCCGGAGAATCCCGGCTATATCCGTGGTTACGCTCCCGGTCTCCGGGAAAACGGAGGTCAGTATACTCATGGGATTCTATGGCTCATCATGGGCGCATTCCGTGCAGGGCTGACGGAGGAGGCGTATACTATGCTGCAAGCCATCACCCCCGGCCATCATGACCGGAGTGTGTATCGCGGCGAGCCCTATGTCCTGTCTGCCGATGTGTATTCCAACCCGCAACACATGGGCCGTGCCGGGTGGACATGGTACACTGGCGCTTCCGGCTGGTACTGGCGTGTGGCTATGGAGAATCTGTTGGGGCTGCATCTCCGGGACGGGAAGTTGTATATTGAGCCGAACTTGCCCAAGGCCATGCCGGGGTATGTGGTCGAGTGGAAGGCGGAGGGTGAGATGTGGCGTATTGAAGTGGAAGGGGAGAGGGTGATGGTCAACGGCAAGCCTTATGACGGCAAGGGGTTGTCGGTACTAGAGGGGGACAGGGAAGGGTCCCCGGTGCTTGACTCGCGTTCTCCGTAGGCGTAGCTACTTGCTGCACCCGAAAAAGAAGCAGGACGAGAAAGCCCGGCCCCTAAAAAGGGCCGGGTCAAGGGCAAGCCTCAGGCAGAGATGTTAACAGCTCTTTGGAAAATTGCTTGGCAAGAAAAATAGGAAAAACATTTTCATAAAGAATATTGATCCATTTTTGGCTTGACAAAAACAGCAGAAGGGCGAGCGAAGTGACATCACACCCGTTTGATTTTGCCCCAAGTATTTTTATTTTTTCTAAATCGGATAAATGCCACAAGACGCACAATAACAAGAACATAGCGGAAAAACACAAATTCTAGGATGCACAAAAACAAAGTCTTTAACATATCTAGGAGAGATACCCGAAACTTTTGGGTGTATATTTGCTGAGAAAACGCGCTCAAACTTATAATAGAACCAAATATCGCATATACGACCAAAAACACGACCATATATCCCACATTCAACACACCCATATAAGCGGCCAATATAATGGTCAAAATTCCAAATATCTCAATAATGGGAGACAGCAATTCATATGCCAAATAATACAAATAAGAGAAAAAACTCACCAGACCAAACTTCAAATTAAACATGATTCGCCGATGGGAAAACATGCTTTGTAGCAATCCGATATGCCATCTGCGGCGCTGTGTCCGTAAGTCTTGAAAACTTGTCGGTGCTTGTGTTAGACATATGGCACTCGGTTGATAGCTCATCCGATATTTCATACCATTGTTGCGACAAAATCCATGTAGCTTCAGAACAAGCTCCATATCCTCGCCCAGATTATCAGGGCTATATCCTCCGGCGGCAACAACTGTCGATTTCTTAAACAAGCCAAACGCCCCGGATATAATCAGGTTGCCGTTAAATGTATCCATAAAAATACGGCTCGCTAAAAAAGAGCGGTTATATTCCACCGCCTGCATACATACAAGCAAGTTAGACGGCAAACGATAACGCACAGCCCTGCCGTCTTCTATCTGCACGCATTGAGAGATCAGAATCATTCCTCCGACCGCTACGACTGTATCGTCTTCAAATACCGGCTCTACAATTTCCTTAAGTGAATCTGTTTGCAATCTGGAGTCTGCGTCCATACAGATAAAATAAGGGTAACGGCTGGCGTTGATGCCCATGTTAAGCGCATCGCCCTTACCGCCGTTTTTTTTGCGTATGAGGGTAATAGGAACCCCCTCCACTATACTTTCGTAGATGGCTTCTTCAGGCTGGCATCCCAGCACATGGTCAATCGGGCGATTGACGAGTTTCATATCAAATTCATCGATTAGTTTTTGCGCAGTGTCATCTTCAGAACCGTCATCCACAACAATAATTTCATATAGCTGGTACTCAAGGGCCAACAGAGAGGTTACGCTATTTACAATGGCAACAGATTCGTTATAGGCCGGAATAAGAACTGAAACAGGCAAATCATCATGGTCAAGCTTATTCTTAAACCTGACCATACGATCACTTACATACAACCTGTACGCCCCAATCAAAATAGAAAAGAACGAAAAAGTTGTAAATATTATTAGATACGTGATATAGAATATGCTGACAACGTAGAGGAATTCTCGTAAAAAATCCATCATATGCTTATTTCTCCACCTTCCCTTTTTTCTGAAAGTCAGCGCTTCGCAAGGTACCTTTTGGCTCAAGCATATCAGCTACAAATTCTCTTCTGTCATTATTCTTATTTTACAAGACATCAAGCTAGTTTGTCTACAATTTTTTGCGCCAAAGGCAAATTTGTATCAAATTGCATACGCCAGTTAGGTTTGGACCGCTTGCTTTTTTTACTCTTCACTGCAATGGCCATATCCAGCTTTGGATACGAAGCTAAAACAGATTCCGCCTCAATGGCCAAGTTTACGTCTGTCGGATTGGTGATAAATTCAGACAATATCGGGCGTGCCGGATCGTATATATACTCTCCATAATAGCGGATAATGGCGGCACGCACCTCCGGACTGGCAGAAGTATCCTGCAAAACCGGCAAAAAGATATCTCTATAATGAGGTGAAAACCTAGTGATAAATTGTATCACAGAAACGCTTATGTTATCATTCCAATGCCGGCTTTCACGCCACAAATGATCCCCCAAAACTTCCTTATCATCGCTAAAATTTGAAAGTTCGTTTGTCAGGAGTTGGGTGTGCATGAAAAGGGCTCTGTCGTGAATGATCTGCAACAAGTTCGCCACGCCCTGAACACTCCCAAGATGACAAAGTGTAGCCAGAACCTTTGTGCGACAATGGATATTGGAATCATCTATGTATGAGATGAGTGTTTCCACCAGTTGTCCATATGCATCGCCTGCTACCTGAGGGAAGGTGCAAATGAAATCGGCATAGCATGTCCGTTCGATGCGTGGCTTCCGGCTGTATACATCGGCAAGCTTCTGAAACGTGGCAGAGAACTTGTGCGCATATCCACTGTAAGCCTCTGGAAATTCTCCTTTTAAAGACTGCAAAGCCTGTGTGTATTCGATGAGGTTTTCTGTGTTTGATAATTTTCTCAGTAGAAATTCCCCGTGTTTCAATGCATTCGGTTCTGCACCAGGGGTTATATGGGCTTGCTTGTAGAGGATTGTCCTCCATTTTTCAATTCTGTCTGCCGAGTGTGTGTTTTTTCTTTGGCTGTAGCGGATGATTATAAAATTAAAAATCATCAGCGAAATGCAGGCAATCATGAATATGCCCATTATAACATATATTCTTAAATCTGAAACCATTTTAATCACTCCTTAGTTCTTGCATAATCAAAGTAAGATTGTTTTAAGCATTCGTGGGCGCACATAATGTTGTCGACTACAAATCATTACAAAACGCTCTCCATCATTCCAGCTTTTAGCAACGTTAAATCTCAACATAGTTAACTATAACACAGAAAATATTATTTTGCAACAGCATTTTATTTTTTCATAATTTGTTTAAAATTGGAACTCGGGCTTCAAATTTTAAACAGTTCTAATGAAACTGCTTGAAATTTGAAGCCCGAGTTCCTTTGTGTTTCAATAATTGGATAATTCGTAGTAAGCGGCAAATAAATGGGGCATTGGCTGACCGAGAAGGCAAACAAGCATGCTCTATTGTTTTGCTGGGCTTATGCGGCATAGCAAGCCATTTTCTTAATCACCCCAAAGTTCTTGCATAATAAAGTAGGATTGTTTTAAGCGCTCATGGGTATATACATTACTCCTCCACCCGTGCAGTGGGATTGGTGACATTGGAACCTCGCCATTTTCACTTGCGATTCCGATGTATATTTCTTGGATGCGAATCCCTTCTACCCCAAACTTGTCATAATAGTCGTCATGCACCCGCATGTAAGATGGGTCGTAAAAGTTTAATAGCATCCAGGGCAAACGTATTTCAACCAAGTTTTCGCCGAAAAAGAAATCGGCTAAGGAATTGAAGTCCGGAGAAGCAGGGTCGCCTATGCCGTGTGTGAGCATTCCTGTATCCCAAGACCGCAGTCGTTGCATTTCCCGCACTTCATCGGTAAGCCTGACGAACGTGTCTGCGTCAATAATTAAGGGGTTTTGCAGCGCAAGGGTAATCGGTACAAACTCCGAATCCCACCTAGGCGGAATATTATGTGTAAAGGGGTTCATCCCCGTCATCTCCTCATAGAATCGCTGATATGTCGCATGATAACGCCGGTTGACCAGTAAGCGGCTATCGTACTCTCCTGACAAGATCAGCAAAAAGTTTGCATGTCGTTCAAATGTCAGGTTCTCAAACATGGACGTCCCGGAACGGGGTGTTACATCAATTGGCAGATAAAGGGTATTTTCCGGATTTACTCCTTCGCCGCGTATCATCAAATATAAGCCTTGGAGACTGTATTGCGCATATATGCGTATACCATCATATTCATGAACCAGATGAGATTCATTCCACTCGTCCGCATTCCCATCTATCAAGGCAAGGCGCGTATAACGTCCGGGGTCAAACGCCATCAGTCCATACCCTTGGTCAACAGACTGCAAATTGTGCCAGTATTGATAGCGCCACGGGTCTGAAGAAAAAGCTGTATTCCAAGTGCGCCGCTCCCATGTATCTTGCCAGGTGGAAATAAAACTTCCGCCCCAGCCTGACTCTTCCAGTTGCATCACCATCTCGGCAAGTGCGTCCCCTTGCTCCTGTTCGGTGAGCGGAAAGCGATCCATGATATAGGGCGCACGACTGGATGAAAATCCAAACCCTGTGGCAATCACCGGCATACTATGGTATCGCGCAAGCAAATCCAAATATCCGTTATAGATGCAACTGTGGTCTAAGTCTGCCAAAATTGGTACAAGGGCTTCGGTTTGACTGGGTGTGAGATAGTTTGTGAAATCATCGGCAAAATAGAACAGCCGATACGCCGCAAATGTTCCCGCAGCCATGGATTCCGATGGGAGAATGTTTTCTGGGTTTAACTGCACATATTTCCGCAGCTGCGCTGCATAAGCAGGGGCATACTCCAAAAAATCTGTGATAGGGCTTGAGATAAATCCAATGGGTCGCTGAACTTTAAATCTCCTTGATTCATAGGAAGCAGCAGCATCCATTATTTGAGCAAGCATCACTTCAAACCGTGATGCGCCCTCTGCCGAGCTGAAGAACTCACCCTGAAAACTGTCAGCCAAATCCGGATCAAAGTGGTTCATAAATGTGATCGTATCCGGATCCCAATCCGCACCCACTAAAAAACCAACAACCCAAGGAGATATATCTGACAGAAAAACCTCAATACCGGCACGGTCAAAAAAGTTAATCCTGCGGCCATGTACAATGTCTATCGCTTCCTTGAGTGTGGAAGTCAGGCTATCATAGTCATGACCATATGCACCTTGCAAGAGTAGTAGTGGTTTGTCTTTCCTTGCATTAAATCGATAGAAGGCATAGTAAAAGTTCGGATCCATAATATTGGGAACATAAAGGGCATTGGCACCCATTGCGTCAATATATCCAAACCATCGATAGTAATCATACGTACTGTTACCAAAGTCCCAAGCCATATATCCCGGACGAGATGGTGTCATTTCCACACCGCGCAGCGTGATAGGAACATAAAGTCCATCCCCGTCTTCTTGCATAATGGCATCCCCTTCTGCATGAAAGGCAACAGACACAGGAGCATTGGGTCTGAAGTCAATAAATGCACTTGTGGAAAAATATGCATAAATTGCGCCCAAAGCAACAAAGACTATTATTAATATCACAATAAGATACTTTCGCATAGAGCATTTTCCTTTCGCTTATGGCACAATCCACAGTGCGTGGCGGGATGGGTGGCTAAACTGGCGCAAAGTTTC
The DNA here is from genome assembly GCA_009779845.1 of Oscillospiraceae bacterium. Classification (GTDB taxonomy): domain Bacteria; phylum Bacillota; class Clostridia; order Oscillospirales; family Oscillospiraceae; genus WRAB01. The sequence continues at coordinate 35,034 of WRBE01000013.1, forward strand.
TATATAGTTGTCCAGAAACCGTCCGCGCTCTATCATATAATTATGCGCCCATTCTTGGGCTTCTTCAAAGCTTGAGGGGTTCAAATCAAATATGGTCAACCCCTCTATCCTTTGTGCATACGTTGGGACGCGGCGTTCCATACGACTTACTTGAGAGGGGTCAAAACTGTAGCCCCAAACTTCAAAATTGCGGTCAATGGCGCTGCCTAGCCAATCTTCTACGTCCTGCATATACTGCACAAGCCGCTCCTCAGCTAGGGCGCCCCTGCGTAGCGTATGCCAGCGGCGTATGACTCTGTCGGTAAAGTCGGGACACATCATCAGCCGATCAAACCAACCGCGGTCAGCTAATAAAAATCTGTCTGCCGGCATGAATAGGAAGTAGTTATCCATCACATTATTAAAGTCCCAAACAGGCCCTGCCACAAGTCGCCCCCGCACATCTTTGTGCACAAAGGTTGAGTTCGCCCATAAATCATTATTGCCAACGAATTCATTGATGATATAGAAATTAACAAAAGAATCTATATCAATGTACTGCTCATATCTGCGTGTATCCCATATAATCTCCGGCGAGTATAGAAAGTTCTCGATAGTGCTGATACTCCTTGTCACATACTCTTGTATACTGTCACTTTGTAGGGCAAGCCTAGGATATATAATCTCCATGTTTCTACGCATTTCTAAACGATACGTAAGAGCAGAAAATGTGTTCACATGCCGTTCAGGGGTGCGAAAATTCGTGTCCAGACGGAACAGATAGCTCGTAACCGGCATGCCTTCTCTATGGCGAGTCATATCAAGCCTGTGCGGGCTTACTCGTATGGTTTCCATGAGCACATAAAGACCTTGATACTCCTCGTTCAAGATGAGTTCAAAGAACCGCACTTCCGGAACAAAGTGCCCCGGCCCCATGACGTCAGCGGCTACATTCATCCATATATAATTCCGCATTAGAGTTTTATCCAAAAACGGACCGTGCAGTGCCCATTCGGCATGAGGATTCATTCCAAGTAATGGTAGTGGGTTGTTTTCCGCGTCAGGGTGGATGAGGTTGATGCGATAATTCGGCTTTCCAAAGAAGCGAGACGAATTGCCACGCAGGCGCATCATTGCCAAAGATTCATACATAGGGATATCATCTACATGGTTCCAACTATCCGAATTGTCTATTACAGATACCGCAACTTCGATCTCCGCTTCACCGTCTGGGGCGTAGTGAAATGCGAACAAGGTTTCGGGGTCGTTGTAGAAGCCGGTGCCGAATGCAAGGGGCCTCCCCGGTATTTCTTGCCCGAAGGTGTCGATTATAATGAGGGGCAAATGCGTACAAAAGCCATGGTCATCGCAATGCAAGCAATACCCTAAGTCTGCTTCGTTTGGGCGTTCGAGGTGCTGATGGTAGCGTTGTATGTCATCGCTTGCTCCAAAATGCAACATGCCCGCCACAAGCATTGCAACAGCCAGAAAACCAGCTATATAATAAATAATACTACGTCTCATTTTTGCGCCTCATTTTAACCACTGATTTCATCATTTTGGGTGACGACATTTACGTATTCCACGCCATCTTTTTCGTATAATAGCTGAGTGATATTTTTTTCTCCCTTATGTGCGCGGTTATAGGTGCTTCGACCCATCTCAAAGATAAACTCCACACTGTTCGGAGTCGTATTTTTCACACGGAGCTGGGGTTTCATATTGAAATGTTGGAATACAATCCCTTCAATGTCGCTCTCTAGGCTTTTTTGCGCCTTGATGATGAGTAGGATTCTATTTTCATTCCGCACTCTCCCCATAAGAAGCAATACGACCGACACAACCCCGCTGCCGATAATCGCTGTCCAAAAATCGCCTACGCCGCTACATAAACCGACAATAACCGCCCAGAAGATATACGTTGTATCTCTGGAGTCTTTTACAGCTGTACGGAAACGTACAATAGACAGTGCGCCCGCCATACCCAGTGACAGGGCAATGTTATTTCCGATTACCGTCATAACAGTACAGGTCAGAATTGTAAGCGTAACAAGGGAAACATTGAATTTCTTGCTGTACGTAGTGCCAGCATGGGTATACCAATATGAAATGTAGATGACTACGCTTAATAGCGTAGCTGCGGCAATACGGATCACAATCTCTCCAATTGTCAAATTACCGCTTTGTGCGACCATGTCCAATAATAGATTTCTCATTTGTCTACCTCACCTTATAAAAATGTATGTTCTTTTCCAACCGCCCTGCCGAGACAATACTTGCTAACTGCTAGTTCACTTGCATTAACTGTGTTAATGATATCCTTGATGTAGCTGAGCAAAAAGCCATTAAATTTTACTTCCATAACAACCAAAGATGGGTCAAATATCATGTTCTCCACTAAGTCATCTGAAAATATATCGAAATTAGACTCTGACCCTTTTATATGATGATCGAATGTAATTCTGATTTCATTTTCATCTGCTACAAAAACCTTTCTTGTATACGCAACAACCGCTTTGGGTCGATAGCACTGCATATTCATAACCCCAAAACATTCTCCGGCAAAACTGGAGTTGTCTTCTAGGAGTACAGAATAGTCTCCGTTTATGAGACGATGCGATTGCGCTTTATCTAATGTTAAAGAGCGTTTCTTCTGCATGATACCTTGTTTTTGTTTCATTTCAAGCTTTGCTGATTGAGAATCTGCACCATAATTACGTAGCCGTATCTTTTTTCGTAGATCAACACCGTCTATTTTTTCCTCATAGTCCCTGTCATTGAGACTGTCGAAATAGAGAGAACGAACCAAATATCCATCCCCGCTGCTATGGATATCCTCCATAAGGAGCTTGCCAAATTCGCAGGAGAGGTAATAGTATTGTTCGAGATTAATCAAGTATTTTTTTTCTTGCCGCAAGACTTCAAGCATAGTCACTCCTCCTGCATATATCAATATAATTTCAAAGCGGGATCAAAACTTGTCCTTCACAAAAAGCGTTCATTCTCAACCTTCAATGGTTTTGTCAATGTTGTGCAACTTTATTATAGCACATATTTCTGAAAATGCAACAAGCCAATATTGTTTTTTGTTTTGTTTTTATAGGAAGTATTATGCTTGCAATTGTCTCCGATGTCTACAATGTTACTGCAAAAATGACAACAAGCTTCGAATCGAAAATGACATTCGCTCAATACATGCCCGCTACTGCGCCAAAGGCGCTTCCCTTTTCGAGGAAACGCTTTTGTCATATGTTATACCCACACGAAGGAAATTTTATTGTTTGTTACGCCAAATCTTTGTGCATACAGATCGTCCTACGCCAGCCGCTGCGTAAGGTACTGGATAAACCCCGGCGGACTACCCCTCTCTTTTCGATGCCCTGTGGTCGATGACTTATATATGGGGCAATGCGTTGTTAGGACACTCAACCCACCCCGTTGCGTTCACTCCGCATTCTCATACTCGAATCGCTTTACAGCCTCACCATTAACCTCGATGAGCTCCTCCCACATGAAGAGCGGGCGAACCCAAGTTCCGCCGTCACCGTGAAGAGCTCTATAAACCACCATATCCTCTAATGTCTCGCTATGTTTCGCAATGCCGACAACTTCGTATTGATTTCCTTTATAATGCCGGTATATGCCAATTGGGAGGGTATTCATATCATTCACCTTTAATTGGAATATATAATGTTTTTAATTAAAATCAGTGATTATATTACAACACTTTAACATCTGCAATATATCATATCTGATGCGATTTGACAATAGATGCGTTTCATTTTCTTGAGAACTTTTTTGAAAAGGCGGTGTAGTTGGTTCTTTATAATAGATCGGCATTTTGAAAAGTCTTGAATGTTCATTGAGGTTTGAAGTAATTTCATAAAATCCGTCTATAGTTGACATAACATTCACCTCAAGGCTATGGTATCATAAAGCTACGCTTTTCTTAAATTAGATTGACGTGGTATCCCTGCGGGGAATAATGGACTTTAATGTGTTCGTGTGCTATACTCTTTGGAAAATATTTAACACAAAAAACGCCTATCCGTCTTTTGTATACCCGATAGGCGTTTTAATTATTGTGGGGAGATAATCTCATGTTATAGCTTGGGTTTACCATCCGACTATAATGCACCCTCTTCGACTTTCTTCGCTGCGTCTGCATTCCAAACGGAATGGCTGATCTTTTCGTTCTTATACGAGAACATTCCAATTGTTTTCTTTAATATTGCGTTGATTACCCGACTTCCTGAAAAGGCACACAAATACTGGGGCGAGACAGTGGCCCCAATACGCATTTTAGAGTGTTCTGCTGTCTGTCCCAAATCCGCAAACAGACACTCTTTTTCTATGCACTTGCGAATCGGTTCGTAAATACACAATGCCCTAAAGTTAAGCCAACTGCCGCATCAGCACCGCTTGGTTGTTCCTCTAAGTTAAGAACCAGAAACAGCCATCCGTGCGTTTTATAGTCTTGAATTAGGGCCTGTAAACTGCCAACATTTCCTTATAGGGCTACGCCTCCGGCTGGTACTGGCGTGTGGCCATGGAGAATCTGCTGGGTTTGTATCTCCAAGGCCTAAACTCAATACTATAAATGCGCCACTTGAAAATGGAGTTGCTGTATGTTAAAGTTAGAACATGACATGAGTTATGATAAAAAATTTCATAAAAGGTCATAAACGATCGAAGCGATGGTCACACGCAATTGCTACAGCTTTTGCAGTAAGGTTGTACGCCACGTTTGGCGCAACGCTGAACGGAAAAAGACCAAAAAAGGAGTACCCCCATGAACCACCTACAATACAAACAACAAAATCTCTGGGACACCCTCACCGCCAAAGACAAACAAGCGATAGAGGACTATTGCAAGGGCTACAAAACCTACCTAGACCAAGGGAAAACCGAACGCTTGGCGGTGCGTTATTCCATTCAACTGGCAGAACAGGCTGGGTTTGTGCCCTACAATCCGAAAATAGACATAAAGCCGGGAGCAAAGGTTTATGTCAACAATAGAGATCGGGCGCTATACTTAGCCGTTATCGGGAAACAACCCCTAGACCAAGGCATGAACATCATTGCCGCCCATGTGGACAGTCCCCGGCTGGATTTGAAACCTCTGCCCCTGTTCGAGGACAGCGAAATGGCGTATTTCAAAACCCACTACTATGGCGGGGTGCGGAAATACCAGTGGGTGGGTACTCCGCTGGCACTCCACGGCGTGGTGATAACCAAGGACGGAGCACTTGTTGAAATCAGTGTGGGTGACAGGCCGGACGAGCCGTGTTTCACCATCACCGACCTGTTGCCCCACCTCAGTCAAGAGCACAACAAGAAAACGCTGGGCGAAGGGCACACCGGTGAGGGGCTCAATGCTCTCATCGGCGGAATACCGGCAGGGGACAAGGCGGACAAAGACCGGGTTCGTGGGCATATGCTAACATTGATACATAATAAATACGGCGTTACAGAAGAAGATTTCCTCTCGGCAGAGTTGATGCTGGTTCCCGCAGGTCAGGCTCGGGACGTGGGGCTGGATCGTAGCTTTATCGGCGGCTATGGCCAAGACGACCGGGTTTGTGCTTGGGCGAGTATTCAAGCGCTATTGGACTTGGAAGAGACCCCGGAGAAAACTGCCGTGGTGGTGTTGGCGGACAAGGAAGAAGTTGGCTCTGACGGGGTTAGCGGCATGAAAAGTCGGGCCTTTGAACTGTTTGCAGAGGATATTTGTGACAGCCAAGGCGTAAAACTCAGTCACTGTTTTGCAAATTCATTCTGCCTGTCCATGGATGTGTGCAATGGGTTTGACCCCAATTATCCCGAGGTCTCGGAAAAACGCAACAATGCCAAGATGAACTATGGTATCGGGGTGTTAAAATACACCGGTGTACGGGGAAAAGGCGGCACCAGCGATGCTTCCGCCGAGGTGGTGGGACGTGTGCGGCAAGCGTTTGACGCAGCCGGTGTTACATGGCAGATGGCAGAGCTGGGCAAGGTAGATCAAGGCGGCGGCGGAACCGTAGCCAAAGATTTGGCAAACCGCAACATTGATGTCATTGACGCTGGGGTGCCCGTACTCAGTATGCATTCGCCCTTTGAAATCACAGCAAAGGCTGACTGTTATATGGCGTACCGGGCGGCGCGCGCAGTGTTTGAGAACATACAATAGAAAATTGGAGGGGGCCAATTATGGGACAGAAAAAGATGCAGACAGAGCCACAAGCACCGGGGAGAAAATTTCTAAAAGTAACAGGTTTCTTGTACATCCTGCATGGCGGATTTATGGCACTTGGGATTATTCTCATACTATTGTTCCATCCAGAGCCGGGAGATATTGTGTTCATGGTGTTATTATTTCCACAAATGCTCTACAGCGTATTGGTAGGAGTTATGGGTGTGCTGTATTGTAACTATGTGGAGCGGGCTGGCATGTTACGGACCCTTGCTGTGGTTGACATGGGGCTCGTGGCGGGGCTTTCCCTGTACCACCTTATGGTGGCAAGTACGACACTACCAAACCCTGTCACCAATCTGATATTCCCGATTTTATTTATGATCGGCGTGGTGAAAAATTTACGGAGTAAAAAGAGTGTATAAAGAGGTTGCAAAAAAATCAAAGACGGTGTATAATTCTATCTGCTAAAGAGAATCAAAGATGAAAAAATTGCTAAGGGGAATAAAGGAGAATATTAGATATGACGAAACTACCGGGTAGAAATTTTTTGAAAGTAATCAGTATCATACTGATTGTGCTTTCCGCAATCAGCTTTTGGGGCATTGTATCCGTGGCGTTCACATTCTCTTTGGAGTTAGCGGCGACCTTATATGCACTTCTTCTGGGGGTTATGGGTATCATATACCATAACAATGGAGAGCAGGCGGGCATGCTAAAGTGGCTTGCTATCGTTAATATTGGCCTTTTGGTTGCTATTAGCGTAATCGCCTTTGTTGCAGGACGAGTTGGGGGGGCAGTGACGGTTCTTGCAGTAGAGGTACCTATTACTGTTGTCTATCTAGTGGGTGCGCTAAAAAATGCAAATGCGGCGACAGAACCAGCTGGGCAGACGAGTGTCCCGAGAGCCGGGGGGGCACCCGAGAGCAAACCTACAAAACAGCCCGATGAGAGTGCGGAAACACAAGAGGCGGCCGATACAGAAGAAAAGGCATAAGAACGTTTTAACAAAGTTACATAAACAGCCCTTCGTTTGTCCAGACTAAGGACAGACGAAGGGCATTTTTGTGTAAAAGGAGAACCACGATGAGCGGAGAGAAGGACAAGCAAAACCAGCTAGAATCTATCTATCAAAAAGATCAAATTGAGGACATGGCCTCTGTGACCACAGAGAGTCTGCGCGGTCAGATTCACTGTATCACCATTGTGGGCCAAATCGAAGGGCATCAAGTATTGGGCGAGACAACGAAAGCGACCAAATACGAGCACGTCATGCCGCAACTGGCGGCCATTGAAGAGAGTGAGGAAATTGAGGGGTTGTTGGTCCTCTTAAACACCGTGGGCGGCGATATTGAGGCGGGACTGGGGATTGCGGAGCTCATTGCCAGTATGCAAAAGCCTACGGTATCTCTGGTGTTGGGTGGCGGACATTCGATTGGGGTCCCCTTGGCTGTGGCGACGAAGCGGAGCATCATTGCGCCATCGGCCACCATGACCATCCACCCTGTGCGGATTACCGGTGTGGTGATCGGTGCGCCGCAGACGTATAATTATTTTGCGCGGATTCAGGATCGGATCGCCAAATTTGTAACGAAAAATTCCAATGTCAAAGAGAAAAAATTTCTAGAACTCATGCTCAACACCGGCGAGTTGGCGGCAGATGTAGGCAGTGTGATTGACGGGGAAGAGGCGGTGGCGTTGGGGCTGATTGACCAGCTGGGCGGATTGTCGGATGCGCTGGCGTATTTGCATGGGGAGATACAGAAGCGCCGTACACAGGATAATTCATAGTTGCCCCATTTACCTAAGGTGGATTTCAAGGCTATCATAACCTTGAAATCCATCTTTGTTATTTCCATAGATAGCAAATCGCACAAAAAAGTATAAGAAAATTTGAGGAAAATAACATATAGAAATACGATGCAATATGTGATATGCTTGCTATGATAAAAACAGAAGCATATATGGTGAAATGGAACAATCAACTTATTGTTATGGCGAAAGAATGTATCGGCGGCAATGATTTTGGGGTTGTAACTTTCAGTAGGCAAAACCCGAACAACGCAGATCCCTGTGTTTGTGCGGGTTTTTTGCGTTCCAAAAAATGAGTAAAGGGTAGGGTGATTTGTATTAGAAAATAACAGCACAGTTTTTCAATTATTTTATTTAAGGAGAATAACACATGAAAAGCAGATTAAAGTTTAGCAAACGAGCGTTGGCGATGCTTTTGGCAGTGGTCATGGTGTTGTCCATTGCGCCAATCAGCGTTTTGGCGATGGATGCCACATTACAGACAGGTAATATAGAAGAGGTTGTTGTACCGACTGGTGCAACGATTGACCGCAAAAACAGAGTCATTACCGCAACGGTTCCTTATACTGTTTCGTCAGTTGTTGTGGACATTCAGTTGTTTAACGATCCGGTTTCTGATTGGAGTCCGGAAGGATGGACACTATATGCAGATGCGGCTCGTACGCAACCAATTGCGAATCGAACCATGACCCTTGCAGTGGGGGCGAACACGGCGTTCATTCAAACCATGCAACGCAATTTGGTAAACCCAGGCGCATACCCCGAGCCGGAGGTGGCATTCAATTACACACTTGTCATCACAAGAGAATCGGCGAGTACGGCTACGGAATCTGGTGAAATTGCAACGGTTACCGTCCCTGTTGGTGCGGTGATCAATCGTGAAAATAATACTATTACCGCAACGGTTCCGCATGATATCACATCTGTGACTGTGGCGCTTACGGTATATGAAGATGACAGTGGCACTTGGGAGGCGGGCAACTGGTACCTCTACAGTGACGCAGCGAGAACAAACCGGATTGCAGACCGGACGTTAGCGCTTGCAGTGGGTGCAAACACAGCGTATATCACCTCGTGGTCTGCCATGGTAATGGACCCGGCAGTTGGGCACCCATTCCACTATACGCTTGTGATTACCAGAGCGTCCGAATCTGGTATTGACATCCCGTTACATGGCACCCCGCGGGAGCAGGCGGCCAGCATCGTGTCCCAAATGACTTTTGAAGAAAAAATGGGACAAATCCTGTTTATTAGTGCTGCTGGTTGGGGTGTAGAATTAAGCACTGCGAACATTGAGCTGCTGGAGGAAGCAGGCTTAGGCGGTATCTGTCTGTTTGGTGCCAACGTAGCAGGCACGGTTCCGCAAGCGGTCACATTGACCCGTGGGATGCAAGAGGCCGCAATTGAAGGCTCTCGATTTGACATTCCGCTGATTCTATCCATTGACCAAGAAGGTGGTAGAATTGTACGCTTTGGCGCCGGGAACACAACAGGGTTCTTGGCGACCACAATGCCGGGTAACCTCGCGGTTGGTGCTACCTTTGATACTGACATCGCTTATGATGTTGGGCATGTACTGGGTAGAGAAGTACGTGCCATCGGTATGAACATGAACTTTGCACCGACGGTAGACGTGAACTCTAACCCGCTCAATCAAGTCATTGGTGACCGCTCGTTCGGCTCCAATCCGGCGGCAGTGGGTCGGTTGGCGGCGGCCTATACACGGGGCATGGAAGATGCCGGCGTCTTAGCGACACCAAAACATTTCCCCGGTCATGGCAATGTAGCGGTAGATAGCCACTTTGGTATTGATACAGTACCCGGCGACCGGAACTTCTTATTTGCCAATGATTTGGTGCCCTTCCAAGCGGCCATTGACGCTGGTGCATCTATGATCATGACGGCCCACTTGTTGGTGCCGGGTTTGGATGATACCTTAGTCATGCCGACCAATCCAAGTTCCCCGTTTTACACAACAGGGATGTATCCAATCGCAACATTCTCTTATGAAATCATGACGAATGTACTGCGAAACGACATGGGTTTTGAGGGCCTTGTTGTAACGGATGCGTTAAACATGGCTGCGGTGACGCAAAGCTACTTACCCTTTGACGCAGTAGAGCTGACCATCTTGGCCGGTGTTGACCTGCCGCTTATGCCTGTAGTGCCATCCACAACAGCCGGTATTTCCGGTCTGGTTGCGGAGATGAGAACTCGGGCGGAAGCGAACCCGGCACTGATGGATCGGATTGAAGAAGCGGCCGAGCGAGTCATCGCCTTCAAGATCGATAAAGACATCTACTGCCCGGCGGCATTCGTGGCCGGTGAAGTGCAGCCCATTTTAGCGGACAGCACGTTAGCAGAGCAAATTGCGTATGCCGAGAGCGTGATTCGCTCACCAGAGCATTTGGCTGTAGAGCAATTGGCCTCTGATAGAGCGATTTCTATTACAGTCAATAACGAGTATGACGGCGAGGCCGTACTGCCCCGTACGCTGGAGGCTGGGGATGTTATTTATCTTCTGAGTTCCAACAATGCAGAAGTTAGAAACGTAGATGATGCAACCTCCACCCTGCGCCGTGCCATGGAGTCTGTGATTGAGAACGCAGGACTGACTGGACAGGTGACGCTGGTCAACCAGAGATTTACAGATGCGGTGAACGGGCTTCCGGCAGGCTGGCAAAACAATATCCGCGACGCTGACCATGTTATTATCGGCAGCGGTATTGTGCCGGCATGGAATGCGCCGAACCCATTTGTTACACCGGCGACATCGGTAAACTATCCCAATGCACCGACTGCCGGTGAAATGAACATCATCAGACGCAACAATTTCGTCAGAGAGATTTGGGACTTTATTGAAGCGGAAGAGTACGGCTATAAATCTGTAAACCTTGCCATGGCAATGCCTTATGAATTGGCACTGTTCAACCAGACGGACACCTATGTTTCCGCTCTGGTAAACGTCAACACACGGGCAAATGCCAATGTGGCAACCCATACCGTCAGCCCCATCCGTGCGGCGCGTCCAACGCCGATTTACTTCTCGGCGGTGTATGCGATTTTTGGTGACATTACTCCCACAGGCAGACAGCCGGTGGATGTGCCTGTGATTTGCCCGGATGGTCTGGTTGTAGAGGGTGAATTTATCGTCCGGGCCGGGTATCGGCATGGGAGACATCAAGTAACCTTCAGATGGAACTACCCTGACGCACCAATTGGCGGTGTCTTTACCACTGTGGAAGCAACTCCCGGCGAGACCATTACGCGTCCGGCCCACCCGGAGCGTGCGGGATATGTATTTGACCGCTGGACAACGGATGCGGCAGGGGAGAATCTCTTTAGCTTCCGGTTAGAAGAGATTACAGAAGACGTGACACTGTACGCACAGTGGTTGAGTGCAGACCCGACCATTGCCACTGGTGATCCGTATGAAGTCGCAAGAGACATTGCGGCACAAATGAACTTTGAAGAGCTGATGGGTCAACTGCTCTTTATCGGCGTGGCCGGTTGGGGCAACACCTTGTCGCAAGCCAATATTGACCTCATTGAAGAGGCCGGTTTTGGCGGATTGTGCCTGTTCGGTGCAAACGTAAACGGCACGATTGATCAGCTGGTCACCTTGACCCGTGGTATGCAAGAGGCATCCGTGAGAGGGTCTAGATTCAACATCCCGCTCATGCTGTCTGTTGACCAAGAAGGTGGCTGGATTGTACGTTTCGGCGCAAGTGCGATACAAAACTCATTCTTGGGCACCACAATGCCGGGCAACATGGCGTTAGGTGCGGCGGCAGACCCAGAACTGGCCTACGATGTTGGCTATGTACTAGGCGCAGAGGTTCGTGCCCTTGGTATGAACATGAACTTTGCACCTACCGTTGATATTAACACAGACCCCCGGAACCCGATTATCGGCGTACGTTCCTTCAGTTCTTGCCCAGAGCTCTCCTCCATATTGGGTGCGGCTTACACGGCGGGTATGGAAGATGCCGGTGTGTTAGCGACAGCGAAACATTTCCCGGGGCATGGGAACACGTCGCAAGACAGCCACATTGCGCTACCGAGCGTCCCGGGTGATAGAGCGCACCTCTTCGCGAATGACCTCGCACCGTTCCAAGCGGCCATTGATGAGGGCATCTCTATGATTATGACCGCCCACCTCACAGTGCCGGGCTTGGATAACACATGGCAGTATCCCACCAGAGCACCTCATGCCGGTGGGGCATTTGCGCCGGGCGGGTTCCCGGCCATTGCGACCCTGTCCCATGAAATCATGACCAATGTGCTGAGAGATGACATGGCGTTTGAAGGGTTGATTGTGACGGATGCGTTGAACATGGACGCAATCAGACATAACTTCTATCCAGCGGATGCAGTTGAGTTGACCGTCATGGCAGGCGTTGACCTTCCGCTGATGCCCGATGTACCGTCCACAGCGGCAGGCATCGGCAACTTGGTTGCAGAGCTCCGTGAGCGTGCGGAAGCAGACCCGGCCTTCATGGCTCGTGTTGTTGAATCTGTAGAGCGTGTTATCGCCTACAAGATTGACAAGGACATCTTCGATCCGGCAGCCGGAGCAAACCAACCGGTTCTGGCAGAGAGCTTGGCGGATCAAATCGCGAATGCACATGATGTGGTTCGTTCTGATGCGCACTTGGCAGTGGAGCAGGAGGCATCTGACAGAGCAATCACACTCATGGTAAACGAAGAGTATGACGGTGTAGCGGTGCTACCGTTTGAACTGCGTGGCGGTGAGAGCGTGTACATCATGACATCGAACCTGTTTGAAGGCAGATACCACACCTTGATCAGTGCGGTTGCCTCTGTAGCAGAGCGTGCCGGCTTAACGCCGGTTGTTGCGAGACCGGCCACATTGCAGCATAATTCTGCTGATCCGGCGCACAGGGCGCACTTGGCCCCGTGGTTGGCCGGTAATGTTACGCTGGCGAATGACGAAGTATTTATCGGCATCTCCACCTTTAACAATGTCGCAAATGCGTTCCGTGCAGAGGACAGAGCGGCGATTAGCAGGGCCGACCACGTTATCATCGGTAACGTGATCACAGGGGGTGTGAACATACACCCCAATAATGCACATAGCCAAAACCTAAATGCCATCTGGAGCTTTATATATGACGAGGGCTATGGGCATAAATCCGCTGGACTATCCCTAGGGTTGCCCTATGAATTGATCGTACTAAACGACAACTATGTATCCGCACAAGTAAACATCAATGCACGGGCGAACAACAATGTGGTGAACACAGAGCGCAGTGTTGCACGGCCCATGCCGATCTACTACTCTGCTATCTACACCATGTTCGGGCTACAAAACCCCACAGGCAAAAATCCCATGGATGTTCCTGTGATGGAATTGGTGAATGGTAACCATGAAATCGTGCCCGGTGAGTTCATCCGCAGAGTTGGCGATGGGCTGAGTTTTGAGTGTCATCTCATCAACGTCAGCTTCCTCTACAACGACGGGACAGACGATGTGTTCCGTTTTGAAGGAGACTGGGAATACAACACAGACGTACCATTCTTGCGAGCCGGGATGGGTGCCGCCGCAGCGCGGGCAGTCGCCGTGCCAACGCGGGAAGGGTATCTGTTCCAACGCTGGACCACGGATCCGGAAGGAGAAAACGCATTTATTTTCCGTCCTGTGAACTCACAGACCAGCGGTGTTCCGGGTACACTTGTCACGCAGAGCATGAATGTATACGCCCAGTGGCTCAGTCGTGACACAGCCCCGCTAACCCCCGGAGAGCCGGAAGATGTGGCGGCACAAATTGTCGCTCAAATGTCCTTTGAGGAGATGCTGGCCCAAATGTTCATCGTCAGCACCGGCGGCGGCTTCACCATGGGCCAAGATGTCCGCTTCTTCTTGGAGAACGCTTCGCTGGGTGGCATGATTTCCTTTGCCGCACATGCGAACACGCCGTATATTGAAAATGTAATCAACCTCATCAATGACCACCAAGCGGCGACCATTGAAGGCTCCAGATTCAATATCCCGCTGTTTACCACAATCGACCAAGAGGGTGGGTTTACACACCGGATCGGTGCAGGATTCACAGCCCCGAACCACGCCTTCTTGTCCACATCCATGCCCGGTAACATGGCACTAGGCGCATCGGCAAACACCGAGTTGTCTCGTCAGGTTGGGTATGTCCTAGGCCAAGAAACCCTTGCCCTCGGCTACAATGTAAATTTGGCCCCCACACTTGATGTGAACGCCAATCCCCTCAACCAAGTTATTGGTGACCGCTCCTTCGGTTCCTGTCCGCAACTGGTTTCTGATATGGGTGCGGCCATGGTAGAGGGAATGGAAGCCTCCGGCGTGATTACAACAGTCAAACACTTCCCGGGCCATGGTAATGTACAGGGTGACACCCACTTTGTATTGGATGTGGTTCCCGGAACGAGAGAAGAGTTGTTAGCGCTAGATGTCTATCCATACATTGCGGCCATTGAAGCCGGTGCATCCATGATTATGACGGCCCACTTATCCGTACCGGGCTTGGATAACACATTGATTGAAGCAACCAGAGCCGAGGCCCATCCCAGCGCACATCCGGGCGCATTTATGGATGTGCCATTCCCGAAACCAGCCACGATTTCAAGAGAGATTATGACCTATTTCTTGAGAGACTATCTCGGCTTTGAAGGCCTGACCATGACGGATGCCCTCAACATGGCGGCATTAAACGGGAACTTCTATCCCGCCGACACGGTTGAGTTGGTTATCCGAGCGGGCATTGATATTCCGCTGATGCCCATGGGTGCGACAAACATTGACGCAACGTATAATATGATTCAAACCCTGCGTGAGCGGGCGGAAGACCCGACCGACAACGGCATATTGTTAGGCGAGATCAGAGAATCCGCAGAACGTATCATTGCGTACAAGATTTATAAGGATATCTTTGACCCCTTTGCAAACGTACAGCCTCCGGTCGCTGAGTCTATTGCAGATAGAGTTGCCCACGCATCTGCGGTTCTCCGCTCAGACGCAAACTTAGAAGTCGAGCAAAAAGCGGCAGATAGCGCCATCACATTGGCGGTAAACAACGAATATGACGGCACCGCCGTACTGCCGTTTGAAGTCGCAGCCGGTGATGTGATCTACTTGTTATCTTCTAACAACGTAAACTCTAGAACCCTTGTCGGTGCCAATGCACAGGCGAGAAATGACGTGATTCCACGGGCCATTCGGTCTGTCATCCGGCAGACTGGACTTACACCGGTCACAACAGCGCCAAATGCTGCGGCAGGTGAGGTGCAGTTGATCATTCAAACGTACACAGACAATCCAAACGTATTCTGGGGGCCGAATGGAGAAGACCTGTGGCCTGCAACCCGTCCGGCAGGATTCCCGACAGGGGCCGGCTATGTATTCTCAAACGCAGCGGGTGCAGACAACTGGCCAGCAACCCGACCAGCAGCATGGAACAATGTGTTCCCGGCGGATTGGCAAGCACATATTTCCAATGCGGATCATGTTATCATTGGCAGCGTGTTCTTGCCCCTAGCAGCAACGCCTCATGCGTTTAGCGTAAACCCGGCACGCACCGGAACAGGCCGCAGCAGTAACCTGACTGAAATCTGGGCGTTCATTGAAGCAGAAGGGTATGGCTACAAGTCAGCGAACCTATCCACAGCCCTGCCTTATGAGATGGCGTTCTTAGATGATGTCTATGTGTCGGCGTTGGTGAACGTAAACACACGTCAGCACACGAACATCACAAACAGCAACCATCCAGTACGCAATCCGGCACTTCGGGGCTATCAGCGTCCAGCGCCCATTTATTTCTCAGCGGTTTATGCGATGTTCGGGCTACTTGAGCCGACAGGTGTGTACCCTGTAGATGTGCCTCGTGTAGACGAGGAGGGCACCATCATTGTGGGCGAGTACGTCCGCAGAGTTGGGGATGGTCTCAGATTTGGTGTGACCCCGACATTGACATTGGCGCCGGACGTGGTAACCATTAACAACGAGCGGCGTATGGGCATAACGGTCATCGGGGGCAGTGCAGTGGGAGCGATTGAGTTGGACTACGAAGCGCCCGCAGGTGTTGTGGTGGAGTTGGTAGACAACGTGATCGTCGTCACGGGTGTGCGACCGGCGTTTGGTGCGGCGGCGATTGATGAGACGTTTGCGGTGACAGTATCTCGTGATGAGATAACCACAACATTGCTGGTGACCGTGGACTTGACACCGATAGATGCGACATTGACGCTGACACCTGACGCAATCACCATCGATGATACGAACCTGACCGCAACAGTGGAGATAGGCGGCACTGCAACGGGTGCGGTTATGCGTGGCTA
>WRBE01000014.1 GCA_009779845.1 Oscillospiraceae bacterium
CACAGCCGTGAGCAGGTCAGGCCAGAGGTCGTAGTCGTAGGAAAACGTCATTGTCCGCGGTGATACAATATCGGACGGGCCGTCCCAATGTTGCCGCTTCCGGATATTGCCGAAGGTGTCGTAAGTGTAATGGAAGGTGTGGTCGTATCGGTGGTCGGGATAGCCGATGCCGATTCTCTCTTCGACCAACTGGTTTTGCACATCGTATCCGTAGAAATGTGATATGCGGTTCACCGGGTCAGCCCACTCTGTGATCTGCCCTATATTATCATAGAGATACCGGAACCGCAAGGCCCCCTAACGGCGGCTTGTTGCTTCGCCGCCGCCCCATCGTTACTCCATATCCGTGCATCCAGTCACACTTTTCAAAACTGGGTTGAAGATTTTGATAATGGTTGCATAGCCAACAATTTTTGCTCCTTCTTGTATGCTGATTCTCTTCCCCTCCCAAAGGCAAGCAGGGTATGCGTCAGGTGAAAGAAATGTTATCGTTCCCTTTGCCCTCCCATCTGTCGGCACTTCAATCACGTCGTAGTAACGATGAAGGCCTGATGTCAAATAATTTTCGGTAACCAGATGAGTTGGTCTATATCCGTCATGGGTTGGGTACTTTCTTGTGCCATTAAATTCAAAAATAACCTCAACATCTGGTGGACTATCAAAAATAGTCTCAATATTTGAATTCCTTTTTCTCACAAAGCTGCGCTCCTTCCCTACCTAACAAAAGTTCTGATGGAGCCTACGACTTGATTAAAAGCCTCAAGCTGACCGATAGGCACTGTCACTGTGCCGCTCCTAAACAATGTTGTATCGACACGGGTTATATCCAAACGGGTTATATCCAACCCTCCCAAAAAGCTGGTGGGTATTCTTGCCCTAACCACTATGTTTTGACCAAACCTCGCTCCAAAATGCATCGTCTCTGCCAGCGAAAATCCAAATTGCTTTGCTTCCATACCACCGGGAACTAAGTTAAATCTTCCCGTTGCCCTTATATTAGCCGCTTCAGCAGAGCTTACCGAGCGATAAACATTGGTGTTACCTGTAAGCCTGCTCCACCAATTCGAGACATTGTTCCCAAAATTTATAACACTTGCTTTAGCCGAGTCCCAAGTGTTTGAAGCCCACGTAATTACCTGTTGTTTAGCCGGAGCAACTACATTACTCCAAAAGTTTACAACTGGTGTCTTAACCGCATTCCACGCAGCTGAAATATGCGGACCAAGCTTCGTCGCTCCAGCAACTATGAACCCAACTACAGCAGTGGCTACGCCCGGCATATACCCACTTGGGTCTACAAAATTCACCGGATTGTTAAAGCAGTATGTAAACAGGTTAAATTCCAACAAGTTCCCTTGCTCAATGCCTAAAATCCAAATAGCATCCGCATTGATAAACCGCCCGATAGTCGGACAATAGTATCTGCTTTGCAAATAATAGAAGCCACTACTCAAACATTGATAATAACCCGTTTAAGAACATTCTCAATCAGATGTATGCCGCTGATATCTCGAAAAAGATTCGTTCTGCGGTAAAGGCCAAGCAGTTAAAAGGCGAGTGGACAGGTGCTTTTGTTCCGATTGGGTATCAGAGAGACCCGAAGAACATAAATCGCCTAATCATTGAAGAAAGCGGTGCGGCAGTTGTCCGACGTATTTTTGCATTGGCCCGGGAAGACAAAGGGAGTAACACCATCTGTGATGCCCTAGATGCGGATGGAGTTCTCACACCACGAAACCACTACCGATGGGTAAAGCATGGGCGGCCACCAAAGCCAGCACGATGGAACGAGGGAGCAGTGGTTGCTATTCTTCGGAACAGGATGTACTTAGGTGATATGGTACAAGGGATTTACGATTGTCCACGATTCCGGCGAACGACACCCAAGCGCAAACCAAAAAGCGAATGGATTATCACACCGGGGACACATGAGCCAATTATCGACAAAGAAACATGGGAACTGGTGCAGAAGAATATTGATGCAAGGCATAAGCCTATGGGAAGTGGAATTATACGGCTTTTTTCCGGGTTTGTGAAGTGTGAGGACTGTGGACGTGCTTTGACCTATGCAAATCCAAAGGCGGGGGCGTACTATTCCTGTGGTCTGTATCGGCGCTATGGGAACAGAGTTTGCACAAGCCATTATATCCGACTAGATGTGTTGGAACAGGCGGTGCTAGATGACATCCGCAAATACGCAAAGTTAGCGAAAAATGAATCGGACAAGCTGACCAAGTGGCTATGTGAGCAAAACGGCCAAAAGGATGCAAATCGCCTGAAAACATTAACCGCTGAACTCGACAAGCTTTCGGTGCGTCACGCAGAATTGGAACACATATTAAAACGTCTCTATGAGGACAATGTGAATGCTAAGTTGCCGGATGATATGTTTCGCAAATTTCTAGCGGAGTATCGGCAAGAGCAATCAGAGGTACAGGCCAAAATCTCCAACACCGAGCAACAAATCAAAGAAACAGAAGCCAACCAAAAAGACACTGGCGCATGGATGAAGTTAATCCAGAAACACACAAGGATTAAGAAGCTAGACAGAGCCGTTTTAGGTGAATTGGTGGACAAAATTGTCGTTAGCGAGGCGAAAGAGAATGATGAGCAAAAAGTGACGGATGTTACAATTTACTATCGGTTTATCGGTGCAGTAAGCTGAAATAATTAAATAATACAAGAACAGCAAGAGTGGTGATTTTCGCTAAAGAAGGTCACTACTCAAAGATTGGTATTATGGGTAATATCATTATCGCCATTGATAGAATCAATCCCGTCATTCAATGCCACAAACCGTACACCCCTATCAGGAAAATAGATATCCGTGTACTGGTACTGGCCTGTTTGAATGTAGTCCCTACCGAGCCTCGACAAATCCTTGACCACAACCATGTTGACTTTCCCGGCTTCGATATCCTCTATCATTCGTTGAAAATCTGGGCGATTGAAGTTTGTACCTGAATAGCCATCGTCAACATAAAAGTCAAAAACTGTCCAGCCGTTATCACGTACATATTTCGATAGCATGTCTTTCTGTGTCTGAATACTGGAACTCGTGCCACCGTCTCCATCGTCCCTAGACAGACGGCAGTAAATCCCAACATTGTAGCTGTTTAATTCCTTCATTGTTTTACCTCCTGAAGAAACAACAAGCCAATGATTTTCGCAGGGTGATTATACCACGTTTCTGCAATCATATCAATTGGCTTGTCGTTTTTTGTTGTATCTTTATTTCGATTCTGATATCCTTCGCTGGACTAGGTTCCCCAACGCTTTTTCAAGGGGGACTTGTCCATTGAAGATGCTTCGCACCCGGATATGGGTACCGTTTATCACTAAATCACGCTCCAATGCAGAGCATGGCTGTTCGTTCGTTATGCTGTGGTTTTGTTTTATCATTGAATTCCTCTTCTCATTTTTTGATTTTAAGTATAATTGGAGCCTATCGGCCCCAAACTCTGGGGCGCTTACCGCCCCCAGACCCCCGGCCCACCTGATGGAACATGTTAGCCCAAAGACCGGACTAACATGTTCCATCAGGTTAAAGGTTACGTTCTCATCTCCGCCGAAACCTGTTTCAGTATACTGGCCTGCCGTGCCGAGAAAGAGGCGTTGGCTAAAGATTCCTGTACAAAGTTTGTCCCCTCCATCTCGTCTAAAGCCAGTAACAACTTGATGGTGGGCATACAAGTCCGCATCCATGCCTTTGTCCGCTCAATGGAGTATGGTTCCGGTGTGTTGGTAAGCTTCACCATCTCCCGGTCTGTGCCAAGGAACTTTGCCCAACGCTTGTTTGCATAATATACCTCACTACCCGGCGGCACCCGGTCTATGAATGCAAGGTATGTATACAGAATGTCACGGCTGACCCTCTCCACATCTCGGCACACAATCAAGATTCCGGCGGCGTTCTGTGCCCGGTCATTTTTGAGCCGGATTTCCACTCTGTTTTTGACAGGTGCGTCCTCTAACGGTACACCATGTTTCCTGAATTGCTCGTAATTCTTCTCGTACAAGCAGATATGTATCTCAGATTGGAACGAGCCGATATACAAGGTATGACCTGCAATTTGGTGTTTCCCACGCACCAAATCTTTCACCTTCATGCCGGAAGTGTAGGCGGAGAATTTACGAATCCACCTTGTATGGCACTCTCCAACCCGACACTTTGCTATTAGTTCCGGTATGGACAGCAACCCATCCCGGTCATCTATGGCTAAATCCAGCCGTTTGACTTGGGCAGGGAAGTTCGTCAAACAGTGGTCAAAAAAGTCCGGCCATGTCCAGCCTAGGGTCTCCAAATGCCGCTCAAAGGTGCGACACCCCTCACCACGTAACTCTAACAGGACATCCCGGTCTTTGTTGTAAATATCCCCCAACATGACCCAAATAGGGCCAAAGCGGTACAGCTTGTCATATCCGAAGAACGCCCATTCCTCGCAGAGCATATCAGCGAAAGGGAACCGCAGGGCTTCTTCCACAATACGCCGAATATCTTTCGTCCGAAAATGTACCCGCACATAATCCACGAAAGCCTCATGCCTGTGTTCTACTTCTAGTGCTTGTAGTTCGTCCAACACCGCCATAATCCTTGCTCTGATATGTTCCGGTGGACTGCTTTCTCCATTCTCTATTCGCCGCAGATGCCGAACCGAGATACCCACACGCTCTGCCAAGTACTTCTGTGACACCCCATGTTGCTTTCGTCTGTCTTGCCATTCTTCCATTTGATTCCTCCAATCAAGTAAACTCATGTCCTCTCCTGTGTTTTGTCTGTAACCCTTGTTGCTCTAGCGACATACCCCCTTTGGATTGTGGTTTTCTTTTTTCAATACCCCCCTACTTAGACGATGGGGGTGTTTGCGGGCGGCTTCGCCGCCCGCCGCCGGAACGCAAAACCCACCGCCTGTGCTTTCGCGTTGCACGCACCACGGTGGGCATTGCGACCGGCGGGACTGGCCTTGTGTCCCGACTTTTGGACAGACTTCCCTCTTGGTTCATGTGTCTGTGGCTTCCGTTTTCATCCCGGTGTCGTTCCTGCACTGTGCCTTGTTTGGCCTTGGTGCGTTTTCTCGGTGGCCCACCCTGCTATGATGCAAAGGTGTGAGCGACCGGTATCCCAGCGGCTACGGATTCAATTTTCAAGGTGCGGGAGGGAATGTTCCCTTCACTAGTCACCAGAAAAAATGGCGAAAAGTTAGGGTGGTTTCCCAAATGTTTACAGAAAGTTCATACTTTAGAACACATCCCCCTCATAAGTGGTACCGTTGGCAGAGGTGCTTCACAAAGTATTTTCACCACCGTTTACAGAAAATTCATATTTTAGTACACACCTCCCTCATAAGGGGTACGGCTGGCAAAGGCATTTCACAAAGCATTTTCACCACTTTTTCAATCGTTAGCAATTACCCTCTCACTAGTCACCAGAAAAAACGAGCAAATCTTGATACCCTTTTCCAAGTGTTTACAAAAAATTCATACTTACAAGTTAGATGGGACAGACACAGCAAAGCGGACACTTCTGTGATAGAAGCGTCCGCTTTTTCGGAATGACCGCCATATTTTTGCAAATATCCCAATTAGATTGAAAGCATTTTGATTTTGTCGTATAATGGAACCCAAAGATTGGGGGCAGTTAAAAATGGATAAGGATTTACAATTATTTGAAAATAGGCGCATTCGGCATGAATGGGATGAAGAGAGGGAGGAATGGCTGTTTTCCATTGTCGATGTGGTCGGTGTGTTGACCGACCAGCCAATCCAGCGAGGTGCAACTTTGTATTGGGGCAAATTGAAACAACGCTTGAATGAAGAAGGCTCTCAACTGTTGACAAATTGTCAACAGTTGAAAATGACTGCGATTGATGGGAAGAAACGCCTTACAGATGTCGCAAATGCAGAGGGCATTTTGCGTATTGTCCAGTCCATTCCATCACCCAAAGCAGAGCCATTTAAGATGTGGCTTGCCCGTGTTGGTAGTGAGCGTATAGATGAAACAATAGACCCCGAACTCACAATCGAAAGAGCGTTGGAAACATATCTGAAAAAGGGATATAGTCGTGAGTGGATTAACCAAAGATTACAGGCAATACAAGTCCGCAAAGAATTAACGGACGAGTGGGATAATCGAGGTGTGCAAAAAGGCGTGGAGTATGCCATTTTAACGGATGAAATTTCTAAAGCGTGGTCGGGCATGACGACACGGCAATACAAGAACCTCAAAGGCTTGTCGAAAGAGAATTTGCGGGATAACATGACAACGCTTGAGCTAGTACTTAACATGCTTGCCGAAGCCACGACAACGGAAATTTCAAAAGAGCAAGAGCCAAAAACGCTTTCGGAAAACAAGAGAGTAGCAAAGGCTGGTGGTGAGGCGGCAGGAGAAGCAAGGGAGGCAGTTGAGCGGCGCACCGGTAAGCCTGTTATCACGTCTAAAAATGCCACCGATTTTAGTAATTTAGTTTCTAATTTGATTGAGGGCGTAGGAAATGGGGATGGGGAGCCAGAGCGGTAGGCACAAACATTCAACTCCACGGCCAAAATTTCGGCTTTACTTCTTTATCTTCGCCAACCTTCAACTTCAACTCGTCTCGCAAGTATTCAAACCTTACGAAATCAATAAGGAATGAATGTTTCTGATTGCATGTTTTTATGGAAATTCCTAGAGTACCGCTACTAAAAAATGTGTAAGATATTATGTCGACATATAATATCTTATGCTCTTTTTTCAAAAGCTGTCGGAAAAGAAAACCATCCTCCTCTAAAATTATTTTTCTAGGCATTCGTGTGAATAGTAGCAAAGCTACAGAACAAGCAATCACAGGAAGCGGCAAAACTTCCCACCGCAATAGAAGTGTTTCTAAGGGAATGCCTACCTGTATTCCATGATATATAAGCCTTCCATACACCACTCCAAAGAGGAGTATCCATGGCACTATGTAGAAAAGCAACATCCCCCAGTGCATACGAAAAGGCTTTCCAGCCAGATAGTCGTCCCTCTTTCTTGTATATTTATTTGAATATTTATCAAACTCATTGCGTTCTCTTTTATTTTCTTGCTTTTTTGGCTCAAACTCTTTCTTTGACATAGGCAAACTCTCTCTCTTTTATTTTCATTGATACATCCAATTTCAGTACAGTCTATAGCAAAAGGTTTCACTATAGAAAAGAATTTTTCCTTTTCTATAGTGAAACTCCCATAATATTTTTAACAGTTAATACAGCCTGGCCCCCCAAAGCCTGCGCCTTGCCACGGTCTTGAAGCAGCGGCCGCTTGTTTAGTTGGGCCTGGGTTTGGCTTTGGTGCGCTCGGCGCAGGGGGTCTTGGGATGAAGCTTCCTGCAACACCTCTACCCCAATTCACAGCCCCTGAGATTAGTTCGCTTAAAACTACATGTAGTGTCGTGTTCATACTTTGTGGCAAGGCTGGTATAGTCGCAGTGACTATGCTAGTCCCAATTTCTAATCCTAATCCAAGCAGGTCAGGTTCATATCCATGCGCGAAATAATTGTACACTGTTCTTACATAGACAACACAGTACGTCACCAAAACAGTATTTACAGCCACGCCTAGAGGCGATGTGAATATCGCCCCTGAGCCAATCATCAATCCACCCCAAGCTCCCATGAACATTGCCGAACCTAATCCGTAGGTTAATCTTTGGCCATTCCGCACATTATCGACGGCTTGGATTATGCCGCCAACTACAGCTCCAACCGCTGCTCCAAACAGTCCCGTTTTAATCCAATATCCATCAGGGTCAGCTCCACTCATGGGATTGTTCAAGCCATATGTAAACAGGTTATACTGCAACAAGTTCCCCTGCTCAACACCCAGCACCCACATGGCATCGGCATTGATAAACCTACCAATGGTTGGACAGTAATACCGACTGTTCAAATAATAGAAGCCACTACTCAAACATTGATAATAGCCTCGTTTCTTACATAATATGACAACATTATACACTTTTTTGTTTGGTGTATCAAGTGCTGACCCTACCCCTTTGTAGCTTTGTTTGACCTACAACAACTGATGCCCATTAATCGTCAGAGTAAACCGCAAGCCCAGCATATCAGCGGCGCGGCGGCAGAGGGTCATGCGGTGGAGGAAAATTTCAAAATAATCCATCACAGCGCATTGGGCGGTGTCGATTTCCAAATCTAGGTTAATCTCCGTCCGAGTTTCGTTAATGGTAAGGGCAGAGCCGGTGACGGCGTGGTTGACCCGGTCGTGAATATCAAAGGTGGCAATGTCCCGGTTCCGAACCCGAGTGCGGCGTACGTCGCTCTTGTCTGCCAGAATCACAGCGGCACAGACGGGGTTAACAGGGGCAGAGGTGCCCTCGTCATGGTTGCCGATGGCGGTGATGATAGTGGCAATCTCTTCCGGGTCGCCACCCATGTCTTCTAAGAGCCGGAAGGCGATTAAGGCCCCGGTCTGGGCGTGGGCGGTGCGGTTGACCACGTTGCCGATGTCGTGGAGAAAGCCCGCAATCTGCGCAAGCTCCGCCTCCCGCTCGGAATATCCCATGGTACGCAGGATATCCCCCGCCTCCATGGCGACCTTGGTCACATGGGGGAAACTGTGGTCGGTAAAGCCTTGGACGCTGAGGGTCTCGTCGGCTTTTTCGATGTAGGTTCTGATTTTTTTACTCTGTTGGATGTCGGGGAAACGAATCATAGCGGTCTCCTTTTATTGAAACGATTTAGACCGGAACAGATATAAGCTACGCTTACTGCCGGGGATTTCGCGTTTTTCTAATCGGGTAAAATATTGCTCAAATGCGGCCTCAAAACAAGGCTCGGTATAATCAGGGAAGATATCTGTCCGTGTTCGGAGCAAAATCTGCACCTGAGAATCCTCTTTCGGCACAAATTCAATAATCAGATGCTTGCCGAGGGAAGAGAGCCACCGGGCGATTTGGTCAAGGGGCAGATTATTCGAGATGGCAAGGTGGTGGATCACCGCCAGCATCAGGATGGCATCAGGCGTTTGCCGCTGGTCGATACTACCCCGCTCTAGGTTGGCAAAGCCGATAGAGGGGCTGGGCGTTGCCAAATCTAACAGCAGGGGAAGCATGGGCTGATGGGTTTTGGACACCTGCATAAAATTACGCTCAACCGCAGTATGGTCAATGTCAAAGGCCACCACATGGGCCCCTTTGCTAATAGCCAGCTTGGAATAGCGCCCATCGTTTGCGCCGAAGTCCCAGACGGCCTTGCATGTATCAATTTGGTCGAGATAGGCGGTCACGAATTCTTCTTTTGCTTTTGTGCCATCCTCAGAGTAATTTGTGCGACTGTAATAATCGCCCCACTCGGTCACTGTTTGCTTGGGGTTCAGTTTTTCGATAAAATGCAGCATAGACTGGGCCATGGCGGTGATATTTCGCTTACTGACACTGGCCATTTTGCCTGTTGGATTGGCCTGTTCTTTCCCGTCCTCGCTGTGGCGAGCAATGGTGCGGGCGTGGAGACGGATATGTCCATAGCCGAACGTACCCAGTTTGCCCCGCAAAATACTGTCCGCTAAATCCAACGGAATGCCGTCAATATGGGCCAGCATCAGCTTAGAAAGGCGCACGTCAACCTTTGCCATCAACAACAACGGCGCCAGAAAATGGCGGCAGAACTGCCCATATCCAATCCAGGGCATCCCCTCTTGATAGGGTTCAAAGGAAAGGGTGTCCACCAGCACGGCATAGCCGTTTAGAAACTGGATGTTGTAGGCATTGGCATCTTTGAGGATCATCCCATGGTTCAATGCCCGCAAATGAATACGCAGAGTGGTGAGGGCGGCTTGCTTGTACTGGCCGAAACACCACTCATAGGGATAAGAGATAAAGGGGATTTCTTTCGGGCGTATGACCAAAGCCCCTGCGTCATTGAGGCACGGAATATCCGCCTCTTCATGGGGCACCATGAGCCGGTGTTGGATGAGTTCTTTGTAAAGCCCGGAATCCATCAGTTGTGTGTACTGTTCCCGATAGACGTGGTTGATTTGCCGATAAATTTTACCGTCCTGCCGGAATACAAACCCGGATGGGTCTCGGAAAGAACTGGCTTCCCGCTCACTCATCGGTGTCCACCTGCTCGAAGTTGTCGTTGGCAGGGTCAGCTTCTGTGGGGACGGCATCCTCTTTCGGCTTTTTGCCAAACAATGCCGCAATTTTGTGCCGCATTGTGGCAAACAGAACCCCGAAAAACGCTAGGCCGCCTAATAGAACTTGTACGATCATACTACCAAAACCTGGGTCAAAATACATATCTTTGTCCTCGCTTTATCTCTATATTTATCAATATTCTAACAATTGATAATTTTCGCCTACAAACCGATTGACCAGTATGCGGGATATATTTCTGGGATCCAGCGGTTCATCTAGGCCGCCGTATTGCGGCGGGATGCGGACTGCACTGAATACGCCGTCAAAGAGCGGGAGAAGGTCATCCAGTGGAAGCCCTCGGTCAATCAACAGATACTGATATGTTTCAGGAAGGTTTAAGCCATGTTCTGCTTGTAATACGATAACAGCATTTGGGTTGTTCTCCAGCACCAAGTCAATTTGCCGCAACATTACCATGATGGCATATTGGTGTGCAATGAGGTATGCGTCCGTTGAAAAGGGGTAGATATCTTCTGACTCAACCACATCCATCCACCGATAACCATGGGCTAAAAATGATACAATAGTGACTAGCTTTGGAGATTCGATAGAAAAAGAGTCAATTAATGCAGCATACATGGAACGCTCATTTGGAAGATTTTTTGTATCTGCCGTAAGCTCATTTACCATAATAGATGAGTATGAATCAGATGTCAATGCCCATAAACTTTCATCAGGGCTTTCATTTTTGGGCAATGGTGTTGTAAGAGAAAGAAGTTCAATTAAGTTGCCAAAACCCTGCCAGAAATGCTCTCCTAAATCCTCGTATGTAAATAATAAGGGGGGGTATCGACCTGCGCACACCGTGGCATAAAAAAAGTCTAATATACTGTTTGGCCAAGTGAGGCTATCTGAACCACCTATCATGATTCTCGTATATTCAGCGTCTGAAAAAGCTTGAAACAGCTCGTTATTGGGAGCGACATCATTTGCAATACAAATTCCGTCCTGCGTAAACCTATCGTCAATTGCATGAAAACGATGATAAGCAAGCAGATGTGCAGTATCCGCTAAAACCGCACCGAGCCAGCTGTCATAAAAGGCAGGAGATTTTAGAGCAGGAATTCCATATATTGTTACCCCTGTATGCAAGTCCGCATCTTCATTAATCACAAAACCGCGTTGCGTCAACTCGGCCCTCAACTCTTCCTGCCCATCCCCAAAGAACTCCTCTATAGCGGCAAAATTCACCATACCATCCACATGAAACCAGTAAATATCTGGACTGGGCAACGAATCATCCACGACAAACTGTTGTTTAATATAAAAATCGCCTTGTGCTTGTCCGCGCATGGCAATTTCGACACGCACACCCGGGGCAAGGTTAAACACAAAAAGTACGCACATAACCGCGGACAAGGCTAAGAAGGCTGGACGAATGGCATGAAATGAAGGATCATATCGACGGAAACATAGTGTCACCAGCAAAACAATAACCAATAAAACAAGCCAAAACAATGCTCTTGGCAACGTTGGCATAAAAGAAGATGCCATCCGATACATCGACTCAAACAGCCAAAAAAATACCCAGAATAAAAGCGAGGACACCATAGCACCTTCATAACTGCGAGAAATCAGACGAAACAAGAAAAATAAGCCTAGACTGATTATGGCAAAGGCGGCGGCCAGCACAAGGGCGTGGTCAAACCGTATAGGATTTCGAGCAATATTTTGGTTGATCAGGAAAAACAAAAAGATATTGGGCAAAAACATGATTGCGCCAACATATAATAATATCCCTTTTCGAGAGATATCTTTTGTTTGCGTGGTATCCATAAATTACCAGCCTCCCTCTCGACACCTATCATAATACAAAACGGACAACAATGCAAGCAAGACTTGGCAGTACTACCCGAATATCCCCTCGCATATAGATTAGCTATAGTCACGGCGTAGGTGACTATAGTATGACTATGGGGAGTGGTAGCTTTTGAAATCGAACATTGAAGAGCGTGCCTGTGACCTAGCGGTGTACATTATAGAGAGCAACGCGACAGTGCGCGCGGCAGCCAAAGAGTTTGGCATTTCAAAATCCACCGTACATAAAGATTTGAGCGAGCGCCTACAGCAGTTTAATAAACCCCTGTATCAACAGGTAAAAACGGTGCTGGAGAAAAACAAAGCAGAACGGCACATCAGAGGCGGGATTGCCACCCGGATCAAGTATAAAGGGGAATAGACGAAAAAGATTGAGCCTTGAAGTATATCGGGGCTCAATCTTTTTGTGTAAACGGCGAATTTGTGTGTGTCCGTTTAGCTTGTCGTGACAAAGAGGTAACTTTTGCATCAAATCGCTCCTTGTGGTATCATAGAACCGAACTGTAAACTAGAACGAAATCCAAGGAGGGCCCACAGCATTGTTTGCTTTGAAACATGTGAACTATCAAAACATATTGCGCTACCCCGACATGACAATACCGGCGGGTGTTACAACATGTATCTGCGGAGAAAGCGGCTCAGGGAAAAGTACATTGTTAAAGTTGCTCAATGGTGTCATCTCCCCCACAGAGGGGGAAATCACGTATTCCAACCAAACACTAGAAGCCTATGACCCGATATTGCTCCGAAGAGAAGTCCTTCTCGTGAGCCAATCGGTTTATTTGTTTGACAAGTCAATCAAAGATAATTTTAACGAGTACTACGCCTATCGCAATATAGACGCTCTGTGTGAGGCGGGGATGAACCGCTATCTTGATATTTGCTCTGTCAGTCTTCCTCTGACCAGCATGTGCCATGTGTTGTCAGGCGGAGAGAGGCAGCGGGTATTTATCGCAATTAACCTGTCGTATCAACCGAAGGTATTGATGCTGGATGAACCCACCAGCGCACTGGACGACAAAAATGCAACTGCGCTGATTGAACATGTGAAGGCATATTGTAACGAAAACCAAATCACGCTGATTATTGTCTCTCATGATAAGGCGATAGCGGAAAAGTATGCGGACAACATTATAGAGCTTGCAGGGGGTGTGAAGGAATGAATGACATCATATCGCTCAACATTGGACAATTTGCTCTGATATACTTGCTGTTACTCGTGGTACTGTCCGTAATGAAAAAATGCAGAATCAATCAAACGAAGCTACTGGTTGTCGCCAGTGTACGTATGACGGTACAGCTTGTATTGGCGGGACTAATTTTAACCTACATCTTTGATAACCCGCACCCGGTTTTCACGGTCTTATATATTCTCATCATGACCGGCTTTGCCTGTTATATGGCAATCCGAAGGAACAAAACAATCAATCGGAACTTCAAGTGGATTGTGGCGGCATCGCTTTCTGCCTCGGGTATAGCGATCGTGTGTTTTTTCATTATGGCGGTCGTTGGGGTGAGCATTTTTAATCCCCAATATACCATCCCCATCAGCGGCATGATCATGGGGAATGCCATGACGGGGGTAAGCCTTGGCATCAAAACATTCCATGAAAACATCCATTCACAAAGGGCGCGGATAGATGCACTGGTCAACATGGGCGTAACCCCGCCCAGAATCCTGACACCCTTTGCAAACCAAGCGATTGAGACGGCGTTGTTACCGACGTTAAACTCCATGCTGGGCATGGGCATTATTTCCTTACCGGGCATGATGACAGGGCAAATATTATCAGGGACATTGCCGATGACGGCGATTCTCTATCAGATTGCAATCATTATTGCGATTAGCGCAGTTACATGCCTGTCTGTGTTCTGTGCGCTGTTTTTTGGTTATCGAACGTTGTATAATAAGCGGAATCAGATTATAATTTGAGGTGATTAAACATGAAATGTTCCAATGTAACATCCTGCGCTTGTCCCAAAGTAGAATGCGAAAACCACGGAAAATGTTGTGATTGCGTGATCAAGCATCGTGACACGGACTCATTGCCATACTGTCTGTTTCCGGCACAGGATAAAAGTGTGGAACAGTATTACCGCAGTTTAAAAGAGCGTTTTGAGCCGTAGCGGTATCTTGCGAAGCGAGATAAGTCGTGATATAATAACACAGATTTTTTCATAAATGCCGCAAACCTGAAGGAGGCGCACCCATGACATTCAAATCCGACATTGAGATCGCCCAAGCCACCAACATGCAGCATATCCGTGATGTTGCAAAATCTGCCGAAATTGACGAGAAATACTTAGAGCAATACGGCAACCACAAGGCAAAAATCGACTATAGTTTCCTAACCGACAACGCTGGGAAGCCAGACGGCAAGCTGATTCTGGTCACTGCCATCAATCCCACCCCGGCAGGGGAAGGGAAGACCACCACCACCGTTGGCCTGTCTGATGCGCTGCGGAAAATCGGCAAAAAGTCCTTCGTGGCCCTGCGGGAGCCGTCGTTAGGGCCTGTGTTCGGGGTCAAGGGCGGTGCCGCCGGGGGCGGGTATGCCCAAGTGGTGCCCATGGAGGACATTAACCTCCACTTCACCGGCGATTTCCACGCCCTCGGGGCGGCGAATAATCTGTTGGCGGCCATGCTGGATAACCATATCCACCAAGGCAACGAATTAGGCATCGATGTGCGGCGGATTACATGGAAACGTGCCGTGGACATGAATGACCGCCAGCTTCGCTTTATCACAAACGGCCTCGGCGGTAAGGCGAATGGCGTACCGCGGGAGGATGGGTTTGATATCGTAGTGGCCTCTGAGGTCATGGCGGTACTCTGTCTGTCTAAGGACATTGACGACCTGAAAGCTCGCTTGGGCCGCATGATTGTGGCCTATACACGGGATGACCGACCGATTTTGGCTTCTGACCTCAACGCCCAAGGTGCTATGGCGGCCCTGTTAAAAGATGCCTTGAAGCCCAATCTGGTGCAGACCTTAGAGGGGACCCCCGCCCTCATCCACGGTGGGCCGTTTGCTAATATTGCCCACGGCTGTAACTCTGTTACCGCAACGAAAATGGCCCTGAAACTGGGTGACTACGCCGTGACGGAGGCGGGCTTTGGTGCGGATTTGGGGGCGGAAAAGTTTCTCAATATCAAATGCCGGGTGGCAAACCTAAAGCCGGACGCGGTGGTCATCGTGGCCACTGTTCGTGCCCTGAAACACCACGGCGGCGTGGCGAGGGCCGACCTTGGCACACCGGACACAGCGGCCTTAGACCGGGGCTTGCCGAACTTGCTTCGCCATGTGGAGAATATCACGAAACACTTTGGCCTGCCCGCTGTGGTGGCCATTAACCGGTTCCCGACGGATGCGGTGGAAGAGCTGCAACTCATTGAAGACCGTTGCCGTGCCTTGGGTGTCAACGTGGCCCTCAGTGAAGTCTGGGGCAAAGGCGGGGAGGGCGGCGAGGCCCTGGCAAAAGAAGTTGTCCGCCTCTGTGAAGGGGAGAGCAAGCTGGAGTATGCCTATGACCTAGAGGACACCATTGAAGAAAAGCTAGATGCCATTGTCAAAAAAGTCTACCACGGCAGCGGCGTGGCCCTGACCCCGGCGGCGAAAAAGCAGGCAGAACAGCTTGCGGCCCTCGGGTTTGGGAATTTGCCCATCTGTATGGCCAAGACCCAGTACAGCTTTTCCGATGACCCTGCCCTTATCTGTGCGCCGGATGGGTTCACCGTTACAGTGCGGGGCCTGAAAGTGGCGGCGGGTGCCGGGTTTATTGTGGCTCTCACCGGGGATATTATGACCATGCCGGGGTTGCCGAAGGTGCCTAGCGCAGAGAAGATCGATGTGGATAGTAGTGGGAAGATTCAAGGGTTGTTCTAAGATATACACGCAAAATTTGAAAGGCCGGGCAACTGCGAATGGTTGCCCGGCCTTTTTTGTTCTTTGTAGGGAGCGCTGTCCTACATACCCGCTAAGGTCAAGGTTCAATGTAGAGCACTGTGCTGCAGTAATCATCGGCAGGGGAGGGAAGAGTGTACAAAAAAGATGTTATGCAACCGATCCGCTGGGTGAATCGTCGTCTGCCGTCTGCAAAAATCTGTTGTAATGACCGCATTTACATAATCTAGATTGCTCGCCAAGATATGGTATGTGTAGCAAGCAGACCCCCAAAATATGGTAGAAATTTCGTTGGAAACAAGGGTTGGTGTACCTTTCGGTTCTGCAAGTAGACATAATATTGTTTACATAAAATCATGGCAAAATAACCAAAGATGGAATATTTCCAGAAAACACCTTGCATCTTCTGCGGAAATGGTTTATGATTATCTTCCCTTTATTATGTTAAGTGTCATGAACCACGCCTTGTCCACATAGGTATGGACAAGGGGTGAGTGATACATGAACAAGCGAGGGGTTCATGCCGCAGGGACGCAAGACGAGTTTCATGGTCTTATACTATGTGCCGCATGTTTTGTTGTCGGCGTGGTGGTGGGTACGGTTTCCGCCCGCACGTTGGATGCCGCCGGGGCACACGAACTCAGGCAGAGCATGATCTGGCATTTGGGCCAGATTACAGACGGGTCATATCCGGTACCGGGGTTTCTTGCGGTATTATGGGACACCGGGCGGGATTTTCTGCTGGTGCTCTTGCTGGGATGCTCTTTTTTGGGTGTTCTGGGACTGCCGATTGTGGCGGGGGTGCGTGGGTTTTATTTGAGTTTTTCGATTGCCGCCTTTTTGCGGGCCTTTGGTTCCGGCGGACTTTTGACTGCGTTTTCGCTCTTCGGTGTGGGGGCGCTGGTTACGGTTCCTTGCTTTTTCTTGTTGACATCTCAAGCCTTTGAAGCGTCCGGCCGGCTGGGGCGGATGGCACTGGGGGATGGACGAGCTAGGACAGAGCCGTTATTTGGACGGCGTTATTGGCTTCAGACTGGGATTGCCTGCTTTGGGTTACTTGTTGCGGTACTTCTCGAACTCTATGTCACACCGCTGTTGGTGGTCTGGGCTAGTTCATTTTTGTTGTAATATTCGGAAAGGGGTCTTATACCAGATGCAAAACACAATGTATATCAATCAATATGAGGCCTATTTACAAGAGGTCAAACAGGTGTCTAAAAACACCTTGAGTTCCTATATGCGGGATCTCAAGCAGTTTGGCCAATACTGGGCGCGGAACTCTGGCACAGCGTTTCGTGACGCTGTGGGTTCGGATTTGGACGAATATATCAAATGGTTGCGCAAAAACGGGAAGTCCCCTGCTACTGTCTCACGAAGCATTGCGTCTTTGCGGAGTTTTTATCAATTTTTGATTGAACAAGGCGTTGTGTCATCAAACCCTGCGTCTAAGTTAGTGCCGGAGAAAGCGGTGAAGAAACTGCCCCAAATCCTCACCAGCCGGGAGGTGGAGCAGTTGCTGGATCAACCATCCTGCACCGACCCAAAGGGCTATCGGGACAAGGCCATGCTAGAGGTGTTATACGCTACAGGCATCCGTGTCAGCGAACTGATCAGCCTAGACGAAGGGGATATTAATTTAGCCCTTGGTGTATTGCATTGTAAAAATTGGAACAGAGAGCGGATGATACCCCTCTATCCCGCAGCCATTGCGGCGTTGGAGGAATATATGGGCAAGGTGCGGCCCCACATGCTATCAGACCGGGATGAGCCGGCCCTCTTCGTCAATATGAGCGGTGAGCGCATGAGCCGCCAAGGGTTTTGGAAGATTATCAAGCAGTATCAAGAAAAAGCAAATATCAGCAAAGAGATTACGCCCCACACCCTGCGTCATTCTTTTGCCGCCCATTTATTGGAAAATGGGGCGGATTTGCGGAGTATTCAAGAAATGCTGGGCCATGCGGATATCTCTTCGACCCAAGTCTATGTACAGCT
The DNA here is from genome assembly GCA_009779845.1 of Oscillospiraceae bacterium. Taxonomy (GTDB): domain Bacteria; phylum Bacillota; class Clostridia; order Oscillospirales; family Oscillospiraceae; genus WRAB01. The sequence continues at coordinate 17,885 of WRBE01000014.1, forward strand.
AGTGAAAAAGCAGCTCAAAGACGTGTACCTCAAAGCACATCCAAGGGCGTAGCGTATGAGGGAGCAAATGAGAGAAGAGCTGCCCCTGAAAGAGCGCTTGGCGCGGGGTTTTTGGGTGGTTCGCCGGGTTGTGGTAGTGAACTTGCTTATATTTCCGGTTTTGTGGCCGGTGTTTTCTTGGTTTTATCTGATTATAAATTCTTATTTCTATGCCTTCTACGGAGACGGCATGGTGGAAATGTTGCCGGGTTTTGGCTTGTTTGGGGGATTGTTGCTCCAGTTGCCGCCGGTGATTTTTTATGTCCTGTTTGGCTTGTCTGCTATCTTGGCTGGGCCGTTTGTGTTGGGGCTTCACTATGCGCTGGGCAATTTTGTGGCTGGGCGGCACATGTGGGTTTCCGATGTGTTTCAGGGGGTAAAAGACAATTTCCGGCAGGGTATGGTGTTGGGGGTTTTTACCGTGGTGGCAGTGCATCTGCTACTCTGGAACATCTTTGGCGGGATAGTTGCGGACGGGGCATGGTTTTCCGTTTGGCTGATGGTGTCCCGGTGGGCTTCGGTGGTGTTATTGGCGGCCCTGTTCATGACATTGCCCTTTGTATGCCAAATTGCGGTGACAGTGAGACAACCTTTATTTACAGTAATAAAAAACGGTGTGATTTTAGCCCGGGTTTATATTGGCCGTGGGTTGCTTGTGCTGTTGGGTACGGCTCTTTATTGGGCGGGGACAACCATACTGGCACCGGGTCTGAACTTGGTGATGCTGCCGTTATTTTCCGTTGGCCTTACAGTGTTGTGGCAAGCCATGGTGTGCCGTCCAGTGGTGCAAACGCGTTTGATTGCGCCCATGGAACAACAAACAAACCCTGAAATTTTTGAAACGGATACCCCCTAGTGGGTTGACGGCACAAGTGGAGATGTGCTATACTCGTATCGAAAATAATTGATGTGAAAAGATGGCGTTGATAAAGCATCACAAGAATGTCAAAATTTTCACAATGAGACAGCAGGGTAGTAGCTGTAGGCAAGGCAGGAAAAAGGACATGTTTTTCACATCGGCTTTGTCGAAATTTATACTACGATAATCGCCCCTGAAGGCTTGACAGGGCTGAGAATCATGGTATCATGTTACCCAAAGAAACAGGCTGAATTTTACTGCGTTGCCGCCCATGGTTGCGTGTATGATTATACAATAGTTAATAGTATCGGAGCGTGAGCCATGAGTTTTCGTATTGTTTCTACCGGCAGTTTTGTGCCGCCCAAGGTTGTCACCAATGAAGAGCTGACCACGTTTTTAGACACGTCAGACGAGTGGATCACTGAGCGTACCGGGGTCAAAGAGCGGAGAGTCGCAACAACCGAGACCGCCGCCACCATGGGTGTGGAAGCGGGCCGCCGGGCGTTAGAGGCCGCCGGTATGACCCCTGACCAGTTGGATATGATACTATGCGCCACTATCAGCGGAGAATATGTGTCCCCCGGCGTGGCCTGCCTGATACAAGCGGGGCTGGGTGCAGCTTGCCCGGCTTTCGATATTAGTGCCGCTTGCAGCGGATATATTTATGCCCTAGACACAGCCGCCGGATTCTTTGCCCGGAACCGGGTGAAAAACATGTTAGTCATCGGCGCCGAGCAAATCAGCCGCTTGCTAGACTGGACCGACCGCAACACCGCTGTCATCTTCGGCGATGGGGCCGGGGCATGTCTCTTAGAGGCGGGGGATAACTATATCACAAGTAAACTGTTTTCCCGCGGCGGGGCTGATGTGATTCAAATTCCGACATCCATCGGCAACTCGCCTTTTTTTGAGAAAGAACAGGTGAAACCGCTGATCCATATGAAGGGGCAAGAAACCTTTCGCTTCGCAGTGGGGGCCATGGCCCAAGATATTCAAGATGTGTTGGAACAGGCGGGTATTGACCCGGCGGATGTAGACCATGTGGTGCCCCATCAGGCCAACATTCGGATTATTGATGCCGCTCGAAAGCGGTTGAACATTAAGCCCGAATGCTATGCATCTAACATTGACCGCTACGGCAACACCTCGGCGGCCAGCGTACCCTTGGTGTTAGATGAGTTAAACCGGGCAGGGAAGCTCAACCGGGGCGACATTGTGGTACTCGCGGCCTTTGGCGGCGGACTTTCCAGTGGGGCCTGTGTCATTCGATGGTAACAGCCGAGGTTCCCTCGGTTTTACAATAATAAAAATAAGCAACATCATTTTCAGGAGGTACAAACATTATGGTTATGGAAAAACTCACAGCACTGCTGGCGGAGCACTTGGACATGGACGCCAGCGAAATCAAAGCAGACACCACATTCGAAACCCTCGGCATCGACTCATTAGACACGGTAGAGATGGTCATGCAACTGGAAGAAGAATTGAATGTGGAGCTGGAGCTAGACGAAAAAGTAGCCACAGTAGGCGAGCTTGCGGCCTTTATTGAGAAAAAGCTGAGCTAGATGATAACAACTAGAATCACAGAACTTCTGGGGGTGCAGTACCCCATTTTACAGGGCGGCATGGCGTGGATCGCCGATGGGAAACTGGCCGCCGCTGTGTCCAATGGCGGCGGGGTGGGGATTATATCCGCCATGAACGCTGACGTGGACTATGTGAGAGAGCAGATTGCCATTTGCCGCTCTCTCACAGACAAACCCTTTGGTGTTAATGTTATGCTCATGAGCCCCTTTGCGGCAGAGGTGGCGGAGGTCTTAGCCGAAGAACAAGTGCCGATTATCACCACAGGCGCAGGAAGCCCCAACGCCTATATTCCCCGCTGGTTAGAGGCGGGTAGTATTGTGATTCCCGTAATCGCAAGCGTTGCCATGGCAAAAAAAGTCGCCCGTGCCGGGGCCAGTGCAATCATCGCCGAGGGCGGTGAGGCCGGGGGGCATATTGGTGAAATTTCCACCATGGCTTTAGTGCCGCAAGTCTGTGATGCGGTGGATATCCCCGTCATCGCCGCCGGCGGCATTGCCGATGGCAGACAAGCGGCGGCGGCTTTTTTATTGGGTGCCGAAGGGTTACAATTGGGTACCCGATTTTTGGTGGCGACAGAGTGTGATATTCACCAGACTTACAAGGACAAGGTACTCAAAGCCAAGGATATCGATACCATCACCACCGGCAAGCGGCTGGGCCACCCGGTTCGGGCCTTAAAGTCGCCTTTTTCCCGGCGTTTGTTCCAATTGGAGTATGACAGCACAGTTACGAATGAAGAACTGGAAGAGTTAGGCTCCGGCTCACTCCGCCGTGCAGCGGTGGATGGGGACGAGCAAGAAGGTGCCTTCATGGCAGGCCAAGTGGCGGGTATGATTACCAAAGAACAATCGGCGGCGGAAATAATCCAAGAAATGTTTGCCGAGATGGAAACTTGTTTACGGGGGGCCACCAAATGTCTCCGTTAGCGTTTGTGTTCTCCGGCCAAGGGGCGCAATATGCCGGAATGGGGAAATCTCTCTATGACGGCTCGGCGGCGGCTCGGATGGTATTCGATGGGTATGAGGCCCTGCGCCCCGGTTTGCTTGACCTGTGCTTTGCAGGGTCAGACGAGGACTTAAAAGACACCCGCAACACCCAGCCCTGTATCTTCGCTGTGTCCCTAGCGGCGGCAGTGGCGTTAGGGGAGCGTGGTGTGTTCCCCTATGCCTTGGCGGGGTTTTCTTTGGGTGAGGTCACGGCCCTCGCTTTTGGCGGAGCGTTTTCTGCACCGGATGCGTTTACGCTGGTCACCCGCCGGGGTGTATTGATGGCGGAGGCGGCGGGTCAGTCAAATAGTTCTATGGCGGCGGTGATGAAGCTGTCCGCTGTAGAGGTCGAGCGATTGGCGGCAAGGTTTTCTCACATTTATCCTGTGAACTACAACAGCCCCGGTCAGACCGTAGTGGCGGGGGATGTGGAAGAACTGAAAGCCTTTGGGGCGGCAGTAAAAGAGGCCGGTGGCCGTGCCATCCCGCTGAAAGTGGGCGGTGGGTTCCATTCGCCCTATATGCAAACAGCGGCAACGGCTTTTGGGCAGGAATTGGAGAAAGCAGAGATTCGATCGCTCCAGTACCCGGTCTATGCAAACCTCACAGCCCGGCCCTACGAGGATGATGTGGTGGAGACATTGACCAAACAGATGACAAGCCCCGTCCGCTGGCAGGAGACGATAGAACATATGGTGGCAGACGGCGTGACCACGTTTATTGAAGTCGGCCCCGGCAAAACCTTAAAGGGCCTTATTGAAAAATGCACCGACCAAGCCACTGCCCTCCATGTGGAGGATATGGAAAGTTTGGAAGCGACAATTACAGCACTCAGCGGGGGAAGAGCACGATGACAATCATCCTATACGCCACAAAATACGGTACGGCACGAGAGGTGGCAGAACGGCTTTCCGGCTACTTAGACGATACAGTTACCCACGACTTAAAGGCGGGTGCGGTCCCTGACTTGGCGGAATTTGACACAGTGATTCTCGGCAGTGCCGTCTACGCCGGGTCGATCCGCAAAGAGGCGAGGGCGTTTCTGGCGGCGCACAAAACCGAGTTGGCTGAAAAGCGATTGGGCTTTTATCTATGCGGTATCAGCAAAGAAGAACAGACCTATTTTAAAGACAATTTTCCCAAAGAGCTGTTAGAACAGGCGACAGCCACCGACTTATTCGGCGGGAAATTTGACCCCCAAAAGGCCAATGGCTTGGAACGGCTGATTATGAAAGCGGTGGCCAAACAATCGGGGTGCATTGACACCATAGACGATGCGAAAGTGAAACAGTTCGCAGAGCATATGGCATAAGAGGAGGTAAGTAGATGCTACAAGGAAAAACAGCTATCATCACCGGCGGCAGTCGGGGAATTGGCCGGGCAATCGCCTTAACATTTGCTGAACATGGCGCCAATGTGGCAGTCCTCTACGCCGGTAACGCAACAGCGGCGGACGAGGTGGTGTGTGCGATCAAGGCAAAGGGCGTATCTGCCATGGCCATCCAGTGTGATGTGGCGGATTTTGCGGCCTGTAAAGATGCTGTGAAAGCGGTCACAGAAACCTTGGGGCCTGTGGATATTCTGGTGAACAACGCCGGTATCACCAAAGATAAGCTGGTGCTTGCCATGAGCGAGGACGACTTTGACCGGGTGGTGGATGTGAACCTAAAGGGTGCGTTCAACATGATAAAGCACTGTTATTCCGGCTTCATGAAACGGCGGCAGGGGCGGATTATTAACATTACCTCTATCTCCGGCCTCATGGGCAATCCGGGACAGGCGAACTATTCCTCCGCCAAGGCGGGAATGATTGGACTGACCAAATCCGTAGCGAGAGAGCTTGCGGGCCGCAACATTTGCTGCAACGCCATCGCCCCCGGATTTATTGAGACAGAGATGACGGCAAGTTTAGGCGAGAACCCGTTATTAAACAACATCCCCTTAAAACGGATGGGAACCGCAGACGAAGTGGCAAGTCTGGCCCTATTTTTAGCAAGTGACACCGCCGGGTACATCACCGGGGAAGTCATTCGGGTAGATGGCGGCTTGGCGATGTAAAGGAGTGGATAGATTGAGACGAGTAGTAGTAACCGGCCTAGGGGCAGTGACCCCCATCGGAAACGATGTGCCCACCTTTTGGCAGGGCCTCAAAGACGGAACACTAGGGATTGACACCCTGACACGGTTTGATACATCAGAATATAAGGTACACCTAGCGGCGGAGGTCAGAGGCTTCGACCCCACCCTGTATATGGAAAAATCAGAGGTGCGGAAAACCGACCTCTTTGTTCAGTACGCCTTAGGGGCGGCGGCTCAAGCCATGGAAGAAAGCGGATTGGAAGGGAACGTGGATCCCCATAAATTCGGCATCTACTTTGGTTCCGGTATCGGCGGGCTGGGTTCCACCACGGACGAGATTTTAAAACTCCACGAAAAAGGCCCCCGGCGGGTATCGCCCCATTGCATTCCCATGATGATTGCAAACATCGCAGGAGGGCACATGGCCATTCGTTATAACGCAAAAGGCTCTTGCTTGCCTGTGACCACAGCTTGCGCCACCGGCACCCATGAGATAGGGGAGGCCCTCCGGGCCATCCGCCATGGGTATTTAGATGCAGTGCTTGCCGGTGGGTCGGAGGCGTCTATTGTGCCTTTGGGTCTGGCCGGGTTTGCCAATATGACAGCGCTGACCACAAACGAAGACAAACACAGCGCATCCGTCCCCTTTGACAAACGCCGTTCCGGCTTTGTCATGGGTGAGGGGGCAGGTGCCTTAATTTTAGAAGAATACGAACACGCCAAAGCCCGCGGGGCGAAGATATACTGTGAGGTTGTGGGTTATGGTACCAACTGCGACGCACACCACATCACCGCCCCTGACCCGGAGGCGTTCGGCCCTGCGGCTTGTATCAAAATGGCCTTAGACGAGTCTGGCTTTGGAACAGATACCTCAACCTACATCAACGCCCATGGCACCAGCACGCCCCTCAATGACGTGATGGAAACCAAGGCGATCAAACAAGTGTTCGGCGAACACGCGAAGGAAAGCGTGTTGGTCAGCTCTATTAAAAGCATGGTTGGCCATACACTGGGCGCCGCCGGTGCTGTCGAGGCGGTTGCCGCCATTCTAGCCCTTACAGAGGGCGTAATTCCACCCACCATCGGGCTAACGGAGCCTGACCCGGAATGTGATTTAGACTATGTGCCCCAGGTCGCCCGTGAGGCGGAGGTCAGTCTGGCAATGAGCACATCTTTTGGTTTTGGCGGGCATAACGCCTGCGTGGCATTTGCCAAAGTATAAGTTGAAGGGAGCACAAGAGAAATGAAGATTGAAAAAATCAGAGAACTTGCCGTATTGCTCAATGAGTTTAACTTAGAAGAAGTCCATTTAGAAGAGGATAACGCATTAGTCAGCCTCCGTCGCCCAAGCCCGGAGCCTATCGTGGTCTCCGCCGCCCCGCAAGCGGCGGCATCCATGGCAGTGGCACCTGCACCCGCCGCGCCCGTAGAGACCACCCCGGAAGCGGCCCCACCGGCCGCCGAGGGGACGACCGTTACATCCCCTATGGTTGGTATGTTCTACGCCTCCCCGTCCCCCACGGAACCCACCTTTGTGTCCATCGGGCAAGAGGTAAAAGCCGGGGACGTGCTGTGTATCATTGAGGCCATGAAACTGATGAACGAAATTACCGCAGAGCAAGACGGCGTGGTAACGCAAGTCTGTGCCGGGAACGGACAATTGGTAGAGTTCGGTCAACCTCTGTTCGTGATTAAGTAGATGAACAGAGAAGAAATCAAGCAAATCATCCCCCACCGCGAGCCGATGCTACTCATAGACGAGGCCGAGGTGCAGGGCGACACCTCAGTCGGGCGTTACACCGTCCAGGGGGACGAATGGTTCTTACAGGGCCATTTCCCGGGAAATCCGGTCGTGCCTGGTGTGATGTTGTGTGAGATGATGGCCCAGTCGGCCTGTGCTCTATTGGCAGAGCGTACCGAACCGGGCATGACACCGTACTTTACCAGTTTGGACAAAGTACGTTTTAAAAAGATGGTGATACCCGGCGATACCATAGAGTTTCGTTGTGAACTTACCGGACAAAAAGGCCCCTTTTATTTCTGTAAAGGGAAGGGCACTGTAGCGGGGAAGGTCTGTATCACCGGCGAATTTTCCTTTGCTGTGCAGGGGTAGAACGAAGCAATAAGCGAACAGAACCGAGAGGAGGCATCAGCCTTTGTTTTCTAAATTACTAATTGCAAACCGCGGCGAAGTAGCCGTGCGGATTATTCGAGCTTGTAAAGAGATGGGCATTTCCACCGTGGCGGTCTATTCCACGGCGGATGAAGAGGCCCTGCATGTATCCCTCGCCGACCAAAATGTGTGTATTGGCGGGGCCAGTTCCAAAGAAAGTTACCTAAAGGGCGACCAAATCGTGGCCGCCGCTCTTGCTACCGGGGCGCAGGCTATCCACCCCGGCTATGGATTCTTGGCCGAGAATACGGGCTTTGCAGACCTCTGCGAACAGCACGGCATCGTGTTCGTGGGGCCGAAATCCAAGGTCATCTCCCAAATGGGTGACAAGGAACAGGCCAGAGCCATCATGAAAGCCGCAGGAGTACCCGTCATCCCCGGCAGTGAGTTGTTAAACTCGTTAGAAGAAGCCCAAGTGGCGGCAAAGGAAATCGGGTTCCCGCTACTCATCAAAGCCCGTGCCGGCGGCGGCGGGAAGGGGATTCGCTTAGTTGAGGATGAGGCCAGCCTAGCCTCCGCCTACTCTGCGGCGTCAGAGGAGGCCAAGCAAGCCTTTGGCGACGGCGGACTGTACATGGAGCGGCGTTTGACCAAGGTCAAGCATGTAGAGATTCAAATTCTGGCCGACGAACACGGCAACGTGGTGGCGTTAGGGGAGAGAGAATGCTCTGTCCAGCGCAACAACCAAAAGCTGGTGGAAGAAGCACCGTCCCCGGTGCTGACCCCGGAGCTTCGGAAAGCCATGTGCGACACCGCCGTACAGGCGGCGAAGGCCGTGGGCTACACCAGCGCCGGTACCATTGAGTTTCTGCTAGAGGGCGAGAATTTCTACTTCATGGAAATGAACACCCGTGTACAGGTGGAACACCCGGTGACCGAGATGGTGACAGGTGTTGACATTGTAAAATGGCAAATCCGTGTGGCAGATGGGATTCCCCTAGACTTCACCCAAGACGATGTGGAAATGATCGGCGCTTCTATCGAGTGCCGCATCAACGCATTCAGCACGGGCAAGGTAGGCTTTTTCCATGTACCCGGCGGACCGAATGTCCGCTTTGACACGGCGCTGTATTCCGGCTATTTGGTGCCGCCCTATTACGACTCAATGCTGGGCAAGCTCATCGTCCACGCCAAAACTCGTGACGATGCCATCCGCAAGATTCAAGCGGCCCTGTCAGAGCTTGTTATTGAAGGCGTGAGCTGTAACATTGAAGAGCAGATTGCCATCTTAGACAACCCGGCGTTTAAATCTGGGAAATATTACACAGACTTTATGATGACCGAGATGTGATACCAAAACTATGTTCCCCCGCCGCAGGCGGGGGAACATATAAATCTTTTGTGCAGAAAGGACTGAAACAGCATGAAATTAGACGGTTTTTTCCGAAAAGCCCTCAATGAGCTAGAAATCGGCGGGCGCACCAAGCGGGTGCGGGGCAAAGAGTACACAGAACTCACTCGACCCTGCCCCAAGTGCACGCGATTAAACTCGGAGATGGAACTGGCGGAACAGTTGGGTGTCTGTACTTGCGGCTACCACTTCCGCCAAAACGCCCGGCAACGGATTGCATATTTAGCGGATGCCGGAACGTTTACGGAACTGGACGCAGAGCTAGAGAGCAAAGACTTATTAGAATTTCCCGGCTATCCCGAAAAACTGGCCAGCGCAAAACTAGCCAGTAGCGAGAAAGAGGCCGTGATCACGGGCATCTGTGAAATCGGCGGCACGAAAGTTTGCCTGTTTATCATGGAACCTTATTTCATGATGGGTAGCATGGGCACCATCGTAGGAGAGAAAATTACCCGCCTGTTTGAGACCGCCACTCGTGATGGCTTGCCGGTCATCGGCTACACCGTATCCGGCGGAGCCAGAATGCAAGAAGGGATATTGTCCCTGATGCAGATGGCGAAAATCTCCGGCGCAGTGGGCCGCCACAGTGCGGCGGGGTTATTCTACACTGTGGTGCTCACCGACCCCACCACCGGCGGCGTGACAGCCAGCTTCGCCATGGAGGGTGATGTGATTTTAGCTGAACCCGGTGCCTTAATCGGCTTTGCAGGCCAGCGGGTCATTGAGCAGACCATCCGCAAAAAACTACCCGGCGACTTCCAGCGGGCGGAGTTTTTGCTAGACCACGGCTTTGTGGATGCCATCGCCCCTCGCAGGGAGCAAAAGGCGCAAATCACAGCTCTATTGGGGCTTCATAAGCGGGAGGTGTCGGCATGAGTACAGCGATTGAGCAAGTAAAAGCGGCCCGGGCCAAGGGGCGGTTCACGGGCAAACAGGTGATAAATGCCATTCTCACCGATTTCTTTGAACTCCATGGAGACCGGCGGTTCGGCGATGACCCCGCAGTCGTCGGCGGTATCGGACGGTTAGGCGACCTGCCCGTGACGGCCATTGCCTTAGAGAAAGGCCAAGACACCAAAGACAAAGTACGCCGCAACTTCGGATCGGCCAACCCGGAAGGGTACCGTAAGGCTCTGCGGCTCATGGGCCAAGCGGAGAAGTTCGGGCGGCCTGTTATCTGTATTGTGGACACCTCCGGTGCCTTTTGTGGCATCGGTGCCGAAGAGCGGGGTCAAGGCCAAGCCATTGCGGAGAATCTAATGGAACTCATGACCCTACAGGTTCCCGTTATCTCCGTCTTAATCGGCGAAGGCGGCTCAGGCGGTGCCTTAGCATTGGCCGTGGCCGACCAAGTCTGGATGATGGAACAAGCCATCTACTCCGTCATCTCCCCGGAAGGCTGTGCCAGCATCCTCTGGAAAGACGCCAAAAAAGTAGCCGAAGCGGCAAAGTGCCTAAAACTCACCGCCACAGACATGTTAGGCCTCGGCGTAGTAGAGCGCATCATCCCCGAAACCAGCCGCACAACAGAAGAACAAATGGCCGGACTAAAAGACAGCCTATGCGGCGCCATCCAAGAGCTACAAGCCTTAGATACCAACACCCGATTGGAACAACGGTACGAGCGGTTCCGCAAGTTCGGGCGTGTGTAGTAGCCACCCTCGGCGGCAACGCCGTCCCCTAAACCGTTAAAGAGTACGGGTTCTTCCCGTAAATCAAGGTGGCACCGCAGATAAACTTATTCGTCCTTGATAAAGCATTCATTATGCTTTATCAAGGACTTTTTGCATTTGAAAGGAAGATAGGAAATGTATCAGATGAAAAACAATCACCCAAACGACAAGCGGGCACTTATTTTTCGATGGCGGATGTGGAATCGGTTCATCTGTCATGTCAAAAAAATAAATTTTGGAGAGTTTATGCTGCAAAAGCTGTCCGTTATCACGAAAAACGAAGGCAAAGGAGTTTGGAGTTGTCAGAATAAATAAGGGTATGGGATAAAAAAGAGGATGTGATAGTCAAATAAAATGCAGAAATGTACTCTTAAATATTGCAAGAAAAAGGTACTCAAAAAACCGCCCGAAGAATGGCACGTTTTTGAAAATGCCCTGCCCGAAATCGTGAACTCCGAAACGTGGAAACTCGCCCAAAAGCTAAAGCGAACCGTCCGCAAAACCCCCAAGTGTGACGAAGCACCGAACCCACTCACAGGCTTGTTATACGGTGTTGAGAACGTCCTACGCCGTGAGAGAGCGAGGACAAGACCGCAACACCGCACACGGTCACGCTCATGGGATATGGAGAGATAAGGAGAACCCACCCTGCCGCCCTGTTTTGGGACGGCAGGGTGACGGTGGACTTTTGGTTTGGGGTATGGTAAAATGATTTTGTTCGTATTGAGTTAGAAAATTTATAGTTTGGACGAAGAAAGAGAACGGTGAAATCACATGAAAAAACTGCTCACAATCTTATTATTACTTGCTCTCCTGCTCGCAGCGGTTCCAACTGCGGCAATCACACAAACAACAATAAGCAGTGAAGCAGAAGAACATATCTTAAACGAACTAAACCGAGCAAATATTCCAAACGCCGCAATTGCCGTGATACAAGATGGCGAAACCTCGTACATCCTCAAAGACAGCGAGCAGGATACCTTATTTCAAATAGGTTCTACCGCAAAATCATTTACAGGTTTTGGCGTATTGTTGCTTGAAGATATGGGACTTCTCTCTATAAGTGACCCTGTAAATCAGCATTTGCCGTGGTTTGAGGTGCGTTACAACGGCGAGCCTGTACCCCATGAAGACATAAGCATTTACAATCTTTTGCAACATACGAGTGGATTTACAAGTGACGATAGACGCTTCCCGTCAACCTCAGAAGAATTAAGCAAAGACGAATTGATAGGACAGTTGACGGGAATTGAATTTGCGTTTTATCCGTCCGAAGGACATATTTACGGCAACGTAAACTATGTGATTTTGGGGGTTCTGATTGAAGCGGTCTCGGGGCAAAGCTATGACGATTTTATGACACAAAACGTACTGCACCCGCTTGGACTTTATGACACATTTACAAATGCACAGCGTGCGCATGATACAGGGCGGGTAATCGGCGGTCATCGCTTTGGGTTTTTACGCCCAAGACCCCATAATGTGCAAGCGACTTCTTCTTTAGCAATGCAGGCAGGGGGTATGTATTCGAGCATATCAGATATGGCACGTTGGGCAGGAATACAGCTCGGAGTAATTGAAGTAAACGAGCAATTTACAAGAATTGTCCAGCGTTCGCGCGAAAATAATCACACTTCGCAAAATCCTTTCGCAGATTTAGGTTTTGTATATGCCGCTGGGTGGGGTGTATCACAAGATGGATGGGGGATTTTAGAATACGGTTCCATCCAACACTCCGGCGGAACGTTCGGGTATTTTGCTTATGTCGAGATCGTTCCGGAGCGTGACATGGCGCTCGTGATTCTTTCAAACTTCAGACATATGAACCTACCCCAATGGATTTCGCTTGTTTGGGATGCTGTAGATGGCAGAAGTTTTAATCGGATCGGGCTTGACACTTATGGAATTGTTGACATCGTTTTTGTTATTCTAACTGCTGTGGGAATTTTATTTATCGGTCTGTTTGTGCGGCTTGCTGTAAAGCTCCGCAAGCAACTACATAGTGGAGAAAAAGTAAATCCAAAGCTACGAATCAGATGGCTTATTGGCCCGATTCTGTCTATTATGGGCTTGATAATAATTTACTTCATCGTGCCTATGCTTTTTCAGATTTCTTTTAGCTCCTTGCTGCTTCTTTTGTCATCAAGCATGACCACGGCAATCATAGCTGTGTGGATCATGGCGGCGTATTCCCTGTTCTCTTTGTGGGCAAAAGTGTTTGCTAATCCACGAGTAGGAAAATAATGATGCCGCATGGCAGTGTAAGCACTCGGCCTAGCGAGACACGGAAAAGCCCCACAACGTAATAAGTCAGACTATGATGGTCGGAGATTTTCAAAAAGTGATCGGAATGGAAATCCGCAGGCAAATGAATCAACTTGAAAACCGCTTACCGGACGCCGTAGTTGCCTGTGTGGGCGGCGGGTCAAACGCCATCGGTGCGTTTTATGAGTTTATCGGTGATGACAAGGTGCGCTTGGTTGGATGTGAGGCGGCGGGGAAGGGGCTTGATACCGACCAGCACGCCGCTACAATCACCTGCGGTTCTGTTGGCGTTTTTCATGGGATGAAGTCGATCTTTTGTCAGGATGAGTTCGGACAAATTACGCCGGTACACTCTATATCCGCAGGACTTGACTCTCCCGGCATCGGCCCGGAACACGCATGGTTATATGAATCCGGTCGCGCAGAGTATATGCCTGTCACCGATGACGAAGCTGTGGAGGCGGCCATTGCCAGATATAAGGGGGAGAATATCAGTGAATAGAATACAGGATGCATTTCAAAATAAAAAGGCGTTCATCGCTTACCTGATGGCAGGAGACCCGGATCTTGCGACTTCGGCGGAATATATTCTAGCCGCACAGAATGCCGGTGCTGACACGATTGAGGTCGGGATACCTTTCTCGGACTCGATTGCCGAGGGGGACGTGATCCAAGCGGCCAGATGACCTACTTAAACCCCGTGTTTGTATATGGATATGATCGCTTTTTCGCCAAATGCGTAGAAATTGGAATATGCGGCGTGATTATCCCTGACCTGCCCTTTGAAGAACAAGAGGAAGCGAAGTCAGTAGCCGCAAAGTATGAAATTGAGGTGGTCACGCTGGTGGCACCCACTTCGGAACAGCGAATTATTCAGATCGCCGAGGGCGCAGAGGGGTTTATTTATTTGGTATCCTCCATGGGTGTTACAGGTGTGCGAAGTGAAATCACAACCGACTTATCGGCGATTGTATCTGAAATAAAAAAATATACTGACATTCCGATTGCGATTGGATTCGGCATTTCAATGCCGGAGCAGGCGGGACACTATGCGACCCTCGCTGACGGCGTAATCGTTGGCAGTGCCATTGTGCGTATCATCGGGGGACATGGCGAAGGCGCAAAACAGGCAGTGTATGAATATATACAACGCATGAAGCAAGGACTTGTAGAGAGCTGATGTTTGCAAGAATCCCACAGGGCAAAGACCTGTGGGATTCTTGTGGCTAGAGTAAAGCGAACACTTCGTAGGTGCTTGTGCGGCTCGGCCTAGCCTGTATAATAGCGTATGAATCGGCTCAACAGAGCGGCGCACTCGGCGCGGGTGGCTGCATCTATGGGCATACATTTCCCGTCAAATCCGATGATAAATTTGTCCGCCACTGCCCATGCCATGGCTTCTTCTGCCCAGCTACTGACCATATAATAGTCGGAGAAGATGGTTTCCAAGGCCAAGCCTGGCGCAATATTGTGATAGCCCTTGAATGCGGCATAGCGGTATAAAAATACGGCAATCTGTTCACGAGAGACGGCAGTTTCGGGCGCAAAACGATTGTTGCCAATGCCTTGGACAAGCCCACTTTGCGTTGCCCACGCCACAGCTTCGCTGTACCATTGTCCACTTGTCACGTCGGTGAACACTTGGTGGAATGCAACTTCCGGTTCCCCCTCCATGCGGTAGAGGATGGTGACAAACATTGCACGGGTCAAGGTGGCGTTCGGCGCAAACATAGTAGCCGATATGCCTCGCATAAGACCACGCTCATAGACAAAGGCGATACTGCCGTCCGTCTCAGCCCAGTGACCAGCAATGTCGAGAAAAGGGAGACTCGGCTCAGGTGGAGGTGGTGGCGGTTCTGTGCCCGCCGTTACGGTAACGCTCACGTCGAAGGAAATTGCGGCAATGTTACTCCCGCCGGACACTGTGACAGTGGCGCCATACACACCTGCCGCAAGACCGATGTTCGGTACGATGGTAAAGCTGTCGCTACCACTCACGCCTATGCTGCCAATGGACGATGTGCTCAGTGTAAAGCTACTGGAGTTTGTGCCGCTGAGTGCCACTGTCAGGCCGCCCGTGGTCTGGTTGCCGGTGTTACTGACGGTAATTGTGCGTGGGGCTGGCGCTGTTGTGTAACCGGCAATCAGCGTCCCAAAATCTTGGGTGGTGTTGGGGGAGAGCGCAATGCCATAAATCGCCGCCGTCACGGTGAAGCTCACGTCGAAAGTGGCAGTAATACCATTGCCGCCAAATACCGTCACGGTATCTGTGTAGACGCCTGCTGCGAGTCCGCCATTGGGTGCCACGGTGAAGGTATCACTACCACCCACCGCGAGGGTGGAGATTGCGGTTTTATCCAATGTGAAATCCGTGCCTGAGGCAAGTGCCACTGTAAGTGCCCCAGTAGGTTGCGTGCCTATATTCGTGATCATGACCGTAAGGGGAGTGACGGGCGCATCGTTCTCTACAGTCGAGGGGAATGTGTAAGTCCCGGCTTGGCTGAGTGAGATTCCATAGTCCACTACCGTGAAGCTCACCATAAAAGTGGCAGTGATACTACTACCGTCGGTGACTGTGACGGTATCCGTGTAGGTGCCCGCCGTGAGTCCGGCATTTGGCTCGACAGTAAACGTACCGGCACCACTTACCGCAAGTGTGGCGGAGGGCGCAAGCTGTGTCACGACGAAATCGGAGGACACCCCCCCGGAGAGAGCCACTATCAAGCCGCCTGTAGGTTGGTTGCCGGTGTTGTCCACCGTAACTGTGAGCGGGGCGGCGGTGTAACCGGGTGTCCGTGTGGGGAACGTATATGTTGTACCGTTGAGCTCCGTTGCGGGAGAGGTGCTCTCATCAGAGAGCAGGATGCCATAGGTCGCTGCTGTTACGGTGAAACTCATATCAAAGGAAGCGGTAATCCCATTGCTGCCTGATACCGTGACCGTGGCGGTATAGGTGCCAGCCGTAAGCCCGATATTCGGTGTGACGGTGAAGGTATTATCGGCACCCACTGCAATACCAGAGAAGGAACTTGGGGTCAAGGTAAACGCTGTGGGGTTTGTTCCGCTGAGTGCAACCGCCAGTGCTCCTGTGGGCTGGTTGCCTGTGTTTGCGGCGGTGACAATGAGGGACGGCACAGTTGTGTAGTGCTCAATCACCCCGGCGAATGTGTAGGTACTTGTCTCACTCAGCGAAACGCTATAACCTGCTGTTGTCACGGTGAAACTCACGGTGAAAGAGGCGGTGACACCGTTATTGCCCGCAACTGTGACCGTTTCCGTATAAATGCCTGCCGTAAGACCTGCGTTAGGCTGGACAGTGAAGGTGGCGGTGTTGTTTCCCGTGTCCGTCCCATCATCCACTGGAATGCTGGAGAGTGCCGCCGGGGTTACGGTGAAGTTAGAACTCACACCGCCGGAGCGTGTTACCGTCAATGCACCGGTCACTTGGTTTCCGGTATTGGTAATAGTGGCAGTGAGGGGCGTAATAGCGGCATAGTTCTCCGCTGTCTCGGAAAATGTATAAGTTCCAGTCTGATCCAGCGCAATGTCAAAGGTGGGTGCGGTGGTTCCGGTGATGGTGCCGACTCCGGTGTTGTTGATGATGCCGGTTGCGGCATTGGTGAAGGTGCCGTCTGTAACAATAGAGTTTGCGTTATCTATGGTGCCGCTGTTGGTCAGCGAGCCGCCGATGTTGTTGATGATTGTTCCGTTGTTGTTTAGGGTGCCGCTGTTGTTAATCGCTCCGTCATTCGTCAGGGTGGTACCTGCACCTACAGCCAAAGTTGCGCCAGCGGGAATATCCAGTGTCCCGCCGCTTGGAACCGTCCAATCTGTTGTGGTAGTGGGACTACCGTAGACCGTGCCGGTAGTGCCATGAAACAAGATGCCGCTAGACGGCGACTGTAAGACCATGTCCACGCTGGAGGCATAGACAATCGGACTGCCGGACATGGTGAACGCGCCTGCGGGCGTACTGCCGCCGATACCCACGCCGCCGCCATAGTTGTTGGCGTTCAAGATGCCATCTCCGCTTATATGTAACGTTGCGTTTGACGGCACGGCAATCGCTGGTGCGCTGGAATCGGATGTGAGAGAGTTTGTCCCCGTTTCAGTCAAATTAAGAACTGCGCCAGACTCCAGCGTCAGCGGAGAGTTGCCGTTTCCGGGGTCTGAAATCGTGACGTTGGCAAATGTGACGTTAGCAGGGGTGGTGCCCTGCACCACAATCCGGGTTCCGGCAGGTGCCGTACCTGTAAGCGAAACAGTTGCACCAGCGTCTATGGTCAAGACGGTGCCGTCAAACCACCAGCCCGCCCCCCAAGCTCCGGCGGTAAGGGTGGATAAATCAACAGGGGAGACAGTCGTTTCTGCCTGCCGTACTGTCACCGTAGCCACGGTCGAGGTAACCGCATTTGCTCCTCCAGCGTTTGGATCGCTGACAGTCACATAGTAATAATACATTGTCCCCAAGCCCGTTGTATCTGTTAGGGTGGGGGTCGTGAGCGTGGAAGCTGTCCCTGTCCCATCGGTGATTGGAACACCGCTGGCTACCGTGCCGTCCGGGGTGCTGTACCACTGATAAGTGAAACTGCCTGAGGCCAGCGACCCGATGGCTGTTACGGACAAGCTGCCACTCTGACCTGATATGACAGAAGTGTTCGCCGGATCGGTCACGATTGCGATAGAGGGCTGGACGAGTGACAACGTATAAACAGCGTTGCCTGTATTGGTGTTGCCGTTTCCCAGTTGCAGTGCGCCGTTGCTACCGGCAGTCCAGAGGCTACCGTCGTCCTTAATCGCCGCCGTATGATACCATGCAGCAGAGACATTGACCCAGTTTGTACCTGTTCCAATTCGGAGTGGGCTTTGGTTTGTAGCCGTTGTACCGTTCCCCAACCAACCCTCATCGTTCTGCCCCCAGCCCCAAAGGGTACCGTCTGCACGGACAGCCATAGTGTGATACCGCCCGGCTGACACGCTTTTCCAGTTTGTGCCTGCGCTGATTTCCTGTGGCATATTTTGGTCGCCTGTCACGCCGAGGCCGAGCTGGTATTCGCTGTTGCCGCCCCAGCCCCAGAGCGTTCCGTCTGTCTTAATTGCTACAGTATTCCAGCACCCCGCCGACACGCTGGCCCAGTTATAGTCTCCCGTACTGACACCGATAACCTGCACGGGTGCCGTCTGGTTAGATGTATTGCTGTTTCCAAGTTGGCCAGAGCTATTCCAGCCCCAAGCCCAAAGACTGCCGTTGGACTGGATTCCCACAGTGAAGCTGCCGTATGCTACGCCACCGTCGTAATATCCCCCCGCTGATGCATCCAGCCAAGTGTTCCCCGCAAGCGCCGGAACCTGCATCGGCACGTTATATTGGCCCGTACCGCTGTTTTGTCCAATCGCACCCTGTGCGTTTTCGCCCCAGGCCCAGAGCGTGCCGTCTTGCTTGATGGCCACGGTGTGACGCGCACCTGCGGACACGCTGCGCCACGGGCCCGGCTCGCTGACGAGGGCAGGTGTCCCGCTGTCGGTTGTTGTATTGTTGCCCAGTTGCCCCTGTCCGGCGGCACCCCAAGTCCAGAGGTCGCCATTTGCATCAATAGCCGCAGAGTGCAAGCCCCCCGCCGCCACATAGACCCAGTTGGCGGCAACTCCGATTTGGGTAGGGACGGCTACGTTGTGATTAGACGTATTGCCATCGCCAAGCCGACCATATTGGCCCGCACCCCAAGCCCATAGCGTGCCGTCGTTCCGAATCATCAGTGTATGACTGCCGCTCGCTGAGACCATCTGCACAGAATTTGATGACAGCGTCATTGCCGATGCTGCGCTATAGGGTAGCAACATCAGAATCATACAGACCGCCAATATCAAACTGAGCCTTCGCTTTACTCTCGTTTTCATCATGTTCCGCCCCCTTCTATAATGTTTGCCAAAGGAATCGGTGGATATATAGTCAAACCGCTTGAAAGGTGGCTTGGCTATCATTATCCAGTTTTGTGCTATCATTATACGGCAATGGTTGGTTGAATGATATATTATCCCATTAACAAAAAGAAAATAATTTATGAACAACGTGAGCTGAATTCCAATGGACGTTGCCAGAGAGGTGTCCGGTTTGCGTTTATCGGGAGAATTGGATATAATTACCGTATACAAAAAAAGAAAGCGAATCTATCATGGAGAAACCCACTTTTATCACCGAACTAGACCCAATCGGACAATATTACGCTGCGGTCATCACACCAGACCATCCTGGACAATTCATGCTTTCAGCATATTTGAAGGAATTCGTTGACCCAGAGGTATTGCAGTGCGCCGTAAATGATGTCGTACGCCGCCTGCCAGCTTTATGCGGGTGTTTAGAGCCAAAGTTTTTCTGGTATCATCACCAAACCGCTCTCTGCGCCGCCGCAGATTGTCTGGGTGGGCGACACGTACACCTTCACTGATTATTACAATAAAGGTGAAGGGCACGTCCTACGTGTGCTTTATGGTGAACAGCATATTACCCTAGAGGCGATTCACAGCGTTGTGGATGGGCGTGGTCTTACCGTGATGATGCAGGCCTTGTTGGGACGCTATTTTGAACTTTTGGGCGTCACCTTCGAGAAAGGTGAGATCCCCGACTGCGCTGACACATTTCAGGCAGAGGAGTGGGAAGATGCCTATGCACGTTTTTACGCCCCTTCAAAGGGAACATCGAATCGCAAACATACGAAACATCCCAAAGCATACCATCACGAAGCGGTAGCGCCGATGCCACCCTATGTCATTCTGAAAACCTTTGATCTGACGGAAGTCAAACAACAGGCAAGGGCGCACAACGCAACGATTTCAGAATATGTAATGGCGCAGATTTTTGCGGCAATCGCCGAAGAGCGCCATACCCGTGGGTGTAGCAAGCCAATTATTGCGCTTGTGCCCATTGATTGCAGAAGTTTCTTTCCCACAAAAACGCTTCGAAGCTTTGTGGACAGCGTTATGGTCACCATGCCGGAGACGGATAATTTTACAGAAATGGTGCTGGGAATCCGAGAACAGTTTGCAAAGATTGATGCTGCGTTTGTCCAAGCGAATATCAACGAATTTCAAGGGTTCAAAAACAGCGGGCGATTCTTGCCCCGTGTAGTAAAAAATGGGTGTTGCGCCGATTAGAGCACAGCGAAGAAGGTGGCATGACAACGACCTTTTCCAACATCGGAACCGTCTCGCTACCACCTGAAATTGAGGCACGGGTTGCACACATGGCATTTATCATTGATGCGGCAGCGGAAGACATGCCCGTCTCTTTCGCCAGTGCTACAGTCGGTAATACACTGACGCTCGCATTCACGCTTTGCACAGAGGCCGATGCGTTGGTGCAGAGCGTAGTAACAAAGATGGAGGGCACATTAGACTAGTGCCCTTCCGTCTCTGCAATCTGTTTGGTTTCCTGCACGACACCATGGCGGTGGTTTGGAGGGGCGTAGATGCTGTAGAGTTTTAGCGGCGTTTGTCCGGCATTGCTTAGATTATGCCATGTTCCGGCAGGCACGAAGATTGCAGAGTCGGGAAACACCGGCTGGCGTATCGTTAGAGAGTCTCGGCTACTGCCCATCTGCACGAGACCATGGCCATCCTCAATTCGTAAGAATTGATCTACATTGGGATGCATTTCCAGCCCAATATCCCCGCCGACGGGGATGCTCATCATGGTTAGTTGTAAATGCCGACCCGTCCAGAGGGCGGTGCGATATGTATGATTGTGTGTTGTGGCCTTGTGAATGTCAATCACAAAAGGCTGTGGGCCGTGATCCATCGAGCCGGAGGGCGAATGGGCAGGCGACTGCCGGACAGACCAAGGGGTATAAGGCATCATGAGTTTGTGCTCCTTTTTTGGTGTTCTCATTGCCATCATATGTACACCTAGGCACTTTGCCACTTCAAGGTAGCGTGAAATGGAAGCTTGTGGACAGGATAACATATAGCCCTCCCCTTGTATTTGGCGGCAAAATACATTAAAATGTACAAGCAAAGGGGTGAGGGTCATGGAGAAAAATCTGAATGATAGCACAAGAGAGTTAGAGAGATACAAAGGTGCGCTACAAGAAGGCTGGGAGGATGATTTCGCCCAAGTATTCGAGCTTGCGCAAAGATATTTTGCGGCAGAAGACTATGCGAACGCTATCTCCTATTATACCAAAGTGACGGAACTCAACCCAGAACACGCAACATCATATAACAATATCGGTGCGGCATTAGCTTGGCTGGGGAAGAAAAAAGACGTAATCAATTTGTATTTGAAGTCATTAGAGCTGGATAAAGAGGATAGCGTTGTATTTTCAAATTTAATTAGACAAGCAATGTGGCAAAAAAAGATTCCGCAAACAGTTCCGCAAATGTTGGACAAGCCCAGTAGATACACATGGATATTAGAGCATATCAAAGAATATGCAGATGCGGTTGCCACACCGCACAAAGCAAAGTATTTTCAAATTTTTGACGACATGGAAATAAGCGATGATTGCGACGATTACGAGAAATATTTCTGGGTGAAATACATATTTGAAAACACGAAAGGACACACAGCCATCCGGGCATATCTTATCGCATTTTATGCCGTGATACTGGAGATAAAGCACAGCCTGATTTTAAAAGAGATAGAAGGGAAATCCATTGGGCACTATACAAGAATTGAGAGCATAAAATACTTGGTTGCAAAGGAACAGGGAAATGAAAACAGGTTCAGGCTAAATAATGCGGCATACATGAACGACCCGTCAGAAGGCCATGTTTTTCTGGATTTGTTATCCCATGTGTTGAAAGGTCAGGTGTTAAGCAATTACTTTTCAACTGAAAACGAAACAGGGGTTCGCCAAGCCATTCATGACAGTGATACCTATTTAGGCAGTTTTTCCACGAATATTGACAGTTTGCCCTTATGGGTGCAATATGGGAATAATGGTCAAGGTTGTTGTTTGGTATTTGATAGCAACTGTTTTGATAAAGAAGGGTTAGTGACACCTGAACAAATGAAAATGCAGACACAGCCCCTAATTGAAGTGGGGCATACAGAAAAAGAAGAACAAGCGATAGCGCCAAAATACTGTTTATATCAAGTGATTTATACTGACAGCATAGAAGCACTGAAAGAGAGCGAGCCGTCCATATATGCCCCTCTGGAAAAGGTTTCAAAATTGCTGACACATATTGACCGGGAAATGAAGAAAATACATGACCCCGGCATAAAAGAAGAGCTGCGGCGTATTGTGGTGAACGCCGTTGACCAAATTCGGTTTTTATTTAAGAACACAGACTATGCCCATGAACACGAGTTGAGAATCGTCATCTCGTCCAATCAACCGACTGCGGACGCAGGGAATCGGTCAAGAGAAATCCCGCATCTATACATGGAAATGGATAAAGAATTGATATATGACGAGATCATTCTAGGCCCCAAAGTGGAGAAACCAAGTGAAGTAGCACCGTATATCTATTACACAAAAAAAGCGAAAGCAGTTACAAAATCGACGATCAAATATCAGTAAGGCTACGAGACACATTTCCTATTGACGTTATGCAGAGCATCAAATACCAGAGGCCGCCATCCGGCGGCCTCTTTTTTTGTGGTCAATATGAACAATAACAGGGTTGATGTTTTATGCAAGTGTTCTAAAATTCACAATTGACTTTCCCGCAGTAAATCGTTATAATAAAGTTTATACCAAAAATTCAGATTCACAAAAAATGTAATCCGTTTTTTTGGAACACAAAATTTTTAGAAGGAGGTAAATGGAAGATGAAAAAGAAGTTTCGTGTAGCGGCTCTGGTATTGGCGGTGCTCTTCGTGATTAGCATGACAACGGCTTGCGGTCAAAACGGCGATGCCGGTGCGGCTGGGGACGAGGTTGTTGTCGGTGTCCTAGCGCCCTTGACCGGCCCTGTGGCACAGTTCGGCACGGCGGTGCAGGCCGGGATTGAACTCTATGTAGAACAGTTCAACGCCCAAGGCGGCTTGCAAATCCGTCTGGAATACTTCGATGAAGAAGGCCAAGCGGCCCAAGGCGTTGCCGGGTACTTTGACTTAGTGGATAGAGGCGTACACGCCATTATTGGCGCTGTGACCAGTGGTGTGACCATGGCTGTCGTTCCCCTTGCTTATGAGGACAACATGCCCATGATTACGGCCAGTTCTACCCACGAAAACGTGACTGTAGACGCAGAAACCGGCCAAGTATTCACCAACATGTTCCGTTCCTGCTTCATTGACCCCTTCCAAGGGGAGAAGATGGCAGAGTTTGCCCATGAAGTGGTGGGCGCCCAGCGGGTGGCAGTTCTCTATAACAACGAGGTGGACTACTCCATCGGCTTAACCCGGGCCTTTGAGGCCAAAGCGGCAGAGTTGGGGTTAGAGGTTGTCGCGGTAGAAACATTCCAAACAGGCCAAGTGAACTTCCAAGGCCAACTGACGAATATTGCGGCGCAAAGCCCGGATGCGCTATTTATCCCGGCCTATTACCAAGATGTCGCCCTAATCGGGCCGCAGAGCGAAGCGGTGGGTTTGGACGCAGTACTGCTTGGTGCCGATGGTTGGGCCACCATCTTAGACTTTATGTCCGACTCGTCTTCCATTGAGGGGGCCTTCTTCCTCACGGGCTTCTCGTCGGATGTGGATACGCCCATGGTGCAAGAGTTTATTGCAGATTTCACCTATAAAAATGGGTTTGCACCCAACATGTTCGCCGCCCAAGCCTTTGATGCGGCCATGATTTTAGTCACCGCTATTGAAAGGGCGTTGGCCGATGGTATTGAGCCGGGCGACGCTGGATTTTCCGATGCGGTTATCGCCAACATGGCGGCCACGGATATCACCGGCGTGACGGGGCATATTGTATTTGACCAGTTCAACAATCCGCAAAAAACAGCCGTCATCCTCCAGATTGCAGACGGACGTGAAACATTCTTTGGCTACTTCTAACAGTGTCAATACGCGAGGGGAGTCGGCTGAATATTCAGTCGTGCTCCCTTTTTGTTTCGGAAGGGATATACAGATATGATATTTGTAAACCAGCTCATTATCGGGCTTCAGATGGGTTCTATCTATGCCTTGGTGGCCTTGGGATACAGCATGGTGTACGGCATTGTCAAGTTACTCAACTTTGCCCACGGGGATATTATCATGGTGGGGGGGTATATTGCCCTGTTTGCGCTGACTAGCGCCCATATGCCGCCGGTGGTGGCGGCAGTTGTGACGGTGCTGGGCTGTACGGCACTGGCTGTAGTGATTGAAAAGCTGGCCTACACGCCGTTGCGGTCTGCACCTCGGCTGTCCTTGTTGATTACGGCTATCGGGGTCTCTATTTTGCTCCAGAATGTGGCACAGCTTTTGTTCACGGCGGATGGGCATAGTTTTCCGGCCCATATGTTGCTGCCGGCGGGGTCTCTGACCATCGGCGGGTTTCAGGTTGCTTATACGGCCCTGATTACCATACTGGCCTCTGTGGCTTCCATGGTTGCGTTGACCATTTTAGTCCAGAAGACCAAGCTGGGCAAAGCCATGCGGGCGGTGAGCGAGGATACGGGGGCGGCCCAGCTCATGGGCATTCATGTGAATCACATCATCACCTTCACCTTTGCCGTCGGTGCGGCCTTGGCCGGGGTGGGGGCATTGTTATATAGTGTACAGTTTCCGCTGATTATGCCCACCATCGGCGTGATGCTGGGTCTGCGGGCCTTTGTGGCGGCGGTATTGGGCGGTATCGGCTCTATCCCCGGCGCCATGATTGGCGGATATGTCATTGGGCTGTTAGAAGTACTGGTAGTGGCGGCCAACTTATCCAGTTGGATGGACGGGGTGGTGTTCCTTATCCTTATCCTCGTGTTCATGGTGCGCCCCACGGGAATCATGGGCCGCCCCATGTTAGAAAAGGTTTAGGGGGTAACTGTGATGAAACAACGATTTACGATCCCTATGCCGGCGCGTTATGGCATCAATATCGGGCTTTTGGTGCTGTTTCTCATTGTGGGCAACCTGATTGTGGGCGGCAACTTGTTGCCCCGCGCCCATAGTAATAATGTCATCCAAGTCGGCTTTTTTATCATTTTGGCTGTGTCGCTGAACCTTTCCACCGGGTACTTGGGCCAGTTGCCCTTGGGCCATGCTGGGTTTATGGCAGTGGGGGCCTATGCCGGGGCTATTTTCTGGCGAAGCGGGTTGTTACCTTCCGAGGCATCTCTGGTGGTGGGGCTGTTGTTAGCCGGTGTGGTGGCGGCCATATTCGGTGTTCTCATTGGGATTCCCGCCCTGCGGCTCAAAGGGGACTATCTCGCCATTATCACCTTGGGATTTGGTGAGATTATCCGGGTGCTGATTAACAACCTGCCTGCCATTACGGGCGGTGCGCAGGGGTTACTGGGAATCCCTAGATACTCCACATTTCTGGTGGTGTATATCTGCGTCATCCTCACCTGTGGGGCCATCCACATGCTGATGAAAAGCAGGCATGGTCGGGCGATTTTATCCATCCGGGAAAACGAAATTGCCGCCGAGAGTTGCGGCATCAAAACCACTTACTACAAGGTTCTGGCTTTTGCCGCCTCCGCCTTCTTTGCCGGTGTGGCTGGAGCGTTGTTTGCGGGGAATTTAGGTATTTTGGTGCCCGGGGACTTTGACTTTATGGCCAGTATCAACATCCTCATGATTGTGGTCTTGGGCGGTATGGGGTCCATGGCGGGTTCGGTTATTGCAGCGGCCATTTTGACCAGTTTGCCGGTGGTAATGCAGCCCCTAGCCCAGTATCGGATGATTATCTATGCCCTATTGCTGATTCTTGTGATGATATTCAAACCCTCTGGCTTGCTCGGCACCTATGACTTCTCCCTGAGCCGTGTTATTGAGCGGCTGGTACGCAGGATAACAGCCGGAAGAATCAAAGAAAAGGGGGCAAAATAATGGAACTCAAACGTGACCCCAGAGCCCCAATGATCCCGGAGCGAGATCGGGACAAACGCCCGGCCTTAGAGTGTGTCGGCCTCGGTATCGACTTCGGCGGCCTCACAGCGGTGGATGATTTTAACATCACCATCGCCCCTACGGAAATTTGCGGACTCATCGGCCCCAATGGGGCGGGGAAGACCACCATATTCAACCTGCTTACCAAAGTCTATCGGCCCACCCGTGGTTCGATTTATCTAGACGGCAAGGACACCAAGAGCATGAACACCACCCAAGCCAACCGGGCGGGGCTTGCTCGGACATTTCAGAATATCCGGCTGTTCAAGGAACTTTCGGTATTGGATAACGTGCTGGTTGGTTTGCATAATGAGATGGACTACCGAGTGGCCGGGGCGTTATTCCGTCTACCGGGCTATTGGCGGGCCGAGCGGATTGCCAAAGGCCGGGCGAAAGAGCTTCTTTCTATTTTCGGCATGGAGGGCATGGCATACCATAAGGCAGGCAGCTTGCCCTACGGTTCCCAGCGGCGACTAGAGATTGTCCGGGCCCTTGCCACAAACCCGGCCGTATTGCTTTTAGACGAGCCTGCCGCCGGGATGAATCCAGCGGAGACGGATGATTTGATGCACAACATCAAGAAAATTCAAGAGACGTTCCAAATCGCCATTGTATTAATCGAGCACGACATGCAACTGGTTATGGGGATTTGCGAAGGCGTGGCGGTGCTAAATTATGGTCGTCTCATCGCCAAAGGAACCCCGGCGGAGATTCAAAGTAACCCCAAGGTCATCGAGGCATACTTGGGCACAGGAGGGGGTGGCGATGATGCTGCAAGTTAAAAACATGAATGTCTACTACGGCAGTATCTACGCCGTGAAAGACGTGAGTTTCCATGTGGAAGAAGGGGAGACTGTGACCCTAATCGGTGCAAATGGGGCGGGGAAGAGTACGATATTAAAAACCATCTCCGGCCTGCTCCGCAGTAAAACCGGCTCTATCTCCTTTGCCGGGGAAGAGATTAGCAACACCCCATCTCATGCCATCGTCAAACGGGGCTTGGCCCAAGTGCCGGAGGGTCGGCGGGTATTTTTGCAAATGAGTGTGCAAGAAAACCTAGAAATGGGCCACTACACCCAGCCCGGCGGCACCATGGATGAGCGGATTACAGAGGTGTACCAGCGGTTCCCCCGACTAAAAGAGCGGTACAAGCAACACGCAGGTACCCTCTCCGGCGGGGAACAACAGATGCTGGCCATGGGCCGTGCCTTGATGAGCCGTCCACGGCTTTTAATGCTAGACGAGCCGTCTATGGGGCTTGCCCCTCTGTTGGTGGAGCAGATTTTTGAGATTATCAAAGAACTCCACGCAGGCGGCACCACGGTGTTATTGGTAGAGCAAAACGCCAACATGGCCCTCACCGTAGCCGACCGTGGCTATGTGTTAGAGACCGGAAAGATCGTGCTGGCGGATAGTGCCAAAGCGTTGCTGGAAAATGACGCAGTGCGGAAGGCGTATTTGGGTGGATAGATGATGTTGACATCCCCGCATCCATAGAGTGCGGGGATGTTTTTTATGTTTGGGTTGTTCTGGAAAAAGGGGCCAGCGCAGATTGCGCTGGTCCCATTGTGCGTCAAGTGGTTTGGCGATACTTTTCTCCTTCGACGAACGCCGACATAGACCGCCACCCGGGTCGGAAATACCGTAAAATATCTGCATTATATAAGAAGAAATTATATATCCGTTTTTGCATGTTGTCAGTATAATTGAGAAAATAGGGGAAATAAGCAAAAAACTTGTGGGAAATGCTTATGTTAATGTATTAAACTTTAACAGAAAGGAGATTGAAACGAAGAGTTGATGTGCGCTCCAAGAAGCTTAGGTCAGGAAGTAACAGCAGACAAATAACAACATAATGGAGGAATTTGTTCATGAGAAAAGGTTTTATGAAAAAGGCACTTTGCATCTTACTAGTGATAGGACTCCTCGCACCGTTTGCGCCAGTGGGTGCCATAGCGATCTCTGACGCTGGACACACACTCACGACAAGCATTGAGCCGGAAAGACTTGTCATTCCGGGCAGTACCAACCTCGCCCGCAGGGCATTCACCGGCACCGGCGGTACAGCAGGTGTCCAGAACGACTTTGATGTCCGCATTTCCGGGCCGCGTATTAACGGCGGCACCATATTAAACGTACTTAACGACGGACAAGCGGCATTCCCGCTCACCACAGGTTCTGCGTTTAATACGTGGGGCGGCGCAGCCGGAACAACCGGCGACCCATACCATTTGACTCTTTCTTGGCCGGAGCCGAAAGTGATTACAGGCTCCAGCATCAGATGGTGGATCTGGACAGACACCGGTGTCGCATGGCCGGTGACTGCGTTTATTGAATATTCCATGGACGAGCTTCCTAACAGCCATCCGCCCCAAATGACAACCATGGGCAACATGGAAGCGACGTATCCCCATCTTGCCGACTTGGCAAATCTAAACTGGACAAGGGTATATTCTGCCGGGACGGCGCATAATGCGAATACGCCCGGTCAATCATCTATCCACAACACACTCTGGAATAACCTTGTGTTTGAAGAGCCGATTTTGGCAAGACATGTTCGCGTAACAGTCGTCAGCAGAGGCGCTACCGGCACCGCACCCGGATTCGGTGTAAACCGATGGCATGTACACGGCTTTGAGGCAGACGATCAGACGAGAGACGTGTACGCATTGGATGCACGTATGTTCCAAAACATAATTTCCAATATTGCCCTCCCCGCCGTTGGAGCAGAGGGGAGCCTTATCACTTGGTCAGGTTCGACCAACGCCGCTTTGGCCAATGACGGCACCGTTACCCGTCCGCCGGTTGGCGCAGCTCCCGCTACGGGTACGATCACGGCGACAGCAACGGACCCGAATAATCCAGCCAATTCTGTAACACGGACGTTTAACTTCAACGTACTGCCTGTTCCGAATGTGCAGGAAGTTATGGATGCGATTGATTTAGGTGTTCTGGAAGACCGGATCACGAATTTAGATGTCCCAACGTCCACCGGAGACGGTGTCACGATTACTTGGGAAAGCGACTCGTGGTATGTGTGGAGTGACGGCACCGTATTGCGCCCGCCGCTGGGCCAGCCGGACGCAACGGTTGTATTGACCGCCACAGGTACATATGATGGAGTTTCGGTTACCAGACAATTTACCGTAACCGTACCGGCTCATGTGGACGATGGCATGAGAGCGATTGTTTCGGCAGAGAGCCCGGTAATCGACCAGCCGGTCGGCACCGCACCTCGGCTGCCCAACCATGTGTTGGTAACATACAACGATGACACAGTCGAAATGCGCCGGGTTCGCTGGGACGGCCACACGACCCCAGAGCAAATTGCCCAGACCAATATGCCGTTGGGGCATCAATGGACCTTGGGCGGCGTTATTATGGGAGACGGCTTCCCGGTAACGGCAGACATTACAGTTGTAGCCGAACCGTGGGAAATCCCGTCGAACGTTCCCAGCGCCGCGGCGCTCCCTTGGGGTGCTGTGACCGTTGACAATGATCCTGACGGAGAAATGAACAGACTGACACAAAACAGAGCCGGATCGATTAATTATATCTTAAACCTACCCATTGACCGATATATCCGGCCCTTCAGAGAGGCCTATGGCCTGTGTGTGGGATATGGTTTACCTCTGGGACATATCGACAGATACCGCCCCGGTGTTGGCTGGTGGCAAAAGTTGAGAGGGTTTGGCTCCGGCCACTACATGACCGGGCTGGCTTTGGCGTACGCATCTCCTGTCACTACAGGTCAACGGATTGAGTTGCTGGAGAGAATGGAGCGCATGACAAGAGAACTGCGCCAGATGCAGGAAATGACCATGGGCATCCCGATCCCGGCAAATATTGCCGACCCCGCTTGGCAGATGACAGACACATCGGCCGGTCCGGTCCGTGACGGTGTTAATCCGGGCGTAGAGCACCCCACGGAAAACAGATTCTGGGAAGCCAGAGACTTCTTGGGCCACTTGAACTTAGACGGCACTTGGTTCGTGTACGGTGACCCTGTGTACGGCGACCCCGTGCCGGCAGCTGCCCCGGCCCCACCAACCGGCGTCAACGCGTTCCCCACGGGGGCCACCCCGATACCGGGCAGACCGGGTGAGTTTCGGACGCACGAGGAATCCATAGCCGACTGGCGTGTCATGCGGCTGAGAACATCACCCTACGGCACACTGCAAAACTGGATCGGCGAGATCCCGGACAGAGGTGATGGAGGTTCTGTAGGCGGTGGAGGTACCGGTGCTTGGCCAACTAACAGATTCGTTGTTGGGCATGCCCCCAATCCTCTGGAATTCGGCTGGGGCCATTTGAATGCGATCCCCCCCCACCACATTGTAGGGAATGAAGCATATCTGGGCTACAATGATGCGGGCAACGGCGTATGGGCACCGTATTACGGCTATCATAAAGTAGCGGCCGGGCTGGTTGATATTTTCAATACGCTGGATGGCAACGACACCGTTTATACATTGAACGGGCGGCAAGTCAGCACACAGGAAATCGCCGACATGGCCATCCAAATCGCCTTGGATATGGGCATTTGGATGGATAACAGATTCTACCACCGCACCAGAGAAGGGTTCGTACCTCCCGGTGTGACAACAGGAAACGCCACGTTCTCCACCAGCCGTCCCGGCTATCGTGCCACCTCTTGGGGTCAGTACATTGCGGGTGAGTTCGGCGGCATCAATGAAACGATGGCGAGACTCTACCTCTTGACCAGAGACGACGCCAGATTTACACACGATCCGAGACAACTGCGCGCAGCGGAGGCCTTCTGGAACGACGGTGCCAGCGGCGACACGAACAACCAACCGTTCTACACGGCGTTGGCGGAAAACAGAGACTCCATCCGTGAGCTGCACGCTAACACGCATATTCCGATGATCACGGGTCTGCTCTGGAAATATAGAGCCTCTAATGATCCGATCGATTGGAACATCGCATACAACTTCTGGAATTACAATCTGGGACGTTATGCGTGGGCCACCGGTAATGTAAAGGGTAACATCAGAAACATTGAATTGTATGTCGGTGCGTACAACCAAGTGCATCACTTGCTGGCACACACCGGCGCCAATGAGACATGTGCGGCGTACAACTTGATGAAGCTGGGCAAGTACTTAAAAGAGCATGATCCGGACAACGCCGCATTCTCCGATCACATTGAGCGCCTGTTCATCGGCCAGATGATCGGTTCTCATGTCGCGGGCAGCCAAACCAATCAGAACACCTACCACTACCCGATCCACCAGGGCACCATAAGAAGCAGGGGCGGCGCAACATCTCCCGACTCTTCCTGCTGTGCGGGCACCGGCTTGGAAAACCACGTCAAGTATCAGGATGCCATCTACTTCACCTCGACAGATAACGAAACCCTCTGGGTAAGCTTGTATAAGCCTTCCACCGCCACATGGGCGGCACAAGATGTCGTTATCACCCAAGAAACTGTTTGGCCGTCCGAGGTAGCGACCTTCACGGTAGAGCCGGGTGCAGGTACGGACGAATTTGAAATGAGATTTCGTGTACCGTTCTGGGCGACAAGTAACTTTGACATCCTACTCAACGGCGTGTCATTAAAAGCACTCAACGGCGGTGCTTTTACGCCCACCACCTATGCCACAACAGGCGTTCGGACATGGTCGGACACAGATGTGGTTGAAGTCTACATGCCGTGGGATGTTTGGATTGACTATCTTCCAACCATGCATCGGGGCCGCTGGGTCGGCGCCGTGATGTACGGCCCGGTATTGATGGCAACCACAGGCATTGAAGGTTCCGGCACTTCTGCGCCGAACGCAGCGCAACTGGCGATCCGCAATGAGTTCAGAGATGCTTGGCTGGAAGTTGACTCTTTCTTAACAACAGTCAACCAAGGCGAAACATGTGACGATGCGACGATCACGATTGTTCCAAGGCGGCAGATGGGTGTCGGTGCGATTGATGCGGTACCCGGCGTTGCCAACAATGCGACACGCCACGTACCTGCACTGAACATCATGGTCAGCGGTACGGAGCGAGAGTTTTTACCACATTTCTTCGTAGGCGGCCCCGGGCACGCCAACTTCACCACATACTTTATGATCGACATACAGGGAAGCGCTTGGTTTGATGAAAAATACGACCTCTTTGACTTGCTGATTATGGGCAGAAGAATGGTCGAGTCCGGGGCGTTTACCGATGATAGCGTGGCACCACTTCAACGTGCGCTCACAACCGGTGCAAACATCTATAATGCCGAAGGCTCTATCCTACCTGAAATTACAGCCGCGATTAGAGCCATTGAGGATGCAATTGCGGGACTGGTAGAGAGACCTGACGCCGAGCTACCGATTGCCGAGCTGGAAGCGTTGCTGGCCTATGCCGCGACATACGATAAAGAAGACTTCACTTGGGACAGCTTTGCAACCCTCGAGGATGCAATCGCAAGTGGGGAAGCAGCCCTAGCGGCTACACCGCGGACGGCTGTCGAAATCATAACGGCAATCAGCCAGATCGAAGCCGCAATCAGATACTTGGTTCCCGCGGACGCCGTGAACAAAGATGCGCTACGGGTAGCGCTGGCCGCCGCAGACGTGAACGTGAACCCCTTCGTTCTTCTGGGAGATAGGAGATGGGAGGAGAACTGGTACTCCAGCTTCACGCGCTTATCTTGGCATGAGTATATTAAATTAAGAGAAGAGGCCCGCGCTGTTTATAACAGCCGTTTCTACACCGACTTTGTCATCGTTCCCGACAATGGCTCCGTCCCCGGCGAGGCGGTTGGAACCTTTGTCGAAACAAGGAACTTCAGCCAGAGAGAGGTTGATGACATAACCCGCAGGCTGAACGAGATGGGGCTTCTCAATGCTGAACTGGCCGATGAGCGAGAATGCCTGAGAGATATACTGGATCGGTTGGCGGCTCTTGACCGTGCGAGATTGACCGCCGAAGAGATCGCAGCGCTTGATGCGGCACTTGTGTCCGGTGAAGAGCGGTACGTCTACGCCAGCCTGACCTTCCTTGAGCGGGATGGTATTGTACAGGAGCTAACAGAACTCTACAAGGAGTTGACCACAGCAGCGGGCGACGGGATGTCCCTGGTACTCGAGACAGTGACCGCGGCGCCTGGGGAGAGCGTGGAGGTATCGCTCTCGGTAGAGAACAATGTCGGCCTGAGCACGGCGGACATACACATAGAGTTTGCAGACGACGATATCGAGCTA
>WRBE01000015.1 GCA_009779845.1 Oscillospiraceae bacterium
AATACTTTCTCAAGTATGAGATGTCCATATTGATTCTTCATAAAAATGACTCCTAACGTAGTTTTTCATTCTACATCAGGAGTCCCTTTTTCGCAATGTCCGTTTTTAGGGGGCCTGTTCATAGATTAACCCCCATCGCCGTTCTAGTGTTCCATCTCCCACCCTCGCTTCCATTGTGGCTGTTTCGGCATAGTTTCTTTTGCCCTCTTGCGAATACGGTCAATCTGCCGCAGTCGCTCCGAGAGTGACATAGTGGATTTTCTGATTTTATTTTTCTCTTTCATCAGACCGTCACGCTCTTTTATCCAACTTGTAAGCGGGATTTTGCCGTCTTTGTTTCGGTGCTTGCTGAGATAGCCGTTTGCGGATTTGAATAACTCCAATTCCGTTTTATGCTCTGCAAAATACTTCTTCTGCTTGCGTGGGGACAAAGCTTTGTATTCATCGAGAAAAGGCTTGTTTTCTTTATCAGCATAGATGAATCTGTCACAGAAGATATAGTGAGAAACATTGCGTCTTCGTATAACTGGAGAGGGAGAGTAGCACTTGACACCTTCTTCACTGTTTTGTTTTTTGCACCAGTCTATTTTTGATTTGGCTTGTGGCCATTTTGGTTTGGTTCTATCGCCGAGGTAAAGGTAGAGACCGTTTTCATGCTATACTCTGTACTGGCGACAATACGCCCCTACCAGAAGTCTGGTTGCCTCGGAACCTATAAAGGGCGTTTTTTGCCGCCAGTGGGATGTTCTATGGAAGGGCGTTCATGAGTGAGGAGTATAGGGTCAAGAGAATTGGGTGTTTTTGCAAGGAGTTATCCTAACAGTTTGTGCCTATCCCTCCTAGGACTTATCTTTCGGTCGAAATGGCACTGCCGCCAGATACCCGAACAACACTGCTGCGCCGATTCCGGTGGCGGCGGCGGTGAAGGGGCCGGAGAGGATGCCGAGGAGGCCTTTTTCTTGTACCGCCTCTTTTACTCCTTTTGCCATCACTGCCCCGAATCCGGTGATGGGTACCGTGGCACCGCCTCCGGCCCAGTTGACCAAAGGTTCGTACACCCCCGCCGCACCCAGCGCTACCCCGGCGACTACATAAATCACTAAGATTTTTGCGGGAGTCAGCTTGGTTTTGTCAACGAGAATTTGCCCGATGGCACAGAGAACACCCCCCACTACAAAGGCTTTTCCAAAGGGTAATAGTAGTTGTAGCATATTATATTTGCCCCCTATCCTACCGTAGAAATTGCCACGGCGTGGCAAATCCCCGGAATACTTTCCCCCTGCTGGGCGGATGTGGTGCTCATCAATGCCCCGGTGGGGCAGAAGAGGACTTTGTTCCACCGCCCTGCCCGCATGGCGTTTAAAATTGTGCCGTTTAGCACCGTGGCGGCACACCCGCAGCCGGAGGCACCGGCGTCTACGTGTTGTTGTTCCCGGTCGTAAATCATAAGTCCGCAATCTTGGTATGTGCGAAGCTTTACTCCGTCTTTGGCGAAGAAATCTGTCACCACCTCATGGCCCAATGCGCCTAAGTCCCCGGTGACGATGAGGTCATACTCGTCTGGGCGGCGGCCTGTATCTTCAAAATGTTGCCGTAGGGTGTCGTAGGCCGCAGGGGCCATGGCGGCACCCATATTGTTGGGGTCTTTGATACCTAGGTCCACAATCTTTCCCGGAGTCACATGGGTCACGGCGGGGCCGTTGCCTGTGGCGGAGAGGATGGTCGCCCCTGCCCCGGTGACCGTCCACTGGCTAGTGGGCGTGCGCTGACCGCCGTATTCTAAGGGGAACCGAAACTGCCGTTCGGCGGTACAAAAGTGGGATGAGGTCACCGCCGCCACGGTGTTTGCAAAGCCACCGGCGATGGTCATAGCGGCGAGGATTAACCCCTCTCCCATAGTGGAACAGGCACCAAAGATGCCGAAGAAGGGAATGTCACTCTCTCGGCTGCCAAAGGACGAGCCGATACACTGGTTGAGCAAATCCCCGGCGAACAAAAATTCTACGCTACTGGGGGCCACCCCCGCCTTATCTGCGGCCAGGGCGAAGGCCTTTTTCTGCATCATGGCCTCCGCCTGTTCCCAAGTCTGTTCGCCCCAGTAGGAGTCGATGCTGATATAGTCAAAGCTTTGGCCCAAGGGCCCGTCCCCCTCTTTTTTTCCCGCCACGGCGGCGTGGCCCAGTATGACCGGGGGCGTTGTAAAGGCAATCGTTTGCGTTCCAAGTTTTTGGTTTGGCACCGAATTTCCTCCAATATCTATTCTATAGTTGGCTAACCAGAAGAATCGCTCATCTTGGCGGTTTATTTTTCACCTTGCTTCGTTGTCGTCCTTGCCGGGCGAAAGCCCGCCTGTGTCCTCCGCCTCACAAGACGAAAAATGACCACGCAAATCTTGAGCGTTTTTTCAGGTTAGCCAACTATACTGTATCCTTGCGGAGCAACCGAATCTCTAGCTGCTGGCCCGTGTCGGCACTGACGTAGACAAAAAACGCCTGTCCGTTCTCTGCCCGACAGTGAAAGGCATAGCAGAGAAGCTCTGCCCCGTAAACCTCAATGACGGCGAGGTCGTACCCCTCGATGGCGAGTTCCGCCGGGACAGCATCCATGGCACCCTCCGGGCTGATGGCGGGGGCAGGGATTGTCCGTGGGTGGGCGTAATATAAACGCTCTGCCGCTGTAAATCCGGTAACCCGGCCATTGTCCAACCCTACAGAGACCCGGACATGGTCGGGATAGAACACCACCCCGTCCCGTGTATAGAAAAAGTCGGCGACTACCGTATTATCCCGGACTGCGTGATAGCGTGACTCCATATTGGCGTGACCGCTGCGGAGCACAGCCGCTTGTGCCAAGGCAAGCCCTTCTTCCGGTGACTTTTGTATGCGGGACACTCGGCGAGAGTTCATGGCATAAGTCACCTGCCCGGTTGTTTTGTCCACTGCTACGATCAGCTCTCCGCCATCTACCCGAGCACGGAACCGATGGGTGTACTCAGAGTCTGTGTGGGAGAAAATGACAGGGCTGACATCCATAAACGCCGCTACCCGGTCTAAGGCATCTTCTACCGGAATGGCAGAGCGCATCGGGGCGGCAAACACAGGCACTGCCGATTCAAAGGCCGCCGGGCCGTCTTGTACCATGCGTCGGGCTAAGATGCTGACCTCGCCCAGAAATTGCCGTTTGGGGGCGGCGGTCTCCGGCGGGACGGGGAGTTTTGCAAGTGCCATGGCAGCCTCTGCCGCCCGACCATACATGCGGATGCCCACAGATGCTGCCGTCGCATGGGATGTGGTAAATCGGCCTTGATTCAGAAGGGCTTCAATCTCTGCCATGCTTTCTCGCAACCCCTCTGCGGTCTGTTGCTCTGTGGCCTGATACTGAGCGGAATATTGGGTTAGGTGCTGATGTTTCTGGTACAGTAATATCCCCAATGCCGTGAGGACGGTCAGGTTGATGGCAACAAGCAGAATAGCAACTCGTTTTTGTCCCATAGAAGCGTGCCCCCTTTCAGTCCTAGTTTATGCAGGAAACCCAGTTCCTACTATGGTAGAGATTGCCAGCCCCACCGTTCTGGGCAGAAAGAAACCATTGCAGACACCTTCGTTTTATGGTATTCTGGAACTAGCTTACGTGAAATGGGAGTTTGAAGCCAATGAAAATACAAGAATCTGCCGAAAACTACCTAGAAACCATCTATATTCTAGCAGAGCGCAATGGCTATGTGCGCTCTATTGACGTGGCCACTGAGCTGGGTTTTTCAAAACCTAGTGTCAGCCGTGCCATGAAGTTGCTTCGAGAGAACAACTATATCACCGTAAAAAATGACGGCACCATCTTTCTGACCCCTGCCGGTCAAGAGATTGCCGCCCGCATATATGAACGCCATGCCTTTCTGACCCAGTTTCTGATTAAACTAGGCGTTGCCGAGGACGTCGCCAAAGAGGACGCCTGTCGGATTGAGCATGTGATTAGTGAAGAGACGTTTTCTAAACTGAAGGATTTTAGTCAGGGGACGTAGTTTGGTTCGATAATAAGAGGCGGGGAGTGCCAACGCATCTCCCCGCCTCTTGTTGTTATTGTACTAGAGTGTTAGACTTAGCCTTTTGCTTTTTCTTCGCGTACTCTCTTCTGATAGCGTCTTTCAAACACAGAGAGGAGTACGAATGCGGCACCTAAAATCCCAATGCCGACCCAAGCGTTCTGGAAGGCAACCATGGTGACCATGGCATCCACACAGTCGTGGCCGACGCCAAGTGCAACGCCGTCATTTAGTGCGCCGAAGCCGTTGAAGAGGTTATAGGTGAAACCGGACAAGAAGATGAGGATGAAGCCGTAGGAGAAGCCAGCCGCAGCCGCACCACGGCGACCGCCCAAGGCGTTGCCCATGATACCCGCTACACCGCCGGTGAAGAATGCGCCGATGATGGAAACCAGCGGCACGGTACCGAATGCGGCGGCGGATACAAACATGGCGACAATCATACCGACAACGGACGTGATGAAGCCAATCATCAGAGAATTCGGTGCGTAAGGGAAGATAGCCGGAACATCCAGTGCCGGAATCGCATTCGGAACCAACTTGTCAGAAATCCCTTTAAACGCTGGAACGATTTCGCCCAAGAACATCCGGACACCTTGCAGCAAAATCATCACACCAGCGGCAAAGCCAAGGCCTTGCAGGATACCGAAGAGGATGAAGTTCTGCCCATCTGCGCCACCGACCTCTTCCACTACATCAGGGCCCGCAATGAGGACGAGGATGATGTAGAAGAACAACATGACAACAGAAATTGCAACCGCTGTGTCCTTGAAGAATGCCAGACCTTTCGGCAGTTTCATGTCTTCCGCATTCTTTTTCGGGTTACCGACCAGCTTGCCGATATAAGCGGAAGGCACGGTGCCAAGAGTGGTAAGATGCGCCAATGCGATGTCGTTTGAGCCTGTGATTTTCCGCATGATCGGCTGGGCAACGGCAGGTAGCAAGGTGAGAAGTGCCCCTTGGACAATTGCACCGATGACAATAATCATCGTCTGCCCCATGCCTGCCGCATACAACACGTAGGCCACCAGTACGGAGGATATCCACATCATGTGACCGGTCAAGAAGATGTACTTGAGCGGCGTGAAGCGTGCAAGCACGATGTTGACCAAGAAGCCAATGGCCATGATAATAGACGAAGCAGATGCAATGACCGGAACCGCATCGAGCATCGCACCGGAAATCAGCTCAGAGCCGGTTGCGAAGCCTTCTAGGTTGAACACCACCGGGAACATGAACACGAAGGGCAAAATTGCAGTAATGAGGACACCCACACCGCCGGACAAGATCAGCATCCCCAGTGCTGTCTTAATCGTACCGGCAAATACTTGTGATCCACTTTTCCGTTGCACGATCAGACCAACCAGTGCAACCAAACCGAGGATTAACGCAGGGGTTCGGACAACGGACAGTAAAAAATCTAGAGCTTGCATAACTTATTTCCTCCTTCAAATTTTGTTCTCTTTCAATGTTAACGTCTACAGCAGGCCCTTGGCACCCATGTATTCTTCCAATGCCGCTTTGACGCTATCAACTTTTACAACGTTTTGCACGAATACAACATCATCACGCCCCGGAAACTCGTCCCGGAAATCTTCCGCTGTGACGATGAAGTCGGCGTTCATTCCCCCAATCGTCCCAGAGGAGGCGTGCTCAACGTCGAAATCCTTGAGGCCAAGCTGCTTCATTGCAGACTCGACACTCATTTTGAGAATCAGGCTGGAACCCAGCCCCATTCCGCAGACACACACAATTTTCATAGCTTTGTCCTTTCTTTCGTTATGATTCCCCCCAAGCTAGAGACACGAGATCAGAGGACTGTAGTTTTTGATATGCTCGGCGTTGATGGCATCCCCTTTGTCTAGGTTAGAGCTTACATAGATGGGCGGAATGAATCCATCATTCACGCAGTTTTCTACAGTTTGCGCAATGATAGCCTCCATCAGCGTAACGGCTAGAACTGTGGATGTGCCGCAGAATTTCGGCTCTAGACCTTCCATGGATAATGCCGCATCACCGCTGACACATTTGACGTCGATGACGACATCGGCTACGTCTTTGAGATTTTTGCCGCTGGAGTGGCGTGACGTGGTGCTGTCTGCGAACTGACGGGACACTAGGGCAACGACCTTCATGCCGATTTTCTTTGCGGCCAACGCCATATCGACCACTGCGGCGTTGCGGCCGGAGATGGAGACGACAATCATCGTGTCATCTGGGGAGGTGTTCTCTAATTCCAGATACTTGTCAGTAAAACCTTCCACCCGCTCTTGCAGGGTGCTAAGTTTTGCATAAGGGAACAGTGCCAAATGCGGGATGAGAAGTGCGTTTACCGGCACCAGCCCGCCTGCGCGGTAGAAGATTTCCATGGGGAAAATCTGGGAGTGTCCGCAACCGAATGCGTGAATTACACGCCCCTTTTTGATGGATGCGGCACAGTAGGCAGCGGCTTGTTCGATGTGTTTCGCCTCTTCCTCGAACTGTTGCTTCATTTGCTTTTGAATGACGTCATAATACTCAAGATACTTCATTTGCTTCCTCCACTTCCTTACATTTTTTTAGAATGGCCTGTGGGTCTTTCCCGTCCCGCAGGAGGTCTAAACATGTATCATCGTTCATGATTGCGGCCAAACCACGGAGCAGTTCTCCATGGCTTTCCGTATCGACTGCGGCGAACAGAAACGCCGCTTTGATGCGCTTCTCAAACAGGTACACCGGCTCAGTTAACAACGCAAGGGTCATGGATATCTCACGCACCCCCGCCTCCGGCCGGCCGTGGAAAAAGGCAATGTCTTCCACCAGCACCACGTAGCCGCCGAATTGCTTTGCCGCTTCTTTGGCGGACTCTGCAAATTCTGGTGTCACCGCATCCTCCGCAATCAGCGGGGCCGCTAACAGATCTACGACCGTTTCCCAGTCTTTGCAGGTGACATTTGCAAGCAAATGCCCTTCTTTTTCCAGTAGACTTGTAATCATATTCTCACCCCCTTTGTGTCGGCATCCCACAGATAATTTGTAATCTCTGCAAAATCCGCATATGGAATATAGGATATCCCTTCTGTCTCGCAATATGCGGCCAATGCATCTTTGGCGAACAGGGCATCTGCCCCTTCCATTGCGCAGCGATCCGTCAGGCCATCGCCAACGTAGATGATA
The DNA here is from genome assembly GCA_009779845.1 of Oscillospiraceae bacterium. Classification (GTDB taxonomy): domain Bacteria; phylum Bacillota; class Clostridia; order Oscillospirales; family Oscillospiraceae; genus WRAB01. Next base: position 7,196 of record WRBE01000015.1, read on the forward strand.
GTGCTGTCATCCATTGTTTGCCGAATCTGTTCCATCACGGCACGTTTGCAGTTGCAACAGGGGCCAAAGGGTTTATCACAGTCCGGGCGAACCGTTGCAAACGAGGTCGTGAGGCGCGTGTCGCCTACGAGGTTGTTTGCTAAGACCTTTACACCGTGTAGCCGTTCTTCGCCCAGCACACGTTCGATCGCTTGATGAAATCCGCCGCTGACGATGTAGAGTGGAATCTCTCTGCTGCGTACTTGTTCTAAGAACGTGTCAAAGGTTGGGTCAATACAGAGATGGGCATCCAAAAACTTGTGATATTCTTCCAGCCCAATCCGCATCACTTCAAAATGCTGCTTCATCGCTTCACGATTATTCGTCCGGCCAGCAATGAAGTCTGCCTCAATTTGTGCGCTCTCAGCATTGCCGAGAGTTTCAAAAAGCAGGTCGTTAGAGTCTTTTGTTGTAATGGTGCCGTCAAAGTCACAGACAAGTACAAGGTTTTTTTCATTCATTATCTTCACCTACAACATGCACAGTATGGTATGGACGTCATTACCAGTTTGGCCGACAAATAACAGGGCCTATCAAATATGGCCAAAATCATAGCTCAACGGAGCTCTACATGGTACTCAAATTTATCACCGCGGGCGATGCCAACGGCGTATTCGATGGGTGTATCCTTCTCAAAGCTATAGCGGTCAATTTTCATACAGGGCGCATCGTGTTCTACTTGCAATAATGTGTCTTCCCCGTTGCGCACACGCACACTTTGTAGCGTTTCACGCACCTTGCTAAAGGTCACGTTATGCGTATCTACCATCATGCTATATAGAGAACCGGTGGTCAGATTCTCGGCGTCAAAGCCGGGGAATCGGCTACACGGCAGATGGGTTGTTACAATCAGCATGGGTTCATTGTCTGCATAGCGGACACGAGTGAAACGGAAAATCTCTGTGCCGACAGCACATTGCATTTTCCGGGCAATCCGCTCATCGCACTTGATTTGCTCAAAGGTCACTAACTTTGTTGAAATCGTTTTGCCAAGCTGTTTCATGGATTCTGTAAAACTATACAAGCCTGACATTTCTTGGTTGAGGCGTTTTGCCGCAACATAGGTGCCGCGCCCTTTATAGATGTTGACGTATCCGTCTTTTTCCAGCTCTTGCATCGCCTGCCGCACGGTTGTTCGGCTGACGGCGTAAATATCACAAAGTTCACGCTCAGACGGCAACTTTGCCTCTTCCGGTAGCGAACCGTCCTCCATCTGTGCAAACAAGGAATCCATCAGTTGCACATAGGCAGGGATTCGGCTGCTTTTATTTATCTCCATGATATTCCTCTAACTGGTCATGATGTCTGTACCACATAGTGTAGCACAGATTCGCCGAAAAGAAAAGGTGGCAGAATGCATAAAGAAGCTTGGTGATTTTTGGTGAATTTGCCAAGCCTCTTTGATACAGAAAACGGACTTTAGGCTTGCCTAAAGTCCGTTCTGGTATTCAAGTGGTCATGTGTGAAGAGCGTTCTATTTAATCTTCTGCAACAGAGCCATTGCCACTGTCCTCTGCGGGACGGTCTCCCAGAATCAAATCCAAATCCAAAAACGATCCATTCCGGAACACGGTGACCGTCACCGCATCTCCGGGCGCAAACCCGCCGAGGGCAAGGCGAAGGGCTTCTACCGTGGTCACCTCTCGCCCGCCGAGGGCGACAATTACGTCCCCTTCCAGTATCCCGCCTCGCTGGGCGGCGGTGTCGGGATAGACGGTGTTGACGAACACACCCACGACAGTGTTAAAGAAGTAGGCGTAATCCTCCGTCACGGTGACGGGGAAGATGCCCAGATGGGGCCGGGGGATATAGCCCCGTTCGATAAGCTGATTGGCATAGCCCATGGCATCATCAATGGGGATAGCAAAACCGATGCCCTCTACCCCTTGCAGGCCGGACTTGGCGGTGACAATGCCCACCACCTCACCGAACTCGTTATAGACGGGGCCGCCGGAGTTTCCTGTATTCACAGCGGCGTCAATTTGGAACATGTTCAGGGTCTGGCCTTGGTCGATGGCAACTTCCCGGTCTAAGGCGCTGACGATGCCGGATGTGATGGTGTGGGTCAGTTCCCCTAGCGGGTTCCCGATGGCGAAGATACCGGCCCCCACACGCAGGTCGTCCGAGTTGCCGATGGTGGCCGCCGGAAGACCCTCGGCCTCAATTTTGAGGACGGCCATGTCGCTGGTAATATTCTCGCCGCCCACTAAGCTTGCCTCATAGATAGTGCCGTCGGCCAGCATGACTAGAATCCGGGTGGCCCCTTCAATCACATGGTAATTGGTGAGGATATATCCGTCTGAGGACACGATAAACCCACTGCCGGACACCCGCCCAGTAGACGATTGACCGAACACATTGGTGCTGGTGACCTCTGTGGTAATGCCAACCACCTGTTCACGGCCCAAGGCAAAGACCTCTTCTGCGGAGAGGCGGTTCCCTGTCCGAATCGGCTCTGCCGGTGGGGGCGTGGGGGTGGCGATGGGCAACTCCAGCTCCGGAGTTGGTAGCACCGATTGTGCAGCTAGGACAGACTCTATCTCGGCTTCCCAGTCATTGATGGCGGTTCTGGCCACAAAGGCTCCGGTGCCGCCGCCGATGATGGCGCAGACCAAAAGCAAACAAATTACTTGAAAGGAACTCAGCTTACGCCGTGACCGTCTTTTTTGTTGCGGCGGGGGCGTTTTGGTGTCTTCGGGCACCTCCACCTCAATCACCGGAGCCGGAGCCGGAACCGGCGGTGCCGGACGGCGAGCGGGCGGCCGATGCCGCATCATCCCCGTGGGGGTGCGCAGACCGTTGCCGGAAGCGTAGGAACTGCCGTACCACGTCCCGCCTTGCTCGATGGCAGTGCCGGGTTTCGGGGGCACCACAATCTGGGCTGGCTCTGCTGCGGTTGGCTCTGAAGACTTGTGGTCGGCGGGTGTCTTTTGTGCGTCATAGGGGACAAACCCCCCACGGGTCGGCCGATGGGATTCTGGTTGCAGGCCGCCGCCCAGTTCAAATTCTTGGTTGTGGTTCATGTAAGCACCTCCGTATTTCTAGACTATTGTACCACTGTAGCGGTGAAATATGGCAGAAATGTGAATAAACATTAAAACAATTATGAATTTACCGATTGTGCCGTAATTCTTGAAAAAATTGGGTCATCAATGCGCCGCATGGTTCTTCCAACAGCCCACCGACAATCTGCGGCTCGTGGCCGAATCGCTCTAAGAACAGATTCACCACACTGCCAACGGCCCCTAACGTGGGGTCTTTCGCACCAAAGAACACCTTGCCGATGCGGGCGTTAATCATAGCTCCCGCACACATGGGGCAGGGTTCTAGGGTGACGTAAAGACGGCACGAACCCAACCGCCAGTCGCCAATGGTACGGCAGGCTTCTTCAATCGCCAGTATCTCGGCATGGGCGGTGGCTTGATGGTCTGCCTCCCGCCGGTTGCGGCCTTGGCCAACGATGTGGCCTTGGTTGTCCACAATCACGCAACCCACTGGAACCTCTCCCGCTGCCATGGCCTCATACGCCAAGTCTAGGGCTGTTTGCATATACTGTTCGTGTGTCATAGGGATATTCACCTCGCTTTATTTTAACATATTGTACAGAGGTTGACCACTAGTATAATAATGGTAGTTCAAATGGAAAAATATTGTGGCAAATAAAAGTCAAAGGAGAGACTATTTTCAATTTATTCGACAATATGATTGACATTTCTGGAAAACTGTGGCATACTGTACTTGGTTAGCAATCTTAACCAACCAAACAAAGACGAATGGCGGATGGAACGCAATGGAAAAAAGTCAAAAATTTGAACACACTCTCCCTGTGGCAGATCTTTCGGTTAGCCGTATTATCAACCAAAAAGCGTTGATTGAAGCTATATTGAGAAAGAAAAAGCACGGCATCTCAAAAGCGGTGTTGGCCAAAGAACTGGGGCTTAGTAAGCCCGCTGTTTCTAAAAATGTGGCGGATTTGATCGCCATGGGGCTGATTCAAGAGCACGGTGAGGGTGAGGCGGGAAAAACCGGCGGGAGAAAGCCCATTATCCTCAGGTTGAATGAGACCTATCAATATATCTTTGCCTTAGACCTTTCGTTCCAAGAGCCGGTTTGTGCGATAGGGGATTTGTATTGCAATGTGTTGCGGTTGCGGAAAATCAAGATTGGCAAGAACGCAACGGCGGATGCGAAAAAAGCAAAAGTCTGGCGGATATTGCAAGAGATGGCCGATGACTTAGACATCCCCATGGATAAAATCGGCCTTGTTATGATCTCCCAGCCGGGTGTGATTGGGGACGATGGCGAAGTGCGCTATCCCAAGGCGCGGCATGGCGCATGGATCGGAATCGGATTAAAGAAGTACTTGCGAGAGCAGCTTCAAGTCCCTGTTTTGGTGGAAAATGACGTAAACCTTGCAGCCATCGGAGAGGCGCATTTTGGGGCGGACGAGAATTTACAAGACTTGATGTATATCATTTGCGGCATCGGGTTGGGCTCTGGCATTATCTTAGGCGGTAAACTATGGGAGGGGTGCAATCGGGCGGCTGGTGAAATCGGTGACTTTCTGCGCAAGGACGGTCGGAGCGCCGAAGACGTTGTGGCAATCGGCGGGCTGATAGAGCACATTGCGCCGCTGCTTGATGCAAGCAAGGGGCAGGAAGAACTCACATTTTCCCGTGTGGTGGAGCTGGTAAAAGCCGGTGACCCCATCGTAACGCAAGCAATTTATGAAGTGGGCTGTGAACTGGGCTATATCATCTATAACTACAATGTCATGCTGGATATTCCCATCGTGATTTTAGGGGGCGACTGTTTAAAGCTCGGCAAAACATTGTTTGACGGCATTGAGTCCGTGTTAGAGCAAAAACCACCGCTTCGACCGAAGGTGATTCCCAGCACATTAAAAGAAGCCGCAAGCATCTTAGGCGGGTTTGTTGTGGGGAAGAACGAGATATTAAATAAGAAGATTGAAGAGAATGTATAGGTGCGTTTTGTCAAGGGGAGATGCCCAATACCTAGTTGTACTCTTGCCGTTACCTTTTTTTGCTTCGGGCTTTCCGCATTGACAGAAATGGAATCATACTTTATACTGAAATAGCAATTCAAGCCCTTAGGAGACAGCCGATGATTATAATCCATTAACAAATAAATGAATGCCAAAGGAGATATGCCGTTTAGAAAGCGGTATGTTTCTGGTGGCAAAATTTTAAGGTTAATGGATATGTTCGGATTTTTGGTTTGAATTGTGACCTCTAAATGGGGTCGAGTTTAAGTTTCTAAAATCGCGTCAAGGTCTATACCTTGATGCGATTTTTTGTTGTTTTATAAAAATGGATAGAGAGGTTCATATATGAGAAGATTCACAGGCATTAGGCCACCTTTTTACACCTTCCTGCATACAACATCTCACACAGGAAGGGTTATGATATTTGAAAAATATAATATGGAGAGCGCAGCTCAAATGCGCATTGACAGTGGATAGCTATTGTAAAGGATGCAAAATGAAAACGTCTTTTGTTTCCAGCGGACTGTTTCGTGTAAATGCACAGAAGAAAAGCTTGGATGTCTGGCTGGTTTACAAATGTTCTGTCTGTGATACCACATGGAACCTGACTGTTTTATCTCGGGTGAATCCGCACTCTATTCTGCCGGAAACCTTGAGAAGATTTCTCGATAACGATCCTGATCTGGCACTACGCTATGCATCGGATGTGTCGCTGATCAAAAGAAATGGCGGAGAACCGGGGTGTCCGCTTGTCGAGATAGAAGGGGATCAAGTCGATTTGAAAGAGCCGGTGCGTATTCGTCTCATTGCGGAACAGGCTGTAGGGGTCAGGGTCTTGACCATCTTGCGCAACCAGCTTGGTCTATCTCGAAGTGAAATGAGCCGGCTATGTGACAGTGGACGGCTCCGCTGTACTTCCGGGCAAGAGATCAAAAAATACAAATTGACAGGGGAGATTATAATAGAAATCGAATAACACGAAACAGGGCAGACGCAAAATGGGAAATTCGTTTTGCGTCTGCCCGATATGATTTCCTTGCGGGGTTTTGCTCTGCTCTCTGCACTCAAGTTGTGGGGTAGATTTTTTGCGCTCTCGGCTATCTGCTTATTTTGCCGACCGCACAGCAAAAGATAGTGCCTTCTGCTTTATTATAGTATGGGTATGATTCGCCCTCATGTTGTCAAGGTGTGTAACATAAAAAAACAGCACAGAGCTTGATCTTGCTCTGTGCTACAGCTAATTTTGACCGTCACGCAATGGGAATTTTCTTGTGTCGAAGCTTAGAAATGCTTATAAGGAACATTCGATGTAAGCCATCCATTGATGCTGTATATGGATAATGTGAGGTTATGTTAGTCTCGCGTAATGTTTTTTTCAAACACCGTATTATCTATCCATCTTCATATGACGTAACATTAAGATAGGCACACAGGAATGCATCGCACATTTCACCTGTATCACGACCGCGATTCTAGCTTTTCAATGCGCTCTATCGCTTGCTCTAGACCTTGCTCGGCGGCTCTAGCATACCATATTATTGCTTGCACAAAATTTTGAGTAATAATGCTACCGGAACCAAGTTCATACATGAGACCAAGTATATACTGTCCAGATGCATAATCCTGTTCTGCGGACTTACGAAACCATTCTATTGCTTGATATAAATTTCATTGATCGTAATCCTCATAAATGTACATTTCAGCAAGGTTTACATACATTCTACCAAGCTGGAACTGCGCTGTGGAGTTCTCCTGTTCTGCAGCTTTGCGAAACCATTCTATTGCTTGATGTATATCCTCAAGAACACCATTGCCTGAAAAATACACAAGACCAAGCTCAATTTGTGCCGAATAATTCCCTTGCTCCGCAGCTTTGCGAAACCATTCTATTGCTTGATAGATATCTCTAGGAACACCTCTACCCAAAAGGTATTCTTGTCCAAGCCTAGGATAGCCGAACTGCTCCGATACTTCTTCAACAGAAAGTCCCTGCATCAAAAGTCTCTTTGCCACAACTTCTAAATCCTCATCAATTTCAAGAATGTGTCCGTCATCGTCATAAAAGCGGAAAGCACGTTGTCCCCAGCTATACTCTATAACGTCATGGAGGATTTCGATTCCATCGGTTGCCTTAATTTTAGTCACCCAATAATCTAAATCCCTAACCTCAAAACCAAGTTGAACATTGTCTGGTTTATCTTTTTTCTGTAGCATTACACCAGTTGTGTTTGCTGAAAATTCACCGCCGCCAGCGACAAGGTCGGGATAGGTGGAATGTAGTGCAAATATATTCTGAGACTCGACAATATCGCCTGCGTCTACTGTTATTTCTTGTTCCAAAATGGGTTTCGTAAAACCTTTTTGACTGTTCTATATCTGATGCTGCAAGCAGTACACCTTTGCACTTTATTTTGCTCATAGACAGCCTCCTGTGTTCGCAAGTTACTCAAAATAAATTGAAACATTCCAAGAAATGCCGAAACGGTCGTTCACAGAACCCATTAGTTGACCGTAAAACTCTGTTGAAAGAGGCGCAACAATTTTCCCGCCATCTGCGAGCTTGTTGAAAACGGAAGTCACCTCCTCTGCGGAATCGAAAGAAAGCGTAAACCAAAAGTTGTCGCATGACATGTTCTTTTCTGCCCCATCGAACATCGCAACAGGAGTACCAAATAGCAGTACCTCCGAATATGTCACAAAGTTTGGCGGTAAAGATTTGTCCATATTAGGGTCTGTTGGGTCGTTCCCGTTATGAACAATCGCTTTCACCTCTGCTCCAAGTACCTCTTTGTAGTAGGTAATGGCTTCATCACAATTACCCGGAAAACTAATTGATGGAAAGTTTAGCATATAGGCTTGCTCCTTCGCTTTTATTCAAAGTAATACTATCACACAAAACATGGCAACGGCATGTCCTGTTCAAAATAGAACAATTGCTGGTTACTGACTGTTCAACCGCATACACATGTGAAGTTCTTAAATGCTTCTCTAGGGCTATCAGTAAAGCCATAATGCGCAGTAAAAATATATTCTGTACTTGCTATTTTAGCAAGGTTTCTTATGCTTTCCTTTTGAGTGTCATCACTCAAATTAAAAAGTGAGTTAAACAAACCGACTTGACCGTTTTGCAGACTCAAATTGTCGCCAACAAACAAATATTTATCATCTATTAGAAAAGACATGGAGCCAACGGTATGCCCAGGCGTTAAAACAGATTTCACTTTAATTTTTCCAAAGTATAGTTCTTCATTATCCTCTATCGTGCTATAGCTGTGATTTAATTTGTTCTTACCTCCAAAAACAAGGCGAGGAACAGAGCCATCTAACACTTGCTCCTCTTGTTTTGAAATATAAATAGTAGCATTTTTGAATAATCTCAATGCCGAAATATGGTCAAAGTCGGTATGCGTAAGTAAGACAGCAGTAATTTTTTCAGGCTCAATATTTAATTTATCCATTTCAGCTTTTGCTATATTTTCATTGCCGCCACCTGCATCTATAGCGATACAATCATCGTCATAGTTCACGACATAAAAATTAGCATTCTTTGTTTTTACAGCATATATTCCATTCACTATTTCTTGAGTTTCAAGATGCTTCATTTTAGCAATTTCACTGTTTCGTTTCAATAAAAATTTTATAAGACCAGTAACAGTATTCATTATTCACCATTCCAAATATAAAATCGTGACGCTACCCGCTGAAAGAGTGGGTAACGAACAAAAAAGCACACTACAGTCAAGTCGAAAAGTCCAGTTTGCTCCAAGGGGTGAATCGGATTAAGCCCCTTTGAGGCGGGGCTGTTTGGGCATAGTCTCCCTCGCCATTTTGCGTGATACCCCAACAGCATTCTACTCCTGCTCGCCGGGGACATAAACCTGCACGCCGGGATGGATGGCGGAGAGTTCTACTTCTACATGCTCTCCGCCGGCTTCGCCGTCCCGGGTCCATGGGACAGGTTCTTCAAACCGAAAGCAAATCCGGCGGGCTTTGAATATTTGAACGTATTCAGAGTCGTATTTCCGGGTCAACACGTCCATGACAATGGCGTTCAATTCCAGCAAATTCTGGGGTGGCTTGACTAGGATGACCTCAAACACACCGTCACCTAAGTTCACCAAATTCGATTTAAGTTTGAGTAACCCAGCGATAGAAGTTGTATTGGTCACGCTGCCGAAAATAAACTCGCCCGTTATAGGGGGGCCGTCGTCATACTCCACCACCACCTTTCGGGGGGTAATCTTCGACAAACGCCCCACGCCTTCTAAGACATAGGCCAGTTGTCCCAAGGTCTGTTTATTCTCTATCGGCGTCTGATAGGCCACTTCGGTAAATGCGCCGAAGGCCGCAATGTAGGTAAAATAGTTACTCCCGAACCGACCCACGTCTATGGGGATGGGGGTGCCGTTTAAAATCACCTCCGCCGCCCGGATGGGGTCTCTGGGCAGACCGAGGGTATTTGCCATGTCATTTGCCGTGCCCAAGGGGATATACCCCACAGGGGGGCGATGGTTCAGTGCCATGAGGCCAGAGATGGTTTCGCCTAACGTCCCGTCGCCGCCGATACAGGCGGCAATGTCGTAGTCTGCGGCGTACCGTTCCGCCAGCTCCCTAGCGTGGCCGGAATGCCGGGTCATATACACAGTCACAGCGGCACCGCTGCCGCAAAGAACCTCCAAAATATGGGAAATTTCCGTGCGGTATTGGCCTTTCCCCGCCTTGGGGTTTATGATGAGCATGATGCGTTTTTCCATCTAATACTAGTCCTCCATAAAAAGAGCTGCATCTTTGAACGGTCTTTTCTCGCGTCACCTCGTTGTCCTCCTTGCTGGGTGACAGCTCGCCTGCGTCGTCCGCCTTGTGGCACGAAAAAATCTTCACAAAGCTTGCAACACTGTTTATGGAGGATCAGCATGAGACACGTTCCAATCATATCTATACTCGATATCCTTTGATTTTACCAAATTTGGGGGTATTTGTCTATGGAGAACCCTACATGATTTCTCTCTTGGGCGGCAAAACTAGTCGAATCTTACCTTTTCAATGGAGAACAAAACATGGAAAACAGATTAAACCAAGCCGTATCGCCCTATCTGCGCAGTCACGCAGACAACCCGATTCACTGGTATCAATGGAGCCCTGCCGCTTTTACAGAGGCCAGAGAGCGGGATGTGCCGATTTTCCTCAGCGTGGGTTATTCTACGTGCCACTGGTGCCACGTGATGAACCGAGAGAGTTTCATGGACACGCAAGTGGCGGATATGCTCAACCGTCACTTTGTCGCAATCAAGCTAGACCGGGAAGAGCGGCCTGATATTGACCACCTGTACATGGAGGCATGTACCGCCATGACCGGTCAGGGGGGCTGGCCCTTGACCGCCTTCCTCAACCACGATAAAAGTCCCTTTTTCGCCGGGACATATTACCCGAAGACGCATCTGTTAGACATTCTCGCCCGTGTCCGGGGCATGTGGCAGTCTGACAAACATCAGCTAATGGCGGCCGGGGGTGAGATGCTCAGTTTCCTCTCACGCCCTGTGACCACCGACGGTACCGAGCACCGGCACGCCTGTGTCGAGGCGGGCATCCAATCGCTCGTGAATAGCTTTGACCCCGACTATGGCGGGTTTCACCCGGCACCTAAATTTCCCGCCATGCAGCGGCTGCTGTTCTTGCTCCGCTATGCTCAAGTGGGGGAGGACAGGGAGGGTGCGCAAGAAATGGTCGCAAAAACTCTCACTGGCATGGCAGAGGGCGGACTGTTTGACCATGTGGGCGGCGGGTTTTTCCGCTACAGCACGGACACCCGTTGGCACATTCCCCATTACGAAAAAATGCTTTACGACAACGCCATGGCTGTCCTCACCTACGCTGAGGCCGCTGTGGCCCTAGACACACCTTATTTTGCAGACATCGCCCGGTCTTGCGTGGATTTCATCCGCCGAGAGCTGACGGCCCCGGCGGGCGGGTTTTACACTGCCCTAGACGCAGAAAACGACCAAGGCGAGGGCGCCTATTACCTCTGGACTCGCACCCAAGTGACAGAGGTGTTGGGGCCAGACCGTGCTGTCCAGTTTTGCAATGCCTTTTCCATCGGGGATAATGTAAGCCTGCCCCATCGCATCGGCAAGGGTGTGGCCGCCGAACACGCAGGGGATTTGAATCAGCTTTTGGCCCATAGGGAACAGCGAGACCGCCCCTTCCGGGACGAGAAAATTTTAGCCTCGTCTAACGCCCTGTTAGCGGCGGTGTTGGCCTCTGCCGGGCGGCTGTTGGGGGAGCGGGACTGGATTGATTTAGCGGAGTCTACTTGTCAAGCTGTGCTAGAAAAACTGGCCCAAAATGGGCGGCTGTTTGCATCATTTATGGCGGGGTCGTCCCACCAAAAGGCGGTGTTGGACGACTACGCCTACTTGGTCTGGGCACTGATTGAGTTGTATCAGGCTACCTTTGACCCCAAGTGGTTGGGGCTTGCGCTACACTGGAACGCCCACACGTTGGAACTCTTCGGCGGTACCGGAGGCGGGCTGTTCCTCTCCGGGCGGGATGTGACGGATTTGCCCCTGCGGCAAAAGGTTTATTTAGATGGCCCTGTGCCGTCGGGGAACGCCGTGGCGTGTATGAACCTGTTGCGGCTCCACGCGCTCAGTAAAGACGAGACCTGCCTCACTGCCGCCGAAGGGATTCTCACCGGGGCGCGGGGGGCCATCAGCCGCTATCCCACCTCCGGCACGGGGCTACTCTCTGCGATTTTACTATTGGGGAATGTAGGCACCCTGACTATCTCGGCGGGGGAGAACCAACAAGCGTTACTCCAAGCCGCCGGGGGCTATCGCCCCTTCCTGCAAAGTGCCGTGGTCGGCAGAGAGGGCGGGCCGCAGGCCCCGGTAGATAGGTTGGTGCCGACTACGCAACATGCCGCTCCGGTAGACGGACAAGCGGCGGCCTATTACTGCGACCGGAGCGGGTGTCACCGACCGGTTATCGCAGGGGATGTATTGGCGGAGATGTTGGGGTAGGAGGACAAAGACGGCGTAGCAACTGCTACGCCGTCTGGTAATGTATATGCGATCTTACGCTTTTGGTGTGGGAGCGGCCGGGTCTGTTACAATCTCTTTCAATCCGGCGGCGAGGCCCGCCAGCCCTTGGATTTCAGAGGGGATAATAATCTTCGTTGCACGACCATTTGCGGCGGCGGCGAAGGCCTCTAGGGCGCGGATTTGAATGACCTGCTCACAAGGTGCGGCCTCGTTGATCCGGCGAATCCCGTCGGCGGTGGCGGTTTGGACGGCTAAGATGGCCTCGGCCTCCCCTTGGGCTTCCAGAATCACAGACTGCTTCTTGGCATCAGCACGGAGGATGGCGGCCTCTTTCTCCCCTTGGGCGACCAGAATGGCGCTTTGCTTTTCGCCTTCTGCCCGGAGGATGTTTTGCCGCTTTTCACGCTCGGCTCGCATCTCTTTTTCCATGGACTCTTGGACATCCCGTGGCGGCTCGATGCTCTTGATTTCAACACGAGTAACCTTGATACCCCATGGGTCTGTGGCTTCGTCCAGAATGGTGCGAAGCTTGCCGTTGATATAGTCACGGCTGGTCAGGGTTTGGTCAAGCTCCATCTCACCAACGATGTTACGCAATGTGGTTGCAGTTAGGCTACCCAACGCCATAATGGGGTTTTCTGCACCGTAGGTGTAGAGCTTCGGGTCTGTGACTTCAAAGTATACAAAAGAGTCCACCTCAATCGAGACACCCTCTTTTGTGATGACGGCCCGAGGTGGGTTGTCTAAAATCTGCTCTTTCAAGCTGACCACTTTCGCCACACGCTCAATAAACGGTGTTTTCCAGTGGAGGCCCACGCCCCAAGTGGTCTTGTAAGCCCCCAGCCGCTCAATGACAACGGCCCGTGCCTGTTGGACGATTCGGATATTCTTCAACACAATGATAATAATGACTGCCAGCAAAAATGCAGCAATATACCCTAAAATAACCATGTTCTTTCTTCCTCCTTCAATGTTGTGTTATACATGTGTATGTTCTTCCGTGTTCTGTTCTTCCACCGCCGGGGCGGCCTCTGCTACTACATGTGGTCGGACGATGAGCTTAACACCTTCAATGCGTAAGATATCCACCTGAGTGTCCACTTCGATGGGTTCATCTGTTTCACTGCGGGCGGTCCAGAGTTTGCCGTCTACGTACACGGTGCCTTTGCCGTCTATGTTATGGACGGTTTCCCGCACGATGCCTATCATCTCTAACGCACGATTGGCATTGGTCGGGGTCTCTCTGACTTTGGCGTACTTTTTCACCAGCGGTCGGGTGAAGTACAAACTGACGCCGGAAATCACCAGGAAAATCGCAATCTGCAACAACAGTAATTCCGGCTGGGGTGCAACGGCGGCACTGATTAGGGCACCGGCGGCCCCCAAGGCAAGCCAAATCGAGGTAAGCCCTGATGTAACAATCTCGATGATGATGAATAAGACCAGCAAAACAGCCCACATGATAATAAATTCCATGCAATCCCTCCTTTCACACAAGTTCTTATGATACAGTATATCACACTATGGGGCAAAATTGCGAAAAAATATTTGGTAGAATTGAAATTGCGGAGTATGTTGCATGAGTTTCGGTGGTGCTGGAAGAGATAAAGGGCCGCAAAGGGGATAGCCATACAACTAGGCTATCCCCTCTCAATTGGCAATCACGCAGTGAACCTGCCCTGCCGCTAAATGTCTTTCATTAGTTCTTCCAATGGCTTCCAGTGCTTTTATGACTTGCTGTGGCCTGAGCACCGGCGGCATTATATTGCGACCTCCAGCGTAGTCACAAATGTCTGCGCTGTTACCGGCATCGCCTCATCTTCGTAGTATAGCTCTAATGCTTCGCGTAGGTTGGCGATTGCTTCATCCATGGTTTCTCCCTGAGATGCAACGCTATTTTCGAGACATTTGGCTACGTACCATGCATCGTCTTTTTGTATGACGGCTGTAAATAGTTTGCTCATGGTGAACCCTCCTAGTTTTTTCTTCTATTGTACTCAATTCCACTCTAAAAATCAACACACCCTGTGCCGCTTGGCAATATGTTGATAAAAAAGAGCCGTACACTTTTCGATCTTTTTCAAACCGATATCACTTGACAAAGCGCACAAAAGCGGCTAGAGTGTGTCGGAGAGAATTGATTACCCCCTTGGGGGTATCTTCAAACCCCCAAGGAGAAATTTATGCGAAACCATTCACTGATCAAAACACTGACCGGCCTGCGCGGCAACCCGCGGGCTTGCGTGTATACAGAGCCCTTGTGGGGCATCCCGTTCTTCCTCTTTATGCCCTTTGCATCGGTATATATGATGATGCTTGGCGTGTCAGACTGGCAAATTGGCGTCATTGCATCGATATTTGTATTCTCCCGGGCGATTTGGTCGGTGTTAGGCGGTGCGATTACAGACAAATTGGGCCGGAAAAAGGCGACGTTTATCTTTGACATGCTTTCTTGGTCTATTCCTTGCCTTATCTGGGCATTCTCGCAAAATTTTTGGTGGTTCGCTGCGGCTGCGATGTTTAATGGTGTGTCTGAGGTCACGACGAATTCGTGGAACTGTTTGCTTGTTGAAGACGCAGAGAAAAGCAAGCTGGTCGATATCTATGCGTGGGTACACATATCCGGGCTGGTCGCAGTGTTTTTTGCACCCCTCGCCGGACTTTTGGTGGAGGGAATCGGGCTCGTACTTGCCGTGCGGATTTTATATTTGTTCTCCTTTGCCTCTATGACGCTGAAATTTTTCATCTTGAACAAATACGCAGATGAGACCCAGGTCGGCAAAGAACGGCTTCGCGAAACAAAGCAGGTGTCGATCATCGCCCTGCTTTCCGGTTACGGCGGCGTGGCACGCAAATTGTTCCAATCGGCGCAAATGCGCCTTGCGTTGATGACCATTGCGTTTTTTGCGATCATCACGCTGGTGACGAACACGTTTTTTGGCCTGTATGTCATGCGGAATCTCGGTATGCCGGACTATTTCCTTGCCTATTTCCCGATTATCCGCTCGGCGATTATGCTTGCGTTTTTGTTTATCATCCAACCTAAAATCGAGAAATTCGGCATGAAAGGGCCCATGCTGATTGGGATATTCCTATACATACTCGCCTACACTGCGCTTATCGCCTTGCCGTCAGGTAATCTGTGGCTGTTGATTGTCTGTATTTTCATAGAATCATGCGCCCACGGGCTGGTTTGGCCCCGCCGAGACTCGATCCAAGCGCTATTTATTGAGCCGGACGAGCGTGCGCAATTAAACAGCGTGCTTGCCAGCATGGTGCTTACCGTGACCATTCCCTTTGGGTATCTATCCGGTTGGTTATCCGGCTTAGACGGCAGGTTGCCGTTTGTGCTGGTTGTTGTAGTTCTTGCAGTGGCATTTGTTGTGACGATGGTAAGCCGTGCACTACGTGCAGAAAACGTTCGTGCATTGGAAGCAGAGCGAGCAGAACGTGCGTGATAGCGCATAATGATGAAACATGTCGTTCGGTTTTCGGTTGTGCCCGCAGGAAAAATGTGCTACACTAGAGACAAATCTATTTTGAGAGTGAGGGGCCTCCATGAGCGGAAAACCCATGGACTTAAATAACTTACATCTAGCGGTTCTTATTGATGCCGACAACGTGCCCTACAGCAGTATCAAAGGCGTGATGGAAGAGGTCGCCATCTACGGTACACCCACCATCAAGCGCATCTACGGCGATTGGACCAGCCCCAATGTAAGCGGCTGGAAACGGGCGTTGCTGGAACACGCCATTACGCCGGTACAACAGTATGGCTACACCACGGGCAAGAACGCCACAGACTCTGCCATGATTATTGATGCCATGGATATCCTCTACAGCGGCAAGACCGATGGGTTTGTGATTTTGTCCTCGGACTCTGACTTCACCCGGCTGGCCATCCGCCTGCGGGAAGCGGGACAGAAGGTCATCGGCATTGGAGAGCGGAAAACCCCCGGTGCGTTTATTGTGGCTTGTGATAAGTTTATCTACATTGAGGTCATTCGAGACCATCAGCGTAGTCAAGAGGGCAAACCCCTGCAAATTTCCCCGAAAAAGGCACCGGAGTTTGCCAAAGCGAAATTCGGGGACTCGCCCCAAGACAAGGGCCCGGCACCCACGCAACTTATCGCCGACTCTATCGCCGACATCGCCGATCACGATGGGTATGCGTTCTTAGGGGAGCTGGGGAACCTGCTGCTCAAAAAAGCGCCGGACTTTGACCCAAGAAACTACGGGTTCCAGAAACTGACCCCGCTGTTGAAATCCATTCCCCGGTTCGAGATTGACGTGCGGCAGACCAGAGATGCCAATATCAAACACATCTACGTCCGTGACCGTGAGGCTTAGTCTATGCTACAATTCGATGAATTTAAATTAAAGATCGCCGCTTTAGAGCCGGGCCTGAAAGATTTGGGGCAAGCCCTGAAGCTAGACGACACCCGGGCAGAATTGGCGGGGTTAGAGGCCCAAACCGCCGCAGATGGGTTTTGGGATGATTTGAAAAATTCTCAAAAAGTCCTACAGCGGACAAAGCAGCTCCAGCAAAAATGCGAAAGCTATGACCGGCTGTTTTCCCGCTGGGAGGATCTGGCCACCCTCTGTGAGATGGCCATGGAGGAAAAAGACGAGAGCCTGCTGGCGGAAATTTCTTCGGAATACGCCGCATTAGAGACGACACTGGAAGAGATGCGGCTGACCACACTGCTTGCCGGGGAATATGACAGCCAGAGTGCCATCCTCTCTCTCAACGCCGGAGCGGGCGGGACGGAGGCCCAAGACTGGGCCCAGATGCTATACCGCATGTATACCCGCTGGGCCGAGCGCCATGGGTACACGGTGAGTCTGTTAGACTATCAAGATGGGGAAGAGGCGGGCATCAAAAGCGCCACCATGTCTATTGAGGGGCTAAATGCCTACGGCTATCTCAAAAGCGAGGGTGGTATCCATCGCTTGGTGCGGGTTAGTCCCTTTGATGCCTCCGGTCGGCGGCACACCTCGTTTGCCGCTGTGGAGGTCATGCCCGACTTAGACGACACGGTAGAGGTGGATATCCGGGCCGAGGATTTGCGGGTGGATACCTTCCGTGCCTCTGGTGCCGGGGGGCAGCACGTCAACAAGACCGAGAGTGCCATTCGCATTACCCACCTGCCCACCGGGGTGGTGGTGGCTTGTCAGACAGAGCGGAGCCAGCATCAGAACAGAGACACGGCCATGCGGATGCTTCGCAGCCGGCTTATTGAAATCAAAGAGCGAGAGCAATTAGACAAAATTGAGGACATCAAAGGCGAACAGCGGGCCATTGAGTGGGGGAGCCAGATTCGCAGCTATGTATTCATGCCCTACACCCTAGCCAAAGACCATCGGACAAATTTTGAAAATGGAAACATTAACGCCGTCATGGATGGGGAGATTGATGGGTTTATCAACGCCTATTTGAAGATGCAAGCCGGACAGTAGAGGGCGGGACGGTTGCCTTCGGCGGCCTTCTTTGACTGAAAAACCAACGAGAGGGTACTTGCGCAAGCAAGTACCCTCTCATCATATGTCGTCGTTACTCGATGATCGTAATCCCTTGAATAATATAGGCCCAAGAAGGGGCGGCTAGGGGCTCGATGAACTCTTCCCCGTCTGCCAAAAGCTGGTTGCCTTCGTTATCATAAATGGGGCCGGTGAATACGTTTTTGCCAGCTAAGAGTGCGGCACGGGCGGACTCGATATAGCCCTCAGCATCCGGGGTGACGGTATTGGGGTTTAGGGGAGAGAGCAGTACCATACCCTCAGCCAGACCGGCCAAGAAGTCAGGCTGTACGGAGGAACCTTCCACCACGGAACGGACAGCGTAGGTCAGGTAAATGCTCCAGTCAAACATGGGAGAGGTGAGCACGGCGCTGGGGGCCGCCGGGATCATGTCGTTGTTGTAGCCCACGCTCCATACGCCGTTGGCTTCGGCGGCTGTCTGGGTGGCGGTACTGTCGGCGTGTTGGCCAATGACATCGGCACCACGGTCAATGAGGGCCTGTGCGGCCTGTTGCTCTAGGGTGGGGTCGTTCCACTGGTTGGTGTACATGACGTACATGGTCACGTCAGGGTTGACGGAAAGTGCGCCTAAGTAGAACGCAGTATAGCCGGTGATAACCTCTGCAAAGGGGTGGGCGGCTACAAAGCCCAGTACATTGGTCTCGGTTCTAAGGCCTGCGGCAATCCCGGATAGGAAACGGGCTTGGGACATGTTGCCGAAATAGTTGTGCATGTTATCTAAGCCGGACGCTTTGGCTTGGTTGCCGGTGGCGTGGAAGAATTGAATATCCGGGTGCTCTTGTGCGGCCTCTAACATATGGGATTCAAATGCGAAGCTAGTGCCGAAAATCAGGTCTGCGCCCCACTCGATAGATTCTAAAATTGCTGTGGGCACATCGCCAGGGGCTCTGTTGAAGAAATTCATCACTTGGTCTTCGCCGATGCCCAGCTCTGCCATCATGTCGGTGGTGCCGCGGTGTTGTCTGTAGGTGTAGCCCATATCTGCTGGGTCACCTACATGGATAAACGCCAGTTGGACGGTCTCAAAGTCCAGTTCTCTGCCGCCTTGGGCGTCCCCGTCACCGTTGTCGCCGCAAGCGGAGAGGCCTACGATTAGAAGCAGTGCCAAGAGTAGTGGTAGTAGTTTTTTCATCTGTCTTTCTCTCCTTTTTCGTGTGTGTAAGAGTTTCCTCTTTTCCTGTCGCTTTAAATCATATCGGAAAGAAAAACCAAAGTCAAACTAAAAAGTTTTTATCTTGCCATAAAAAAAGTAGATATTCGACAAAGCGTAGTACATCACCCCTTTACTTTGTAAGAAAATCATGGTATAATTAATATGTACAAATTCCAATGAAAGCGCACCGCCTTGGTGCAAAGGAGTTGAGGTAGATGAAATTCACATTTTTTGAGCGGAAAGTCAGAATGACCGACGACCTGCGGGACTATGCACAGCGGAAGATTGAAAAGCTAGACCGGTTTTTCAAAGACGAGTCTGACGCACACATCACCTTCGGGGAAGAGAGAGGGCGCTTCCGTGTTGAGGTTACACTCAACAACAACGGCATGTACTATCGGGTCAGTGAGGTGACCAGCGACATGTTTGCCTCCATTGATTCTGCCGTGGCGGCGATTGAGCGACAAATCCGCAAACACAAGACCCGGCTGGAAAAGCGGCTCCGTGAAGGCGCCATAGAGCGTGAGATTGGTGCGCTCCCCAGCTATCGGGCCATGGAGGAGGAAGAGCAGGAGTTTGTTATCCAAAAAACCAAGCGTTTCTCCATCAAGCCCATGACCCCGGAAGAGGCCATCTTACAGATGAACCTGTTGGGCCATGAGTTCTTTGTGTTCAAAAACCAGAAAGCCGGCGATGCGTTTGCGGTTGTATATGCGCGCAAGCAGGGTGATTACGGACTGATTGAATCCGGCGATATGTAGTGTTCGCATAGGTGGGCACCCTTCCTTGAACGAACCCCAAACAGGTTGGACAAGGATAAACGAAAAGATATGAAGGGCATGTGCCCGGTATTGCACCGGGCACATGCCCTTCTACTCGTTTTTCAAGTGATGTGACGATACACTTCTATTGTAACCACACTGGGACTTTTTGCCAGACAAAATATTTGGATTGTACTTTTCACTATAATATTGTATAATAACCTGTATATGAAAAAGTAGCGTCATCAATTCAAGAAATATGCTGTCCATTCCAAGCATAGGATTTGGACAGGTAGAAGTAGGAGGCGAGACCAATATGGTAAATAAAACAACGGCTCTGGGTGAGATTGTGATTTTAAGTGATGTCATCACCACAGTAGCGGGGGCGGCGGCCACCACTTGTTTCGGGGTCAAAGGTATGGCCAAGCGGGGCATGTCGGACGGGCTGGTACATCTGCTCAAGCGGGAAGCCATGGGCAAAGGCGTGCTGGTGACCTACGGCCCGGCGGACGAGATTGCCATTGAACTACACATCGTGGTAGACTACGGCGTGAACATTGCTGCCCTGACCCGAAGCATTATTGACGAGGTGCGCTATAAAGTCGAACAAGCCATCGGCGCGAAGGTACAGAGCGTGAATGTCTTTGTGGACTCTATGATGGTGGACTAAGTAAAACATAGACAAGAACTAAAAGGGGTATTCGGATGAGAATGAAGCTTTCCGGCCGGGATTTTTGCGCCATGATTGAGGGTGCGGCCTTGGCCATTGCCATAGAGAAACAGCAGATTAATGATCTAAACGTGTTCCCGGTACCGGATGGGGACACGGGCACCAACATGACTCTGACCATGGGGGCAGGTGCCGCTGAGATTAAGAAAAAACAGCCCACCACCGTGGGCCAAGCGGCAGAGGTCACGGCCTCAGCCCTCTTGCGGGGTGCCCGGGGGAACTCTGGGGTTATTTTGTCCCTGCTGTTTCGGGGATTGTCAAAGCGGCTCAAAGAGCTAGACGAGACAGATGCCAAAACCTTTGCCCACGCCTTGACTGATGGGGTAGATGCGGCCTATAAGGCGGTCATGAAGCCCGCTGAGGGCACCATGCTTACAGTGTCCCGTGTGGCCTCCGCTGCGGCGAAAGAATTTGCGGCAGGTGAGGCGGATATTGAGCTTGTGTTAGAACACGCCATCAAAATCGGGTATGAGGCGTTAGCGCGGACCATTGACCAGAACCCGGTACTCAAAAAGGCCGGCGTGATTGATGCCGGGGGCAAGGGATATTTGATTATTTTAGAAGGGATGCTCAAGGCCCTGCGTGGGGAAGAAATCGTTGGTGGCGATGGGGCAGACCTGATGACAGAGGAAGCTGCCACCAGTTTTGCCGACTTTGACCACGAGGACATTACTTTTACTTACTGTACCGAGTTCATCATCGGGCGGGAAAGCGGCAAAGACCCGGCGGGCCTCCGTAGCTTTTTAGATCCGCTGGGGGACAGCCTTGTTGTAGTAGACGACGATGAGATTATTAAAGTCCACGTCCACACTGACGAGCCGGGCCGTGTCTTGACGGAGGCGTTGACCTACGGTAGTTTGGTTACCGTTAAAATTGAAAACATGCGGGAACAACACGCAGAAATGGTCGGCGGCACTGGGGCACAACCCGCACCGGCAACGCCAGAAAAGGCCCGTGGCGTAGTGGCAGTCTCTGCTGGCACCGGGCTGGAAGCGGTGTTGGCTGACCTTGGTGTGGACCAAGTGGTCACCGGCGGACAGACCATGAACCCCAGTACGGCCGAGATTGTCCAAGCCATTGATGCAGTACCAGCAGAGACCGTGTATGTGTTGCCCAACAACAAGAATATCATCTTGGCTGCCCAACAGGCGATCCCATTGTCGAGTAAGAATGTGGTGTTGGTGCCCACCAAAACCGTACCCCAAGGGGTGGCGGCCCTCATGGCATTCGACCCGGAGGCGGACGATGATGCCAATCTTGCCGCCATGGGTGAGGCCGTGGGCCGGGTGAAAACGATCCAGATTACCTACGCCTCCCGCGATTCCGAGTTTGACGGACAGCCCATCAAAGAAGGGGAGTTCTTGGCTTTAATTGAGAGCAGCATTCTCTGTAGCGGGAAGGATTTTGACACGGTATTGGAAAAAACCATCGCCGCCATCGGGGCTGAGAACCCGGAGTTTGTCACCTTGTTCTATGGCAAAGATGTAGATGAAGAGTCCGCCAATTCTTGCGCAGAAGCCATTGGTGCCAAGGTGCCGGGGGCGGAGCTGATGGTAGTAGATGGCGGTCAGCCTGTATATTATTTTATGATTTCAGTGGAGTAGAAGAAAATGGAGCAAATCAAAGGCGCAGAGCACCTATCATTATCACAATTAAACAATGAGCTCCGAAACGACGGCAAACTGGTCTCATATCAGTACGCTATCTCTGTGATCCTAGTGACGTTTCGCCGTGGTTCCGGGATTTATTTCATCAAAGAGGGGGAACAGTCTTTCGTACAAGGGTTGTCCTATACCATCATCTCTCTTCTCTTGGGTTGGTGGGGGATTCCTTGGGGGCCAATTTACACCATCGGTTCTATCATCAAAAACTGTAGAGGCGGCATAGACGTTACCCAAGAGGTACAAGCCCAGTTGTTTGCCATGGAGCAGATGGGGTATGAGAACGGAACAGAACGAGTCCTATGAAAAAAATTCCAGTAGTAGAAGCGATTGGCCATCCTCTCGCCCATGACATGACCGCAATCCGTGATGGCACGAAAGGCGTTGCTTTCCGGCGGGGACATGTGGTGCAGGAGGTGGATATTCCTACGCTTCTCGCCATGGGGAAGGCCCACATTTATGTGGGGGAACCTGTCCCCGGACAAGTCCACGAAGAGGATGCGGGACTAGAGGGTGCAAAGGCCCTCGCCGGTTCCGGCCTCACTATCGAAGGCCCTGCCGAGGGGCGATATACCTTGGTGGCGGACAGAGACGGCCTGTTTACTGTGAACTCTGGGGGATTAAAAACCTTCAATCAAATTCCCGATTATACGGCGGCCACACTGCCTAGCCATACCCCGGTACAGGCTGGACAGCGGGTGGCCGGGGTGCGGATTGTGCCCCTAGTTACTGACAGCGAGCACGTAGAAACAATAAGGGCCTTGGGTGTGTCCCAAGGCCCTCTTCTCACTGTGCGGCCCTTTTTGCCGCTCAAAATAGGAATCATCATCACCGGCAGTGAGGTCTATGAGGGTCGCATCCAAGATCAATTTGAACCTGTGCTCCGAGCCAAATTGGCACCCTTCGACGAGTCGGTGTTGGGTGTGGCCAAATGCCCGGATGATTTGCAAACAATCCTCCAAGCCGCAGATGCGTTTTTGCAACAGGGCGCAGACCTCATCCTCTTCACCGGTGGTATGAGCGTTGACCCGGACGATCTGACACCCACCGCCATCCGCCAGACGGGAGCCCGAGTGGTGGCGCAAGGCATTCCCTTGCAACCCGGCAACATGCTCATGCTGGCCTATCTGGGAAAGGTGCCTCTTGTCGGCGTGCCCGGTGCGGCTATTCATAGTCGGACGACGGCGTTGGATGTTGTGCTGCCCCGGATTTTTGTGGGGGACAAGCTGGAAACGGCAGATTGTTTGACCCTCGGCGAGGGTGGGTTTTGTTTGGGGTGTGAAGTGTGCTCTTATCCTGTTTGTTATTTTGGACAGTCTTTGTAAGGGAGGCTGTTCCCGGTTTCCGGCACCGCCGATGGTTAGCGGTTCGAGAAGCCATTTAGATGCGCTATTTTGGCATTTGATACTGGAATATGTGAAATTCACCAAGGCTTTTGGTTATGAGCTAGGCGCAGAGGAGTATGTAGGCATAACAGACTAGCCACCAACAGAAAACTATGATACAATATCCAATGGAATTTCAGACAGAATTGAGGTGACCGGCGTTGTCGCAACTTCAACAGACCCATCAGCCACGGCCGCAGATATCCCGTATTCATGCATCAGCTGACCAGGGGCTCTCATTTGCAGAGGTTCAAGACCGCACTGCTGCGGGGTATGCCAACACCCCGGTAGAGTCGCCCACAAAGACACCGAAGCAGATTATTTTAGGTCATTTGCTTACATACTTTAACCTGATTTTCTTTGTTCTGGCCATGAGCCTTATCTTAGTCGGCCGTTGGCGCGAACTGGGTTTTATTGTCATTATTATCGCCAATATTGTTATCGGTATTATACAAGAGTTTAACAGTAAACGAGTTATGGACAAGATGCAATTTCTCTCTTCCCCCAAAGCAAGCGTCGTGCGGGACGGGCAGGAGCGGGTCGTGAACTCAGACCTTGTGGTACTAGACGATATCGCAGTCTTTCGGGCCGGTAACCAGATTTATGCCGACGCCGTGGTGGTGGAGGGCGAGGTGCAGGTCAACGAGGCCCTGATTACCGGTGAGGCGGACGAGATCACGAAAAAACCGGGGGACTCGTTGTTATCCGGCAGTTTCATCTTAAACGGAAAGTGTCACGCCCGCCTAGAGCAAGTGGGGGCGGATTCGTATGTATCCAAGCTGTCCATGGAGGCCAAGCGGGACAAGACGGAGAAAGAGACCCCGATGATTCGCTCCATTAACCGTCTCATCTTCTTCGCAGGTATTGCTCTGATTCCCATTGGGATTGTACAGGTGCTTCGCCAGACCGCCTTACTCGGCAATATCGCAGACGGCGTGGTGCGGACGGTTGCCATTGTGGTGGGGATGATTCCCGAGGGGCTGTACCTACTCACCACGGCGGCCTTGGCGGTGTCCGTCATCCATCTGGCCCGTAAGCGGGTATTGGTACAGCGGATGCGGTGTATTGAGACCTTGGCCCGGGTTGACGTCCTCTGCGTAGACAAGACGGGGACGATTACGGAAAATAAAATGACTGTCAAAGACGTGGTGCTCCTCTGTAAAGACCGATTCGTGGAAGAGGACATTCGTATGATTATGAGCGACTATGTAGGCAACATGAGCGCGGATAATGAAACCATGGTGGCCCTGCAAAAATACTTCCGGGGCACGGTGATGCAGGGTGCTATAAAAACCCTGCCCTTCTCCTCCGCTCGAAAATATGGCGGCGTGTCTTACGCCACGGACGAGACCTATTTATTGGGCGCACCGGAGTTTATTTTAGGCAGTCAATATGCCAAATACCAAGCGGTAATTGAGGAATATTCTGCTCTGGGCTGTCGGGTGCTCTTGCTGGCCCTCTATGACGGGGACATTGCACAAGAGGGAATCTTGGGCAATGTGATGCCCTTGTCCCTAATTTTGCTCACCAACAAAATAAGAAAAGAGGCCCCGGCCACGTTTTCCTACTTCGCCAATCAAGGGGTGGCGGTAAAGGTTATCTCCGGCGACAACCCCGTCACCGTGTCCCATGTGGCGAAAGACGCGGGGATTGAGGGGGCCGAGACGTATGTAGATGCCGCCACCCTGAAAACCCCCAAAGACCTCTACGAGGCGGCCAAAGTCTACACCGTGTTCGGGCGAGTTCAGCCGGAGCAAAAACGGATATTAGTACGGGCCCTGAAAGCCCAAGGCCGCACGGTGGCCATGACCGGCGACGGGGTCAATGACGTGCTGGCTTTAAAAGAAGCCGACTGCTCTATCGCCATGGCCTCCGGCTCTGACGTGGCGTGCCGGGTGAGTCAATTGGTGCTGTTAAACTCAAATTTCTCCGCCATGCCCTCTGTGGTGGACGAGGGGCGGCGGGTCATCAATAACATTGAGCGGAGCGCCAGCTTATTTCTGGTACGGAACATTTTCTCCCTCTTTATCGCCCTTATCACCCTGTTTGCCGCACTCCCTCTCCCTGTGAACCCCAACCAGATGAGCTTAGTGGGAGGGCTTACTATCGGATTGCCCGCTTTTATCTTAGCCTTAGAGCCCAACTTTAAGCGCATTGAGGGGCATTTCTTACGCAATGTGATATTCCGAGCCTTGCCGGCGGCGTTGACCAATGTCATTTTAATCTCCGGCATCATCGCCTATTCTCTGGTGTTCGGCCTCACAGACGAAGAGATGAGCACCATGAGTTTGGTGATACTCTGCACTGTAGGGATACTGATGCTGTTTAAGGTGAGCCAACCTTTTAATCGGCTTCGCCGGGTACTATTTTTCGGTGTATTGGTAGCGATGATTGTCTCCTTTATCCACACAGACTTGCGAAGCATATTCTCCATCTTCCCACTGACACTGGAGGCCGTTCTACTCCTCATCGTCTTTGTAGTAGCCACCTACCCCATCATGTGGGGCATCCGCCACGGGATGGAGCGGGTTGCCGCCAAGTGGGCAGAGTTTCGCAAGCCCCGTAAGCGGCGGTCACGCCCGAAGTAGAGGATACACAAGTCTTTTGACCTTGACCCTATGCGCTCCATTCATGAGCGCAGTTCAATTCACAGCACCATCCGGCGGTGTCACCGCCCTTGACCATTGGGGCTGAGAGTACTATTACATCTGGCGTGAGGGTTTTTGCACCAGTGCAGAGTATAAGATGCGAAATCGTCGTCACTCTGCCCTTGACCTTAGCGGGTACATAGGGGCGCAGCCCCTGTGTTGATTTTTTGCTTCTTTTTGTTCAACGACAAAAAGATGGCCCGTCCGGCAGGACATACACGTTGGTGGTACCCGCCAAGAAACCCTCGGCGGACACGCCGAACAGGAAAGGCCAAGGACACGGGACGCACAGGGACACGCCCCCTACAGGATGTAAACGCAACCCGCCCGACAGGCCAAAGGCCAAGCGATTAATAATCACCCCCACAAATAAAAATAGGTAAAAAACAGGAATCACATCAAAATGTATACACTACAAAAAACCAACCAAACCGCTCGTCGAGGCACCCTCACCACCCCCCACGGCACAGTCCAAACCCCCGTGTTCATGAACGTAGCCACCCAAGGCGCTATCAAAGGCGCCGTGTCAGCAGAAGACCTAACCACTGTGGGTTGCCAGATTGCCCTTGCCAACACCTACCACCTCCATGTCCGGCCCGGAGACGGGTTGGTGCGGGAACTGGGCGGCCTGCACCGGATGATGACATGGGACGGCCCCATGCTCACCGACAGCGGCGGGTTCCAAATATTCTCCCTCTCCGGCCTGCGGAAGATTACCGAGGCGGGGGTCAATTTCCAATCCCATGTAGACGGGCGCAGAATATTCATCGGCCCGGAGGAAAGTATGCAGATACAAGCCAATCTGGGCGCCGACATCGCCATGGCCTTTGACGAGTGTATCGCACTACCCGCCCCATGGGACTATGTGGAAAAAAGCTGTGACCGTACCTATCGCTGGCTGGTGCGATGCAAAGACGAGATGACACGCATAGAGCAGGCAGGGCAACAAGTCACCCCCGGCCAGATGCTGTTCGGCATCAACCAAGGGGCCACCTACCCGGACTTGCGGGTACGACATATGGAGCAGATTGCTGCCCTAGACCTACCCGGCTACGCCATCGGCGGCCTAGCAGTGGGGGAGAGCCATCAGGAAATGTACGACACCATTGAGGCCGTAGAGCCGCACATGCCGAAAGACAAGCCCCGGTATCTCATGGGGGTGGGTACGCCAGCGAATTTAATTGAGGCGGTCAGCCGTGGGATTGACATGTTCGACTGTGTCATGCCCGCCAGAAATGGCCGTCACGGACACCTGTTCACTTGGGCGGGGGTCATGAATATCAACAACGAGAAATACAAGGCCGACCAGCGGCCCATTGACGAGACCTGCGGTTGCCCGGTCTGTAACCGGTACTCTAGGGCCTACCTCCGGCACCTGTTCAAGTCCGGCGAGATGCTGGCCATGCGGTTTGCGGTGCTGCATAATCTGTATTTTTACAATACGCTGATGGCGGAGATGCGGTTGGCGTTGGATGAGGATCGGTTTGATGGGTTCCGTAGGGAGCATGTAGAGCGGTTGGCGGGGAAGGTGTAGAGCGTACAAAATGAACAAGATGTAGCAGAGAAACACCTCAATATAAATACAGCCTAGAATTCTGCTGTAAACTATGATATAATGCCGTTACCCTATGATTCTTTTGAAAAAGGGAACAGTAGAGGTTATTGTATTGGTGTTTTGGCAATATTCTACTACAAGGATAGCGTAGGAGGGGTATAGCATGTTTTTGAGTATTAAAAATTTAGGAAAGATTGCCCAAGCAGAAATAGTGATTGATGCGATTACTGTTATTGCTGGCAAGAACAATACTGGGAAAAGTACGGTAGGCAAGTCTTTATTCGCCCTTTTTAATAGTTTCTACGACAGCGATAATCGAATTGCTAAAGAACGAAAAACATTTATTGCAGAGAGTGTGCGTTCTGTTTATCGACGTAGTGGCTCTATTACTTTAAACCATTTGATTTTTACCGATTTAGATGAAGTCACAGAACCCATTATAGATCTTTCAAGTGGCGAAACATCTGAAATAGATAAGCTACATGAGCAAATTAGAAAGATATTGGAAAAGTATAATGATGAATATCCCATCAAAGATTTTGATATAGATAAACTCGCTGTTAGCGTTGCACATATACTTGGTTTTTCCGATGATGAGATTTTAGAGCGAATTCTAAAAAGAACTATGATAGACGAATTCAACAGACAAATTAACAATGTATATAATCCAAATAGCTTGGCTGAAATAACCTTGACATGCAAAGACGGCAAAGTGGACGTTCAAATAAAAAGAAACATTGAGTTTAAAGCCACCAATAGCATTAGAACAAACGTTGAGGCCATCTATATTGATGACCCCTATATTGTGGACTCATTCGATGGAATGCTATGGGGCGGTAGAAACTATCGAGAAGATCATCGTCATCATTTGCGAGAATTGATGGCTAAAAGAGGGACGGTAGTCTCTGTCTTAGAAGAAATGGTTGCAGATAAAAGGCTGGAAAAGGTTTTTGAAAAGCTCGACTCTATTTGTCCAGGAGAATTAGTGCGAAGGGGTTCGGGTATGCGTACGTTTGTATATACGGAGGAAAATCAAGAGGAAGCAATAAACATGTCGAATGTTTCCACAGGCCTAAAAACCTTTGCTATCATTAAAACCTTGCTTTTGAATGGGAGCTTGCAAGAAGGTGGGGTTTTGATTTTAGACGAACCGGAAATACATCTACACCCAGAGTGGCAACTAGTCTTTGCGGAACTAATTGTCCTGATACAAAAAGAGTTTGATATGCGGATGTTTGACATAAATTTGACATAAATAAAATGCCGGAATTTGAAGGGGCTATTTGTTGTTTGCATGAAACCTCGGAAGGAGGAGAGCCTCCAAGGTGTATGACGATGGCAACGATAAACGTTGTGAACTTTGATAAAGCAAAGGAAAACTATGTGAAAAATATGGGCCTATCCGAAATTCCGAAATCGTCCGATGCCTTCTTTGTTGCCCACGCTTGTGAAATGTATCTGATAGAATTCAGAAGTGGAAAAATTCAAACAGCACAACCAGCGCCAAAATAAAAGGCGGAAGGAAAAGACGGAAGTGCCTATGAGATACGGCGTAAGATGCTTGAGAGTTTATTGTTGTTGACCGATATCATTGATAAAAGGATATCTGATACACGGCATAATTTGAACTACATATTAGTTTATGATG
Organism: Oscillospiraceae bacterium; assembly: GCA_009779845.1. GTDB lineage: Bacteria > Bacillota > Clostridia > Oscillospirales > Oscillospiraceae > WRAB01. The sequence continues at coordinate 36,362 of WRBE01000015.1, forward strand.
AAAAAAAGAATCCTAGAGACTCTAAAATGAAGATTAAGGAAGGCATTTCAAGGGCGGGCACAAAGCAATTCGCCCGATTTGGTTTGGAGCCATTTGAAAAAATATATTTCAAAAATGTCTTTACTGTCACAGAAGAGGTGTTTGAAAACCAATTTGTTAAGGATTGGACTGCCAGTTAGTGGACAAGCATTGGTTGTATACCACGGATACATAACCTCCCCAAAAACAAACAAAATCCCCACTTGCAATTACCGCATGGACAGGGTATAATAGGCAACAGAGAAAATTTTACAGGAGGTAAATAGCAATGGAAATGATGATTGTGCTCCCACTTATTATTGCGATGTTCTATTTTATGATGATCCGCCCGGAGCAAAAGCGGAAGAAAAAAGCGGCAGAGCTCCGTGATTCGCTGGCTGCGGGGGACGAGATTACTACAATCGGCGGTCTGGTCGGTAAAGTTGTCCAAGTGCGGGACGATTTTGTGACCTTTGAAACCGGCGAGGATCGGGTACGTATCCGGGTTGCCAAGTGGGCCATCTCTACCAAAGGCAAGGCCAAAGAAGAACAGGCCGACCAGCCCCAGCAACAGTAGTATAGCAAGAAAAACGGTGCCCCTTGTTGGTTTGCAACAAGGGGCCGTTCTATTTCTTGTTATGATCCACCCAGTCTTTGGCCTCTTTCACGCCGGTCTCTGTGGGCTTGCCTACATTTGTCCGTGGGTCTACCTCGTCCACATCGGCTAAGGCGTAGGTGGTGTACAAGGGCATGACCTTGTCTTGTTTTTCTCGTTTGTGTTTTGCCATCCGGCACCTCCAAGGGCTTTTTGTTAGGATGTCCCGAGTCGGCAGGAATATACGAGAGGTTGACATTTTATGGAATCAAATGTATAGTAAAAGTCACTGAAATAAGGGAGAACATCTATGTCAGAAAATGTGACTCGACTGCAATATGAGGGCAAAGAAATCATTCTGGTCGCAACCGCACATGTGTCAGAGGCCAGCGTGACCCTAGTCAAAGAGACCATTGAGGCCGAGCAGCCGGACAGCATCTGCGTTGAATTAGACGAGGCCCGGTATCAAAGCATCAAAGACCCCAAAGCGTGGGAGCGGACGGATGTGGTCAAGGTAATCCGAGAGAAAAAAGTGGGCTATATGGTGGCCCAGTTGATTATCTCTGCCTATCAAAGGCGGATGGCGAAAAAACTGGGTACCCAACTCGGCGGCGAGATGATGCAGGGCATCCAAAGTGCCGAAGAACTCAAGGCCGAGCTGGTCTTAGCTGACCGGAGTGTTCGGGTCACGTTCCAGCGCATCTGGCGGCTGTTGGGGATCAAAGAAAAGGTAAAACTTCTCTATACGGTTATGTTTGGGGATGATGAAGACGACGAGGATATCTCGGAAGAAGACTTCCAGACAATGTTAGAGCAGGATGCGCTGGAATCGGCTTTGGGTATGGTGGGGGAAGAGTTCCCCCGCATCAAGCAAGTATTAATTGATGAGCGGGATCAGTATCTGGCCAATAAAATCAAGAATGCGCCGGGGCAGAAAGTTTTAGCCGTTCTCGGCGGTGCCCATGTACCCGGCGTGATGGAGGAGATATATAAAGAGCAAGACATGGAACAAATCAGCCATGTGCCGAAAAAAACATCATGGTGGAAACTCGTGCCTTGGACAATGGCCGTTGCGTTTATCACACTGATTGTCCTCGGTTTTGTCCGAGGCGGTGTGGATATGGGACGAGAGGGTCTGGTCGCTTGGTGGTTGTGGAACGGGGGTCTGGCTGCCCTTGGGGCCTTGATTGCGCTGGCCCATCCGCTTAGTATTCTGACCGCCTTCGTGGCGGCCCCGATTACCACGCTGAACCCGTTTCTTGCCGCCGGGTGGTTCGCCGGGTTGATGGAGGCACGGGTTCGCAAACCCACGATCAAGGACATGCAAACCATCCCGGAAGATATCCTCAGCTTCAAGGGGTGGTTCATCCGCAATCGGTTCCTCAAGGTCTTACTTGTGGTGATTATGGCAAACCTCGGCAGTAGCGCAGGCACAGTCTTTGCCTTGCGTGATATGATTTTCAGAATATTTGGATAATAGAGAAACGACCATCGGCACAGCCGATGGTCGTTTCTGCGTTTGGTTTGTGCCGGGGCAGAATGGCAGAACGCCGAAAAACTAGGGCAACCCTACCCACTCACCGTCTCATACGGCCAATCTGCAATCCCACCCATGTCGTAGATATTCAGATACCCCAATTCCGCCAAAAGCGTTGCCGCTGCGGCACTGCGGCGGCCGGATTGGCAATAGAGGATAATGCGGCTGTTCCGATCAGGGGCTACTGCTGCAATGCGGTCTGCAAGCACCGTACCCGGGAGCAAGATTGCGCCGGGGATGCGGCGGGTACGAAACTCGTCCTCGGTGCGAACGTCTATGAGCACGTAAGGGTTGCCGTCCTGCATCATGGTTCGGCCCTCTGTGGCAGTGATGGTGCGGATGGGGGCTGGGTTGGTTACGGTAAGTACAATCACGTTAGATACAATATTGATTCGTTGTGCAGTGCTGGGTGCTTCCCACGGTATCGGCTCGTTTTCAGGGTCGGTAGGTTGTTCCCAGCCTACGTAAAACATTGATCCAATAGTCAACTCATAAACTCCCGGTGACAACTCGTAGTACCAATTCAAGTGGATAGTTCGGGAAATGGTACTGCCACTCTCGAAAAGCACAAAGGTCGGCCAAGGTGGCCATATTCTATCAAATATCCAATGTTCGCCCGGAATATGGGGAGCAAACAGAAAATATGTAGCTATTTCAAGGTCTTGACCGCTATTGTTCTTCAGTTCAACGTGAACGATAAAATCCTCGCCTTGCGGTAAGGTTGTTTCTTCCACCGAGATGGTCAGCTCAAAATCTTCAGCCGTAGGCGGATCGGGTTCAGGCTGATACGTGATTTGCTCCAAAAACCGCATCAAAATCGTTGCCGCCTCTGCTCTGGTTGCGTTGCTCCGGGGGGTTAGTGTCCCCGCATCGGTACCAACCATAAGCCCATTGTACACCGCCCAGCCCATAGCCGTCTCTGCCCAATCATTTATTAGATTCGCATCCGGGAAGTCCAGTGTGGCGTATGACGTAACCGTCACATCATAACCTTGTGCGTCCGCAAAGCGATGCAGGATCGTTGCCATTTCTTGGCGGGTGATATTGGTTGCGGGCGCAAAGCGTCCGCCGCCGACACCTTGCACGACTTCGTTGTTGTGTGCCCAAATGACGGCTTCCGAATACCACCGCTCCGGTGCGACATCGCTGAATACTGCCTCAAACGGAGCCGCAGGTTCCCCCGCGATGCGATATAAAATTGTCACCGCCATTGCGCGGGAGAAGGCAAGGTTTGGCGCAAAGGTGGTAGTGGACGTGCCTTGCATGAGGTCACGCTGGAACATAAAGTCGATGGCATCATAGGCCCAGTGCCCTGTGATGTCGATGAAATGCGGCGGGTTTTCGGGCGGTGTCGCCGCTGCTACCCCCGGCACCATCCCAATCATCAGGCAAATAACCACCAACAAACAGACAATACGCTTGGAAAAACGCTTACGGAAACCCATAGCACACACTCCTCCGCTTGAAAGATATTGTACATTATACTAGTTTGGTGTCGATTGCGCAACATTACATTTACGAAATAGCCAAGAATTTGACTCTTCACCTCTTGTTTTTTCTTTCACAAACTGATAAAATACCCTCAGAGGGTATTTTCAAACTGGCAATGTGACCAAAGGTGAGCTATAATTTCGGCTTGCAAGTCAAATTTGCCATAGCAAGGCAGAAAAATAGCCGTCATTGGGCATGTTGCCAGTTTGGAAACACCCTCAATCCCCACTATTACATCTAGGAGGTACAAAGCATGTCTTGGGAGCAAGGAATCAACATCAACAACGTGAGCACAATCATCGGCGGGTCAAAGGTCTTTCTCGGCGTTGGGGCCATTGAGAAGATTGATTTTATCGCAGGTGAGCTCAAGGCAAAAGGCGTAGACTGTGTGCTGGTCATGTCCGGCCGTGCGGCCTATGTCAAGACCGGCGCTTGGGACTATGTCACAAAGGCGTTGGAGAAACACGGCATCCGCCATGTCCTCTACAACAAAGTCCAGCCCAACCCAGAGACCCAGCAGGTAGACGAAGCGGTGGCAGAGGCCAAAGCGGCCGGTGCCAAGGCCGTCATCGGCATCGGCGGCGGAAGCCCCATTGACGCCGGGAAAAGTGCTGCCATCCTGCTTGCGTACCCGGACAAGACTTGTCAAGAGTTGTATGAGGCCCAGTTTGCACCGGACACTGCCGTCCCCTTCGTGGCCATCAACCTGACCCACGGCACCGGCAGTGAAATCAACCGCTTCGCCGTGGTCACTATCCCGGAAAAAGACTATAAGCCCGCCATCGCCTACGATTGCATTTACCCCTTCTATTCCATTGACGACCCGGCCCTGATGACCACCCTGCCGCCCCATCAGACCAGCTATGTGACGGTGGATGCGGTCAACCATGTCATTGAGGCCGCCACCACAGTGCTGAACAATCCTCTCTCTATCACCTTGGGCCGTGAGGTGATTACGCTGGTTGCCAAATATCTGCCCGTGGCACTGGAAAATCCGAACGATTTAACCGCCCGCTACTTCCTGACCTATGCCGCCATGATTGCGGGTACGAGCTTTGACAACGGTCTGCTCCACTTTACTCACGCCTTAGAGCATCCTCTGTCCGGCGTGAAAACAGACTTGTCTCATGGCTTGGGCCTGGCCGTCTTGTTGCCGGCGATTGTCAAATCTATCTACCCTGCCCGCAGTGCGATTTTGGCCGACCTGTTGGTCCCCATCGTGCCCGGCCTGACCGACAGTCCCGCCGATGCCCAAAAGGCCGCAGACGGGGTGCGGGCTTGGCTGGCCTCTGTCGGCGTGGGTGAGACCATGTCTGACCTAGGCTTCACCAAAGCGGACGTGCCGAAGTTGGTGCAACTAGCCTTTGACACCCCCGGCCTAGCGGGGCTCATGGGCGTGGCGCCTGTGCCTTATGATGAGAAGGTGGTTGAGGCGATTTATATGGATTCACTGTAAGAGTCATGCTTCTTTGGCTCTGTGTGTGAGTTTTTTGCTAATGAGCAACGGCACGGCTATGTGTTTAGCCGTGCCGTTTGGTTTGTTCTTTGACCTGTTCTTTGTAGGGGACGTGCCCCTGCGCGTCCCGGCCCTTGGCTTTTCTTTCGGCTTGCGCCGATTTTATCTCGGCGTGCACCGCCAACGTGTATGTCCTGCCGGACGGGCCATCTTTGCCATTTCGCAAAGAAGCAAAAGAAACATAGGGGCTGCGCCCCTATGTACCCGCTAGGGTCAAGGGCAGAGTGACGACGGTTTCGCACCTTATACTCCGCACTATCGCCAAAGCCCTCTAGCCGGATGTAATAGTACTCGAAACTCCAATGGTCAAGGGCAGTGGGGCCGCCGGATGGATGTGCTATTGGAATGTGCTCATGAATGGGTAGTATATGACTTCCGTTTTTGAGCGCATTCCAATAGAACACCCTACTGGCGGCGAAAAACGCCCTTGTAGGTTCCGAGGCAACCGGACTTCTGGTAGGGGACTCCTGTCGCCAGCACAGAGTATAACATGAAAACGGTCTCTACCTTTGCCTTTGACCTTGCGGGTACATAGGGGCGCAGCCCCTATGTTTCTTTTGCTTCTTGATATTACTGTACAATGTACAACAGAAAAATACAATCTCGAAAACAGGAGTTAACCTACAACTATAGGCAAGGTGTGAAAAATATTCGCACCTTGTTTTTTTAGCTACGTACTAATTGCTTGTCGCTTTACTAATCAAACGCATCTATAAAACTCACATTGCCTACAGTTAAATGTTCAGTTGCTCACCATACTTGAAGCATGAATAATGAAAACGCCGAAAATTGATGGATATATTTTCAAAAGGTTGTTGACTTTGTAGATATTTAGATGATATAGTAGTATGGTCTATAATACATTACAAGTAAGAGAGTGGTTTTTATGCGTTCAAGTAAGTATTGTCCCAAGCGTGTTGTCTGTTTGTTGGTGGTTGTTTGTCTGGCGATTGGGCTGGTGCCAAGCATTGCGGCTACAAAGGATGAACTTGCCGAACCCCAGTCCGCAGGCCTGCCTTTTACCGATGTAGCGGGTCACTGGGCGCGTGATGCTATCGGCTTTATGGTCGAGCAGGGCTTCATGCAGGGCACGTCCACTACCACCTTTGCGCCGAACCTTGCTTTCTCCCGCGCTATGGCTGTGACGATTTTGTATCGCATGGCCGGAGAGCCTGCGGTTTCATTTGAAGAAGTATTCAGCGATGTCGCACCGGGGCGGTGGTATTCGGATGCTGTCATTTGGGCGCACAGCAACGGTGTCGTGCAAGGCGTTGGCGGTGGACGGTTTGCGCCTATGTCCAATATCACCCGTGAGCAAATGGCAACGATTTTATATCGCTTTGCCGCAGACCAAGGCCATGATGTGACGCTTTCATCCAGCGTGACCTTAGACTTCCCGGATGCAAATCGAATTAGCCATTGGGCGAGGGTGGAAATGGAATGGGCCGTGTATCATCAGTTTATGCGTGGCACTGATGCAGGGGCATTAAACCCGAACGGCAATGCGACCAGAGCGGAAGCCGCAACGCTGTTGATGCGGTTTGTTGAACATTTTACGCATTCGGATGAACTAGAGCCGTTGTGTCCGGAACTGGAGACAAGGATAAGACAGGATTTTCAAATTGCTTTTAATGTTTATCACCTCGACAAGGTTTGGATTGAGCCCTATTTGGGGACATATAACGGCAGCGTCGCTCTATATTTTGGTCCGGGACCGCTAACTATTGCGTGGAGTGAAGAAGTGGCCGGACATATATTTTTCTATCAGTCCAGTCTACGTATATTGGTTTGGAATGATGGTGCATTTTATACTCTATCGGGGAAAAGCGGCTTCGATGTTGTTTTACCAAGTGCATATGAACTGGGCTTATTAACAGCAGAAGATATTGGTCATATCCATTTTCGTTTTGAACTTCTGGTAAATGACAGCCGGCAACGCAGTAGCTAAATAGGCATCCAAGTCTATATTTCCCATTAAAGACACAAAAAACAAACGATAAAGGAGACATTAACCATGTTGAGAGAAATGAAAAAAGTGTTCTGTTTTGTGCTAGTATGCGTTATGTTGCTTGTTTCTGTATCAGGGGTAGCATTTTCTGTTGGGAGAGATAACCCCGATACGGAGCTTTCGCCCGTTATGATAGGTGACATAAACTTTATGATGCCCGATGAGCAAATTTTCTCTACAGCAACCCTCGATGACGACTTTAGGGACGATTCTGTAATCGTTATCCTTACCACAGAAGCAAGCAGAAACAACAGAGATTTTACAGCAAGGGACTTTAGAGATATTGGTGCTGCGAAGGTCGAAGACTTGAATAGGTTGTCTGTCAATGAATATAGTTATGTTGAGCCGGTGTGGACAGCGCAGGACAACATGGAAACCATGGCACATAGAGATATGGCAAATCGAAATATCACGGAAGGGCAAATATCTTCTGCTACATATGAGGCAATTAGATACTATGAGACGGTCAGAATAGTAGCTGAAGAAAACACCTTGGTCAATGTTGATAAATTTAGAAGAATCTTACTCATCACGCTGACAGAACCGGGCAAAGAAAATGTTCTGCGAGCTATTAGTATACTTGAGCAACGCGAGGATGTTCGGCATGCCGGACCAAACTACACAGGAGGAAAAGCACTTTTCAGCACGACGCCTAATGATCCCAGACTGGGTGAGCAGTGGGCAATTGATAAGATTGACCTGCCGAGAGCATGGGACATTACAACCGGATGTTCTTCCATAATCGTTGGAGTAATAGACACTGGAATCAATGGAAGCCATGAAGATTTAAGAAATCGTGTAAACGCTCAGTTGAGCAGAGACTTTTCCGGGGCAAATACTAATGGTTTAGTTGATTCAAATGGGCACGGCACTCATGTGGCTGGTATTATTGGGGCAGAAGGCAATAACGGCATAGGAATTGCCGGGGCAAATTGGGATGTGCAGCTCGTTTCGTTGAGGGCACTCGAAGCTAGTGTCTGGGGACCTTTGGGAAGGGCTCCTGTGGTAATGGCTGTGAATCACGCAAGGGTAAACAACATTCCAATCCTTAATGCCAGTTTAGAGATTGGTACTAATGATACAGAAAATCAGGCTATTCGTGACGCGGTTGCGGTCTATTCAGGTTTGTTTATCCAAGCAGCAGGAAATGGTTGGTCAAATACCAACAACAATCCAAAATTTTTTGGATTTCCGAATGTAATTGTGGTTGGATCAACAGACATCAATGACAATCGATCAAATTTTTCCGACGTGGGATCAACCAGCACTCATATATTCGCCCCTGGCACAAACATTCTTAGTACACACCGAGATGGCTATATTGCCATGGATGGCACCTCGATGGCCGCCCCATACGTAGCTGGGGTTGCGGCATTGGCTATGAGTGCAAATCCTGATTTGTCCCCGCAACAAAAAAGAGCAATTATATTGTCAACAGTGGATACATTTCCTGCACTTGAAGATATCAGTTGCACCGGTGGCCGCTTAAATGCGTACAGGGCGGTGCGGTTTGCGTTGGATTTTCCATTCACTCTTACACCATCGGGGCGCCACACATTCCCGGCGGCAAATGTGGGCTATGGTGCTCAAACTCCTCATAGCGTGACCGTTTTCAATACAGGCAATCGGCCAACAGGAAATCTCACTGTTGCGTTATCCGGCACAAATGCAAGTAGCTTTACACTTAACAGAACATCCATTCCGAGCCTTGCGATAGGTGCAACACAGAATTTCACAGTAGTACCACGCACCGGGCTTGCATCAGGAATACACAGGACAACGGTAACGGTAAGCGACGGAAACCGCCTAACCCAATCGTTTCAGGTGGGTTTTAATGTGCTTCCCACCTTCATCGATGTTCCGCCTAGCCATTGGGCGCATGGCTACATTTCTTTGGTTGCCGGAGATGGTATTATGCTCGGTACCGGATATGGGAACTTTTCACCGAATATTAACATAAATCGAGCATCTTTTGCCGTGCTGTTGGGTCGGATGCATGAGGTAATACGTGGCGACACAATTCCTCGTAATATCTCTCATAACTTTACCGATTTGACCCGCGACTGGTATCGCAACTATGTGGCTTGGGCGAGTGCAAGAGGTATCATAGAAGGCGTTGGGAACAATCGATTTGATCCCTATGGCAATATTACACGCGAGCAATTGGCGACAATGCTGTTCCGTTATGAGACGTATCGGAATGCACGCTCACCATCTGGCAGCAATGATTTAAACCGATTCACTGATCGGCATAATATCAGTGACTGGGCGACAGATGCGATGGCTTGGGCGGTTGGCTCAGATATTATAACCGGGACAACACCGACTACTCTAGCACCTCTTCTTCCTGTTATGCGTTCAGAAACTGCTACCATGATTCATAGATACATGCGTAGTATTCAAAGTCTACACGCTCTCGGCGGAAGCGCCAATATCAGCCTTAGCCCTGCAAATAACCACACGTTCCCGGCGGCGACTGTGGGATACGGTACGCAGTCGACTCACACAAGAACAGTAATCAACGCAGGGAACCGGGCAACAGACCATCTTACGGTCACACTGTCTGGTGCGAATCAAGCCAGCTTCCAACTGAACAATGTAGCTGCGGGCATACACAGCGTCACCGTTGACAGTTTATCGGTCGGTGGAAGGGGCACCTTCACGGTGCGACCACGTACCGGGCTTACGGCGGGGACACATACAGCAACAGTGACTGTATCCGGGGTAAATGTTGCGACGCAATCATTTACTGTATCATTTACGGTGAATGCCCCTGCGGCTACATTTGGCATCAGCCTCAACCCTGCAAATAATCACACTTTCCCGACAGCCACAATCCCTTACACTGCCCCAGCGGCACGGAGCATAGCAGTATCAAATACAGGAAATCAACCGACCGGAAATCTTACAGTGGCACTGTCGGGAACACATACAAATAGCTTTACGCTAAATACAACGTCATTGGCGAGTATCCCGGTAGGGAATACAACAAGAACTTTCACAGTGCGACCGAGGGCCGGGCTTGCAGCGGGGACACATACAGCAACAGTGACTGTATCTGGAGCAAGCGTTGTAGCGCAGTCATTTACGGTGAGTTTTACGGTAATGCCTAGCCTATGGGACACACTCCGAGATGCCATCAATGCGGCACCGGCGAATGTTCCAACTACAATCCAAATTTCAGGTGACATCCAAGCCACTGGTAGCGGAATTACAATTCCAGCAAATCGAAACATCACCCTTGTGAGTTCCAATGCAACTAGACGCACATTAACACAGACGATCGCCAATAGCCGCCATTTCACAATTAGCAATGGTGCAAGTTTGACATTGGGGAACAATATCACTTTGAGTGGTGGCACATCTCCGGGCGGTATAACTAATCGCGGCGGTGTACTAGTTAATGGTACGTTCAATATGCAGGCGGGTTCCATCATTCAAAATAACCGGGCAGCCACTGGCGGTGGTGTGGGTGTTTCCGCTACGGGTGTGTTCAATATGTCCGGCGGTATTATTGAAGGCAATGTAGCGGGTAGTGCAGGCGATGGTGTGCATCTTGCGGAGGCTGCAATCTTCTCTATGTCAGGTAGTAGTCAGATTCGGAATAATGGCACACGAAACCAGAATTTGGTGCGTGCAGTTAGTTCGGTCGCCGGACTGCAACGGGGTCTTAGCTCAGCCCCCACCCTCACAGCAAATAACCCACAAAAGACATTGATCATCTCAAGTAATATTACGTTACCAAACGCAGCACATACAGTCCAAAATCATGCAAATGTACTGTTACAAGGTGACTCATGGTATGCTTTTAGGGTATTGACACAGACGAACAACCAACGACACTTCACTGTATCTTCTGGTGGCACATTAACACTGGGACAAAATATCACGTTAAGCGGTGGAGCATCTCCCGGTGGCACAACTAATCGTGGTGGTGTATTGGTCAATGGGCGATTCAATATGCAAGGGAATGCTGCCATCCTAAATAACCGTGCGGCCAATGGTGGCGGCGTAGATGTTGGTGCCAATGGCGTGTTTACTATGTCTGGTGGCACAATCCAAGGTAACACCGCTACAACGAACGGCGGCGGTATACGTGTCTCGGCAACGGCGGCAAATGCACTCACGATAACGGGCGGTACTTTGCAAAACAACCATACAACAGGCGATGGCGGTGCAATTTTTGCAGGTGCATCTACTTTGACGGTAAACCCCTTGCCTGCAAATTCTTTGCCGATGCTAAACATCCATAATGGTGTGATTTTCTCCGATAATGTAGCGAGCCGAGGTGCGTTCATGCCGCCATCGAATGCAAGTGCGGCAACAAGAATCTTGGCAACATCATCGAGCGTACCTAATGCAAACCATCCGCTCAATAACATGGATATCAACTACAGAAGTGGAGCTCCTGTTACCGTCAACAATATCGGCCTTACACCTACCAGCAACCACACATTCCCAGTGGCAACAGCGGGCTATGGTGTACAAACGGCTCACACCAGAACAGTGAACAACACGGGTATTCAGCCGACAGGTCAGCTTACGGTTACATTATCGGGTGCAAATCCGGGTAGCTTCCAGTTGAACAATCTAGCCGCAAATGTAAACAGCACAACGATTCCAAGCATAGCGGTAAACGGAAGCACCAGTTTCACAGTGCGACCAACAACCGGACTTTCGCCTGGGACATATACAGCGACAGTCACAGTGTCCGGCGCAAGTGTGGCACCACGGTCGTTTACTGTGAGTTTTACGGTTGCTGTACATCCGTCTAACCTGATATCTGTTTTAGTGCTGAATGAGTGCTTCTGGACTGGGGACACCGTTCCGGCAGCTAATGTGTCTGTGCAGTTGTGGGGAGGAGGACAGACATTTACAAGGTCAACTTGCTTGGATGGAACAGTCGATTTCCCTCGTATACCAAACTATTCCGTCTGGGTTCTTGATGCTCAAGAACACGTTAAACTGTTCTATGATGGTGATACATTGGTTATCATCGTTCGACTTGACCGACCATATTGGAGAAGTGGAGAGATGCCGAGTTGATTGTGTAAGACAGGATAAGGGGTGACGGATTGCCCTTTAGGTTAGTTAATCGTAACGGTGCTGAGGGTGCAAAACCAACAGCAAGCCCCATGAGGGAAAGGCGGATGTGGCCCTTCCCTTATGGGGCTTTTCTGTATGTCAAAAATTTTTGTCAAAGCATAACTCTGCCAAAACCGGCTAAAAAGTGCGTTGGGTGAGAGAGTTAAGCAAACCGGCTGCATAACTCCACCTGATAAAAGTATGAACTTTCTGTAAACACTTGGAAAAGGGTATCCGGATTTGCCTGTTTTTTCTAGTGATTAGTGAGGGGGTGGCCATTAAGGTGTGAATTTTCTGTAAACATTCAGAAAACCACCCTAACTTTTCGCCGTTTTTTCTGGTGATTAGTGAAGGGACACTCTCAATTGCACCTTGAAAATTGCACCCGTAGCCGATGGGATACCGGTAGCTCACACCTTTGCATTCGTCATCATGGCGGCAGGGTGAGCCACCGAGGGAACGCGCCAAGGTCAAACAAGGCCCAGCGTAGGAACCACATCGGGCTGAAAACGGAACATGTCCACATCTTGACCAAGGGGTAAGTCTGTCCAAAGGTCAGTTTGCCTGACCTAAGACCCGCCGTGGCGCGTGCAACGCAGAAGCGCCAACGGCGGCGGGCGGCGAAGCCGCCCGGTTCATCCCCCTGTGTCCTAATAGGGGGGATGAAAACAGGTAGATACACACTATGACAGGGGGGAAATCATTGTACCGCAAGGGTTCCAACGAAAACAGAAAATGTAAAGTGGTTACATACAGGAAGGATGATGTGTATGGTAGAAAATTGGCACATAAGTGTAAGTGAACAACGCAAGTCTTTTGATTTGACACAAGAGACGTTTGCGGAATTGGTGGGTATTTCAAGAGTGTATCTGAACCAGATTGAGGGTGGCAAGGTGGATGTGCCGCCAAAACTACGGCTGGATATTGAGCATGAGCTTCATGTGCAAGCAGCACTCCGGCATTGTAAGCAGACAGATTGCGGGGACTGCCAGCGTATACGGTGCCCCAAGGAAGTGTTGATTGACTATGTGAGCATCCGCTTTCCTCACACGGTGAAAGATGCAGGCGGGGATGGTGACGAGCATGGGTGCATCAAAGATATTTGGGAAAGTGTACTGGGTATACAGATGAATGATGGTTATATGTTCCGGGAAGAGCGGAACTATCACAACTACACCGTCATGTATCAGATTTGGGATATTACCCTCCGGTTTTCTCCCAAATCACAATCAGGTGTATTTTTAGAAATGCGAGGTAAGGGGTGTCGGGTATTTGAGGCCATATTGCAGTCGCAAAGTCGTAGTTGGTACGATTTCTTTGATAGCTGCTTGGCGAAAGGGGGCCAAGCAACCAGACTGGATATTGCTGTGGATGATACCATCGGCCTGCTCTCCATCCCGGAGTTGATTGAGAAGCGGAAACAGGGCTTAGTGGACTTCGGGCGGGTGCAGTTGGTGGACTGCTATACATCTACGCTACCTGATAGCCTGTTGGAAGAAGCAGAAGCCGGGACTTCGGACATGGGGCATACGATGAATGTTGGCTCTCCAAAAGGCCCTATACGTTTTTGTCTGTACGAGAAATCCTACGAACAGGCCAAGAAGCAAGGTGTACCGCTCGGCTCTATCGGGGGCGTGAAGAATCGGGTGGAGATGCGCCTGCGGGATGACCGAGCACAACAGGCCATCGGGCATCTGGCGGCATCCAGAGATATATCAGCGATTGCGTTTGGCATACTCAATGAGCGGCTTCGATTCTTCACTCCTGACCAGCGGGACTGTCCCAAGTGGCGGAGATTTGCGGGTGAGGATTGGGACAAGATAGCCCTCACCACGAAGCCGGAGGCATACACAGACGAGCGGAGTTG